>NZ_JEMA01000701.1 GCF_001589285.1 Sorangium cellulosum | reverse complement strand
CTCGGCCCCGTCCGCGCTGTCGCCGACGACGGCCGCCGCGTCGTGCTGTTCCACGACGGCNCGCGCTGTCGCCGACGACGGCCGCCGCGTCGTGCTGTTCCACGACGGCGCCGCGGCCGTCTTCGTGGACGGCGCGCTCGCCCGGGTCGAGCGCGCGCCCCACCGCTGGGTCAGCGCCGCGGCGCTCCCCGCGCCCGACGGCCACGGCACGTGGATCGTCGGCGTCGACGCCGAGGGGCGCCTCCTCAGGCTGCCGGGCCAGGGCGCGTTCGAGCCCGTCGCCGACCGCTACGGCCTCGAGCGCGCCCCGGTGCGGGCCGCGCTCGGCCTCGGCGGGGGCGGCGCCCCCTTCGCGGGCGGCGCCGCCTTCGCGCTGGACGGCGAGATCGCGGTGGCGGACGGCGCCACCGTCACGCGCTACGCGACCGGGCCGCTCGCGGCGTTCGCGGCGGGCGGCGGGCGCGTGGCCTTCGCGCTCGGCGACGGGCTCCGCGCCCTCGACGTCGCCACGCGGGCGCTGCGGTCGTACCCGCTGCCGGACGGCCCCGCGCCGCTCCTCGCCGTCACCGGCGCCGGCAGGCTGCTCGCGGCGACCCCCGCGGCGCTCTACGAGGAGGACGCCGCCGGCGTGCTGCGCCTCCGGCTGCGGGCGAGCGCCGCGCTCCACGCGCTCGCCGTCGCCGGCGATCGCGTGTGGTTCGCCGACGGCGACGAGCTCGGCGTGCTCGACGCGACCGGCGCGCGCGAGACCCGCGGCGCGCGCCTCCCGCGCGGCGGGAAGCTCATCGGCTCGCCGGGCGGCGACGTCTGGCTGCTCGCGTCGGGCGCCCTCCGGCGCTTCTCCGCGGGCGACGGCGACGCCGCGCCCGCCTGGGACGACCTCGCGCCGGTCGTCGCCCGCGCGTGCGCGCCCTGCCACCTCCCGGGCGGCGAGGGCGGGGTCGACCTCTCCACGCCCGCGGCGTGGACGACGACGACGACGCTCCGGGAGTCCATCGCGCGCCGGGTCCTCGAGGAGCGGACCATGCCGCCCCCGGGGCGCCCGCTGTCCGAGGCTGATCGCGCGCGGATCCGCGCGTTCGTCGGGCGCCCGGGGCCGGCCGGGTCGCCGTGAGGCGCGCGGCCGTCGCCGCGGCGCGCCCGTCTTGCGCTACCCTGGGGGTCCACCGCGAGAGGAGAGCTGCCTGATGATGTCGTTCAGCCCTGATCCACGCGTCGCTGAGCAGCAGATGCAAGCCATCATCTACTATCTCACGGGGTTCGGTTACATCGACGGCGAGCTCGACGCGACGGAGAAGTCCTTCATCCGCGGCTACATCCAGGAGCTCGTGTCGCAGCGCGCGCTCGACGCCCTCGGCGCCGAGGCCCCGGCGAACCAGGACGTCATCGCGCGGTGGACCGCTCACTTCCACGAGGTGTTCGCCGAGGTCGACCACCAGATCCAGACCCTCTTCACCGAGAGCGTCGCCGACGGAGAGGACCCGAGGGACTTCGTCCTCGCGAAGATCAAGCTCCGCTGCTTCGAGCTCCTCGACAGCTTCGACGAGGACAGCCGCGAGGCGCTGCTCGCGATCGTCGACGGGCTCATGCTCGCCGACGGCGTCGTCCACCCGAACGAGCAGCGGTTCCGCGACGAGCTCTTCGCCCTCCTCGCGACCCCGACCGAGATCGACGACGTGGACATCGAGCCGGTCGAGCAGGGCGCGATCGTGATCGACCCGGCCACGCGCAAGAAGGCGCGCGAGATCGATCACCCGTTCTTCAAGGCGTTCGAGTGGGACTACGCGAGCGACCCGGCCACGTTCGCCGAGCAGGCCAAGGTCGACCTCGACCTGATGCGCCGGTTCGAGGAGAAGCTCGAGGAGCAGCGCGCGCGCGGCGCGGGCCGGCTCGAGGGCGCGACGGATTTCTCGGGCTTCGCCGGGCAGCCGCCGTTCCTCGACGGCCACATCTACGTCGCCTCGCCCGACCCCGCCGAGGAGGTCGAGCTCCTCGTCGTCGGCGACCTGCACGGGTGCTACTCGTGCCTCAAGGCGGCGCTGATGCAGGCCGACTTCTTCGCCAAGGTGCAGGCGCACCGCGAGGACCCTGCGCACAACCCCCGGATGATGCTCGTGTTTCTGGGCGACTACATCGACCGCGGCAGGTTCAGCTACAACGGCATCCTGCGCACGGTGATGCAGCTCTTCCTCGCCGCGCCCGACAACGTCTTCGTGCTGCGCGGCAACCACGAGTACTACGTCGAGCTGAACGGCCGCGTGCTCGCGCCGGTGCGGCCCTCCGAGGCGATGAGCTCGCTCGCGGCGATCGCGCCGAACGAGGTGTTCGCCGCGTACATGCGCCTCTTCGAGGCGCTCCCGAACATGCTGATCTTCGACCGCATCCTCTTCGTCCACGCGGGCGTCGCGCGCGACGACACCCTCGCGGCCAAGTGGCGGTCGCTGTCCTCGCTCAACGACCCCGAGATCCGCTTCCAGATGCTGTGGAGCGACCCGAGCGAGGCCGACGCGATCCCCGCCGAGCTCCAGCGGGCCACCGCCCGATTCCCGTTCGGCAAGCGGCAGTTCAAGAGCTTCATGCAGAAGATCGGCTGTACCACCCTGATCCGCGGCCACGAGCGCATCCCGGAGGGGTTCCGCGTCGTCTACGACGACCCCGACGGCGTGCTCCTCACCCTGTTCTCCGCCGGCGGGAAGACGAACGACGACCTGCCGCCGACCAGCAATTACCGCGAGGTCACGCCGATGGCGCTCACCATCCGGTACAAGGGCGGAGTCAGTCAGCTCACGCCCTTCGTGCTCGAGTACGAGCGGTACAACGACCCCAAGTACAACGCGTTCTTCCGCGAGCAGCTCCCGTCGCTCGAGATCTCCGCGTGAGACGGGCGCGCGCGCCGCGTGACGGGCGCGCGCGCTGACGCACACAGGCGCCGATCGGCCGATGGGTGGGATAACGTCGGCTCCGCGCGCCGCGCGCCGTCGAGGCCGCGCCGCACCTGGACGACGTCGTCACGGTGTGCCGCTCCGCCTGGCACACCGCCGCCTGGCATGCCATCGGACACGCATGAAACTCCTTCAATCGACGGGCTTATCCTCCGGCGACCGGGGGCACGCTGGTTGCAATGCATCTGGCATGCATCGCCGCTTATCCCTCGGTCTTGGCTTGCTTACCTCTCTCCTGCTCGCCGTGGGCTGCGGCGAGGTGGAGAACAACGGCGGACCGGGCGGCGGGGGTCCGGGCGGCGGCGGCTCGGTCACGGGCAGCGGCGGCGGCGCGGTCACGGGCAGCGGCGGCGGCGCGGTCACGGGCAGCGGCGGCGGCTCGGTCGCGAGCAGCGGCGCTGGCGGAGAATTGCCGGCGCGGTGCGCGCTGCCGCAGGACGTCGGCCCCTGCGACGCGGCGATCCCGCGCTACTGGCACGACCCCAGCACCGGCGTCTGCGTTCCGTTCACGTGGGGCGGCTGCGACGGCAACGAGAACCGCTTCGAGTCGCTCGCTGCCTGTCAGGAGGCCTGTCAGGGCGGCGCCCCGGACATGGATACCTGCGCGTCGGCGGGCGATTGCGTCCTCGCCTCGCCGCGCTGCTGCGCCTCCTGCGACCCTGTCGACGCCAGCGCTTTCGTCGCCATCCACCGCGAGGCGTCGGCGGATTATTCGGTCGCCACCGGGTGCGGGGACGTGGCGTGCGCGCCGTGCCCGCCGGCCACCGAGGCCGAGCGCACCTCCCAGTACTTCACCGCCGCGTGCGAGAGCGGGCGCTGCGTCGTCCTCGACGTGCGCGAGTCCCCGCTGACGGAATGCACGCAAGACGCGGACTGCGCCCTGCGCGACGGCGTCGGGTGCTGCGAGGGGTGCGACGGGACAGGCATCGTCGCCCTCAACCAGAGCGCGGATCTCGCCAGCATCGTCTGCCCCGAGGGCTTCGGCGCGTGCCCTCCGTGCGCGCCCGTGTATCCGGCAGGGATGACGGCGAAATGCTCGGAGGGCAGGTGTCAGCCCTCGATGCCGTGAAGGAGAGCGTTCCCTGTGTGCGCCATCAGGCGCCGTCACCCGCGCCGTAGATAAGGCTCTCCCGGCCACCCACAGGCGGCGCCTCCCCGGCCGCAGCGCGTCACCACCGCGCTGCGCCATCGCCCCTGAACGGATCCAGCGCATGGACGAAAAGCACCCGCGGCGCGCCCGCCGCGTTGACGGTCGGCGCTCGTCGCCGATAGCCTGTCTCGGGCCCCGCTTGTACATTCTTGCTTTTCGACCTCTTCACGAAGGGAGCTGCCCTTGAAACGAAGCACCCCGAGGATGCTGCTCGCGGTCCTCGCGCTCTCGAGCGCGGCCGCGTGCTCGGGAGCCGACCGAGGCCCGGACGGATCCTCCAGCTCTGGCGACGGCCCTGACACCGGCCCTGGCACCGGCCCTGACACCGGCCCTGACACAGGCGTCCAGTGCGCACCCGGCGTCACCGCGCCCGGCCCGACGCCGCGGCTGACGCGGCTCACGCACGCGCAGTACGACAACACGATCCGGGACCTCTTCGGCAAGGACATGAAGGCCGCGGCGTCGTTCCTGGCGGACCCGGCGTTCGAGGGGTTCACCAACAACGCCAGGGCGCTCACCGTCTCCGACCGCCTCGCCCGCGATTACCGCCGCGCCGCCGAGACCATCGCGGAGAGCGCCGTCGCCGACGAGGCCGTGCTCGGCAAGATCCTGCCCTGCGCGCCCGAGGGAGACGGCGCCGCGTGCGCCCGGCGGTTCATCCAGGAGCTCGGCAAGCGCGTCTACCGGCGGCCGCTCTCGGCGGAGCAGGAGGAGGCGTACGTCGCCGCGTTCGCGCGCGGCAATGGCCTCTTCGAGGCGGGCACGCCGTTCGAGCAGGGCGTCCGGCACGTGATCGAGGTGATGCTCCAGTCGCCGCACTTCCTCTACCGCGTCGAGCTCAGCGAGGCGCTCGACGGCGAGGACATCATCCCGCTCGACGGCCACGAGGTCGCTACCCGGCTCTCCTACCTGCTCTGGAACAGCCTGCCCGACGACGCGCTCCTCGCGGCCGCCGAGGGCGGGGCGCTGGGCACGCCCGAGGGCGTCGAGGCCGAGGCGCGGCGCATGCTGGCCGATCCCAGGGCGGTGAGCGCCCTGGACGACTTCCACGACCAGTGGCTGCAGGTGAGCCGCTACGACGATCTCACGAAGGATCCGGCGCTCTATCCGGACTTCGACGCGAGCGTGTCCTCGGCCATGAAGGCCGAGACACGGCGGTTCATCCGGCACGTCGTCCTCGAGATGGAGGGCGACTACGAGGCGCTGATGACCTCGTCCGTCGGCTTCGTGAACGACAAGCTCGCCCCGATCTACGGCGTCGAGGGCTCGTTCACGAGCGAGCTCGTGGAGACGCCGCTCGACCCGGGCGCGCGCGCAGGGCTGCTCACGCAGGCCGGCTTCCTGAGCTCGCACGCGTTCTTCAACAAGACGTCCCCGATCCACCGCGGCGTGTTCATCCAGCGCCAGATCCTCTGCGCGGATCTGCCGGATCCGCCGGCGAACGTCGACACGGAGCTGCCGCCCATCCAGGGTGAGATCAGGACGACGCGGGATCAGGTGGAGGCGCACACGTCCCCGAAGGCGTGCAGCACGTGCCACGGCATGATCAACCCGCCCGGCTTCGCGTTCGAGCACTTCGACGCGGTCGGGCGATACCGCGCCGACGAGGGCGGCGCGCCCATCGACGCGTCCGGCACGCTCACTGTCGGCGCGACGGAGATGCGCTTCGACGGCGCGATCGACCTCGTGAAGCAGCTCGCGCAGAGCCCCGTCGCGGAGCGGTGCTATCTGACGAACTGGTATCGATACGGCAATGCCCGCCAGCTCTCGCCCGAGGACGCGTGCACGATCGAGGAGCTCGACGCGAAGCTCGTCGAGACCGGGTACAACATCAAGGAGCTGCTCGTCGCGCTCACGCAGACGAAGACGTTCAGGAACCGTGCGGTGGAAGACGCGGCGGAAGAGGTGGAGCAATGAATCGCAGAACGTTCTTGCGGGGCGCGTGCGGGGTGATGCTCGGCCTCCCGTTCCTCGAGTCGCTGCGGGCGCGCGACGCCAAGGCCGACGCGCCGACCGCGCCGCGCCGGTTCATCGCCTTCTTCATGTGCAACGGCGTGAACATGGACCGGTTCTTCCCGGGCACGGCGTACGGCGCGCTGACGGCCGCCTCGTTCGGCGCAGATCGGGCGATCGCGCCGCTCGCCGCGTACAGGGACAGGCTCCTGATCCCGCGGGGCATCCACATGGTGCCGCGCGGCTTCGGGCGGGACATGAGCGCGGGCGACGATCACGCGAAGGGGATCGGCTGCAAGCTCACGGCGCAGCCGCTCGTCCAGGGCAGCCAGTACCCCGCGGGGATCTCGCTCGATCAGTTCATCGCGAACAAGGTCAACCCGCCGGGCACGCCCGCGCTGACGCTGATGGTCGGGGCGAAGACCCCGAACGTGCGCGGGCACATCTCGTACAGCGGCCCCGAGCAGCCCGTGACGGGCGAGAACAACCCGTGGCTCGCGTACCAGGACCTGATCGGCGTGACGAACCTCGAGGACGAGGCGATCGTGCGGCTCACGAAGCGCCGCCAGAGCGTGCTCGACCTGGTCGGGGCCGAGTACGAAGGCCTGCTCAAGAAGAAGCTCAGCAAGGCCGATCGCGACAAGCTCGACATGCACTTCCAGACGGTGCGCGACCTGGAGGTGGGCATGGGCAACGCGGGGGTCATCCCGCGCGAGCTCCCGCCGGGGAGGGCGGCGGAGATCGAGGGGATCGACCCGCAGACCGTGGCGTTCGACGCCGAGTTCCGGACGATCGGCCGCATGCAGATGGACATCCTCGCGCTGGCGATCGCGACAGGCGCGACGCGCTCGGCGACGCTGCAGTGGGGCTCGGGCGCGCACGGGCCCATCTTCAGGTGGGACGGGATGAACCACGAGTACAACCACCACAAGCTCTCTCACGGGAACACGAAGGACGACGACACAGGGAGCGTCGTGGACGGCTACGAGGAGATGCTCTTCAACATCGATCGCTGGTTCATGGGCGAGTATGTCTATCTGCTCGACCGGCTCGCGGGCTATGACGAGGGCGGGACGTCCGTGCTCGACAACAGCGCTGTCGTGTTCATGAACGAGCTCTCCAACGGGAAGCGGCACGACTTCCGCGACCTTCCGTACATCATCGCGGGGAGCTGCGGCGGCTACTTGAAGACGGGTCAGTACATCAAGGTGACGCGGCAGCAAGACACGGTGCAGGACAAGGATGCTCCCCACAACAAGCTGCTCACGACGCTCGCGAACGCGGTCGGCTGCACCGAGGAGGGCGGGGGTCCGATAAAGAACTTCGGCTCCTTCGGCGAGGAAGGCGAGCTCGACGTGCTCAAGGCCTGACCGGCCCATCTCCTGGGCTGGCGGCGCGGCCTGCGCGCCGTCGTGCCGGGCCGCCTGGCACATCCCCTGCAATCCAGCTTCGTCCTCGAAAGGAGCGCTGCCTTTCATGACGAAGCGACCTTCCCGACGGACATTCCTTCATGCAGTGGGTGCCGGCGTCGCGCTCAGCGCGTGTGCAGGAAGCGCGCAGGTGGGGCAAAATGCCACATCTGCGAGCGGGGGTTCTCAGGATCCTCCCAAGGGCCCTGCGCCTGGCGCGCCCGGGGCGCAGGACGTCGAGCTGCCTGCCGGGGGCGTGATGCCGATGAGGCCTCTCGGGCGGACCGGCGTGAACGTCAGCCTCGTGGGGCTCGGCGGGTACCACATCGCGAAGCCGAAGGACGAGCAGGAGAGCATCCGGCTCGTCCGCTTCGCGCTCGATCACGGGATCAACTTCCTCGACAACTGCTGGGATTACAACGAGGGCAGGAGCGAGGAGCTGATGGGCAAGGCGCTCCAGGACGGCTATCGCCAGAAGGCCTTTTTGATGACGAAGCTCGACGGCCGCACGCGCGCTGTCGCCGAGGCGCAGCTCGAGCAGTCGCTCCGTCGGCTGCGGACCGACGTCATCGATCTCGTGCAGATGCACGAGATCATCCGGATGAGCGATCCCGAGCAGATCTACGGGCCTGGCGGCGCGATGGAGGCGCTCGTGGCCGCGAAGAAGGCCGGCAAGATCCGGTTCATCGGCTTCACCGGCCACAAGGATCCGGACATCCACCTGGCCATGCTGCAGATGGCGGAGCGCCAGGGCGTGCCGCTCGACGCCGTGCAGATGCCGCTCAACGTGATGGATCCCCATTACCGCAGCTTCGAGAAGAAGGTGCTCCCCGTGCTGACCGAGCGGGGCATCGGGGTGCTCGGGATGAAGCCGTTCGCCAGCGGGGATATCATGATGACCGGGGCGGTCTCGGCGACCGAGTGCCTGCATTACCCGATGAGCTTGCCAACGTCGGTGGTCATCACCGGTTGCGATACGATGGGGGTTCTCAAGCAGGCGCTCAGGGCGGCTTACACGTTTCAGCCGCTCGGCAGCGAGCGCGTCTCGGCGATCCTGGCGCGCACCGCCGCGCTCGGGGCCACGGGGAAGCACGAGCAGTTCAAGACGACCGAGCGCTTTGATGGGACGACGAAGAATCCGCACTGGTTGACGACGGCCAGGGTATGAGCGGAGAGAGAGCCGGTCTTCGGGGTTGGTTGGCGTCAATCCATCGCCGGTCCTCAGTCCCCCGTCTTCCGTCTTTCGTCTCCCGTCTTCCGTCTCCCGACCCATCGTCTCCGTGCGCGTCTGTCGTGCGCGTGCGCGTGCGCGTGCCCGATCCATCCCTTCTCCCGTCACCGTGAGACGTGTAGCGGCACGATGGAGGACGTGGAACGCGCACGCGCACGAGCACGCCAGACGAGGACGATGGTCGTAAGACGGGAGAGGGGAGACGGGAGACGGGAGACGGGGGCGAGAGGGTTTGGTTGCGCGGGCAACTCTCGCGGTGTTCCAGCGTCAGCTCGAGAGATACCCCCCCTGTCTGATTCAGAATCCGAAGGTGGGATCCCTCTCGGAAGCTCCCTTGCTGGTGGGCGCGGCCGGCGCAGATCGCCTGGGCGGGGAAGGCGACGCCGGGCGCGCCGGCCTGGAGGCCCTCGCGGTGCCCGGTGGGGACGCCGCCGGCGGCCTGGCGGGCCCAGCCGAGGCTGACGAGGAAGCAGCGGGGAGGGCGCTCGACGGAGGCGGGGAGGACTCCTGCTCGATCGGCGCTGGCGGCGGAGCGGGCTCCTGTGCGACGGGGGTCGGCGGCGCCGCGGGCTCCTGCGCGACGGGCGAAGGCATGTCCGCCGGTGTGACGGGCGCGTCCGGAGCGGGCGATCGAAGCACGACGACGGCGACGATGCCCGCCGCGACCGTCAGCGCGCTGGCGATCACGGCGGGCAGCGCCCTGGACGAGGAGCGACGCTCCGGTGGCGCGGGGAGGGCGCCTCCCACGGCCTCCAGCGTGCCGCCCGGACCGGGGACCCCGCCAGGTACCTGCATGCGGCCCGCGACGACCGTCTCGCCCGCGGCGAGCGTGCCGCCGGCGCCGACGCCGACATCGAGGGCCACCGTGCCGCCCCGGAAGGCCGGCGCGCTGCCCGAGCCCGGCGCGCCCAGCGCCGGCGTGTTGCCGGAGCCCGGGGCGGCGTGAGACGGCGCGCTGCCCAGCGCCGGCGCGCTGCCCAGCGCCG
>NZ_JEMA01000700.1 GCF_001589285.1 Sorangium cellulosum | reverse complement strand
GGCGCCGCTGTCGCGCTCCGCGCGGCGAGCGCGGGGCACGAGCCCGCCGCGACGATCGCGCGCGACGCGCTCCGCGCCGTGTCGTTCCTCCTGCGCATGCACGTCGAGGCGCTCGCCGTGGCGCCCTACGTGGTGAAGCAGGCCCGGCGCGTCGCGCGCGGCGAGCCCGGCTACGCGGCCGCCGTGGCGCGCGCCGAGGCGCTCTCCCGGGTGCTCGAGGAGCAGCGCGAGGCGCTCGCCGCCTGCGCCGAGGCGCTCTCCGTGCCGGCGCGGACGCCGCTCGAGGACACCGCGGGCTTCGAGATGCAGGAGAGCCTGCTCGATCAGGGCAGGGCGATCAGCCTCGACGCCGTCCACCTCCGGCTGAAGAGCGACGTCGAGCTCCTCTTCTTCCACCAGATCGCGAGCCCGAACTCGTCCGGCGGCATCAACGATTACCGGGGCAGGACCCGGCGGCTCGCCTACGACGTCGACCCCGTGTTCATGGTCGGCGGCCGGGCGGTGATCACGTACGACTTCGAGCACGTGCGCGACGCCGCGCGCCTCAACGCCGGGTTCAAGACCGACCGCCTGTTCTCGTCGGGGGGCGACATCCGCTACGACAGCTCGCTCGGCAAGCTGATCGGCCTGAACGGCCTCGCGAGCGACGTCTTCGACATCGGCGCCGACCTCGTCGGCATCCGCACGAGCCTCAAGGTCGCGCGGTTCACCTCGGGCGACGTGGCCGAGATCGCCGTCGATCCGGCGACCGGGCGCGACGCCGGCGTCGTGGCGAGCGCTCCATTTCAGCTCCTCGTCCGCCAGATCGACGTCGGCTTCGACATGACGAAGCTCTTCCCGGAGGCGGCGGACGATCTCTATCTCGAGGAGCTGCTCGCCGGCTTCCGGTACATGGATTACAAGCTCCCGCGCATCTTCTATGAGCTCCGCGAGCGGGAACCGGGCAAAGGAGATATCTACCTCTTCGAGCGGCAGAGCCCTGCCCAGAGCGTGACGTCGCGGTTCTACCAGGGCGGCTTCAGCCTGCGGATGGGCAACGGCGAGTGGCCGCGCCTCGCGCCGTTCGGCGACATCGGCCTGTACGGCGGCGCCGGCCCGGTGCGCTACGCCTTCTCGGGTGACCCCTCCGTCCCCGGCGGCGAGCGCGAGGTCGACGAGGCGACGATGATCGCGTTCTCCGGCAACCTGTCCGTGGGGCTCCGGCTCCGGCTGACCTCGTATCTCAGCCGGCTCCGCCTGCTCACCGAGCTGTCCTACAACGTCGAGGCGGTCGGCCAGGGGATCGTGTCCAGCATCCACGCGACGAGGCGCGGCGACGAGACGACCTACACGATCGGCCGCAAGATCGACATCGGCGGGTTCGACCTGTTCCACGGTCCCCGGCTGCTCGCGGTGCTCGTGCTCTGACGAGGGCCCGCCGGGGCGCGGCGGCGCGCGCCGCGTCCAGCGGCAGCAATGGATGTCGTCGATCCAGCGCTCGGACGCTCACCGTGATTGACCTCGCGATCGTTGTAGGGACGTCGACCACAACCAGTTCCCGAGTGCAGGCGCGCGACCTCATGGTGTAAGCTCGATCGACGCGGTGCACCCATGTCGCTGAGCTTCGTCGAAGGGAGGCTGTTCGCAGGCAGGTACCGCGTCGTGCGCAACATCGCGACCGGCGCGATGGGCGCGATCTACGAGGTCGTCCACATCGAGACGGAGCGCCGGCGGGCGCTCAAGGTGATGCACCCGCACCTCGCCGAGAACCCGGAGTTCCATGCCCGGTTCAAGCTCGAGGCGCGCGTCGCCGCCCGCATCGCGACCGAGCACATCGTCGAGGTGTTCGACGCCGGCATCGACGAGGAGACCGGCATGCCGTTCCTCGTCATGGAGCTGCTCCGCGGCGAGGAGCTCAGCAAGCGCGTCCGCCGCGCCGGGCGCCTGTCGCCGGAGGAGACCGTCGCCTACCTGCGCCAGACGGCGCTCGCCCTCGACAAGACGCACGCCGCCGGGGTCGTCCACCGCGATCTCAAGCCGGCGAACCTCTTCCTGGCGGCGAGCGACGACGACGACCAGCTCCGCATCAAGGTGCTCGATTTCGGCATTGCCAAGCTCGTCGCCGAGACCGCTGTCGATTCGGCGACGACCGCGGCCCTCGGGACGCCGCTCTACATGGCGCCCGAGCAGTTCAGCGGCGCGTCGATCTCGAAGGCCGTCGATCTCTTCGCTTTCGGCCAGATCGCGTACACGCTCCTCGTCGGCAAGGCCTACTGGCTGAACGACATGCGGGAGTTCAGCAACACGCTCGCGTTCGCGGTGATCGCGATACACGGCCCGCAGGAGCCCGCGTGCACGCGCGCGGAGGCCGACGGGGTGAAGCTGCCCCCGGCCTTCGACGCCTGGTTCGCGAAGGCGACGGCGCGCGACCCCGAGGCGCGCTTCTCGACGGCGTGGGCCGCGGTCGAGGCGCTCGCCGCGGTGTTCGACATCGCGCCCGCGCCGGTGCTGTCCTCGCGCCTGTTCACGGCGGACGCGTCGGTCCCGCGCGGGGGCCAGGGGGCGCCGCCGTCGATGCGGGTCGCCGCCCAGTCCTCCAGCACGGGCGTGGAGACCAGGATCGAGGCCCCCAGGCCCCGGAGCCGGTCCGCGATCGCGTTCGTGGCGCTCGCGCTGATCGGCGGAGGCGCCATCGCCCTGGCGTCGCGGGGCGGGGGCGCGCCCGCCGCTCCCGGCGACGCGGAGCCCCCGCAGGCAGCCCGGGCAGCGACCTCCACCCCGTCCTCCACGGCGACCTCGTCCGGGCCGGTCCCCGCGCTCGACGAGACCTCCGGGGCGGCCAGAGCGCTCGAGCTCGCGGCGCCTGCGACGCCCGCGGCGACCGCCTCTTCGCCGCGCGAGGGCGGCGACCGGAGGCCCGTCCCCGCGGCGGC
>NZ_JEMA01000699.1 GCF_001589285.1 Sorangium cellulosum | reverse complement strand
CGTGCCGCCGCGGCTTGCGGCGCAGGAGCCGCGACAGCGACAGGAGCGCGCCCGAGGCGGCGAGCTCGCGGAGCTGCTCGACCCGCCCGGAGAGCGCCGGGTCCGCGAGGACCGGCACGGCCGCGCCGAGCACGTCGCGCGCCACGGGACTGGCCTGCTCGGCGTCGCGACAGAGGTCGTCGAGCGCGCGGGCGATGGAGGAGAGGTCGTCGCGCAGCAGCTCGCTCCGCACGTAGGCGACCCGCAGCCGGAGCTCCTTCAGGGAAGAGACGGCTCGCCTCCATCGCTCCGCCAGCGGATCCACGCGGTCAATCTAGCTCGCCGGCGCGCCCGCGAGGAGCGCGCCCGGCAGATCGCGGTGCGCGATGTCGGGGGGACGGTTATCCTGCGCCGCCCCAGAGGGGACGGTGTAAGCCGGATCCCTGATCGTTCGCAGGGGACGGCGTACGCCGATCCCCGATCGTTCACAGCGACCGGCGCGCGCCGGTCCTGCCTGAAAGGGAGGAGTCGCATGTCCGAGAAGCTTTCATTCCCCGCGAAGAATGGGTCCTCGGCGACCGGCGAGATCGTCTGGCCGAAGCAGGCCGGCAAGGCGCCCGCCGTCGTCCTGATCCAGGAGTGGTGGGGCCTGAACGACCACATCCGCTCGCTGCTCGACCGCCTCGGCGCCGCGGGGTTCATCGCCCTCGCGCCCGACCTCTACCACGGCAAGGTCACCAGCGACCCGACCGAGGCCAACCGGCTCATGACCGAGCTCGACAAGCCCGGCGCCCTCGAGGAGATCGCCGGCGCGGCGCGCTTCCTCGCGGCGCACGAGCGGTCGAACGGCAAGGTCGGCGTCATGGGGTTCTGCATGGGCGGCGCGCTGAGCTTCGCCGCCGCGGCCACCGTCCCCGAGCTCGCGGCCGTGGTGCCCTTCTACGGGGTCCCGAGCCCTGCCCCCGACTACGCGCGCGTCAAGGCGCCCATCCTCGCCCATTTCGCCGCGCGCGACGCGTGGGCGACGCCGGCCGCCGCCGAGGCGATCCGGAAGGAGCTCACCGCCCGGGGCCAGTCCATGGAGCTCCACGTCTACGACGCCGACCACGCGTTCGCGAACGACACGCGCCCCGAGGTGCACGACCCCGATGCCGCCAAGATCGCCTGGGAACGGAGCATCGAGTTCCTGAAGCAGCACCTCGGCTGAGCGCGCCGGCGCGGCCAGCGCCGGCTGGGCGCGCGCGCCGACGCCTCGCCCCGGTGCCTCGCCGGCTGGACGCGCCGGGCCGGCGCCGCGCCGCGGGATCGGCCTTCTTTGCCGTCGCGCAACGAACCCTGATATACACGCTTACATGGCCCTCCCCCCGGTGCTCCCGGGCTCAACGCAGCAGGCGGAGTCGCCGATCGACCGAGCGCTCTCGCTCGCGCTCGCAGGAGAGCGCGACGCGGCGCTCCGATGGGCCGCGGCGCTCGTCCGCCACGATCCGACCATGCCGTCGGCGCTCTGCCTCTGCGGGCGCCTCGTCGGCGAGCTGAACCGGCACGAGACAGCGCGCGAGGCGTGCTCCACCGCGGTCGTCCGCGCGATCGACCTCGAGAACCTGCCGCTCGCCGTCGCCGCCGCGCGCGAGAGCGAGCGCTTCGGCGGCGATCCCGGGCCCGGGCTCGACCTCATCGCCGCGTCGTTCTGCAAGGACTCGCCGCGGCTCGGCGAGGGCGCGCCGCCGCCGCCGCCCCTGCCGCCCGCGGAGGCGTTCCAGCCGCTCCCCGCCGTGCTCACCGGGGCGCTCCTGCTCAACAAGGCGACCGAGATCATCCACGGCGCGACCCGCAGGCTCGCCGCCCAGGCCGACCACCCCGGCATCGCGCCCCAGCCGGTCTTCTCGGCCGTCGGGCGCGACGCGCTCCGCGCGCTCTGCGCGGCCTTCACGCCGATCTGGGTGGCGGCGGGGACGACCGTGATCGAGCAGGGCGCGGCGCGCAGCGAGGCCTACTTCGTGGCGCGCGGCGAGCTCGAGGCGCGCCGCCGCCGCGGGAGCGAGGAGATCGTCCTCGCCCGGCTCACGAACGGCGCCATGTTCGGCGAGATGGCGCTCCTGTCGCGCGCCCCGCGCACCGGGAGCGTCGTCGCCACGCGGCCGTCCATCGTGCTCGAGGTGAAGCGCGACGCGATCGACGACATCGCGCAGCGCGAGCCCGAGGTCAGCGCGGAGCTCGCCGATTACTGCCGCGACCGCATGGTGGAGAACCTCGTTCGCATGAGCGACGTGCTCCGCGTCGTCCCCGAGGCCGACAGGCCCGTGCTCGTGAAGCGGTTCCGCACGCGGACGTTCGAGAAGAACGAGCGCCTGCTCGTCCAGGATGAGCGGCCCCCCGGCCTGTTCCTCATCGCGTCCGGCGAGGTCGCCGTGGTCCGGCGCGACGCGGCCGACGGCCCCCGCGGCGAGCCGCTCGTGCTCTCGACGCTCGGCCCCGGCGACGTCGCCGGCGAGATCGCCATGGTCCTGCGGCGCGCGGCGAACGCGGACGTCATCGCCGTCCACCCCACCGTGGCGCTGTACCTGCCGTCCACCGAGTTCATGGGTCTGGTCGAGGATCACCCGGCCGTGCTGGCGCAACTCTACAAGCTCGCCGTCCAGCGCGACGACGAGACCACGAGCATCATGGCCGAGGAGGTCTCCGTGGCCGAGGACTTCGTGTTGATATAGAGTACGGCCAGGCCCGAAAGACCAGAAATGAACGACGGTTGCGCAGAGTTTTTGTTGTTGTTCCCCCTGTGCTGCTGTGGTTCAAACTCTCCCCTGCACGGCGTTTCAATCTGTTCGGTGCTCTAGCAGCGTCCAGCGAGCACGCGGCGCATGGCGCGATTGACGCCTCGCGCTATGGCCCGTAGACTTTCAAGTCTATCTGTCGTTGTTGTTGAACAGCACTGAACAATCACCAGCGTAGGGTAGGCCACGCGCGCACCACAGGTCCTGCGACAATGACGACGAACGCGTTCGGGCTGGAGGGGCAGGTGCTGGTCGGCCGGTATCGGCTGGTCCGCCCTCTCAGCTCGGGCAGCATGGGCACCGTCTGGCGCGCGGACGATCTCACGCTCGGGTCGCCTGTCGCGATCAAGATGCTCGGCCCGCTGTACGCGAAGGACGAGGCGGTCCGCGCGCGCTTCTACCAGGAGGCGCAGGCGGCGGCGGTGCTCCGCAGCCCGAACGTCGTGCAGATCCTCGATCACGGCGTCGACAACGACGTCCCGTTCATCGCGATGGAGCTCCTCGAAGGCGAGGATCTCTCGCACCGGATCGAGCGCGTCGGCCCGCTCTCCCCGGCCGACATGGCGCGCATCTTCGCCGACGTCGCGCGCGCGGTGCGCAAGGCCCACGACGCCGGCATCGTCCACCGCGACCTCAAGCCCGAGAACATCTTCCTCGCGCGCGACGACGACCGCGAGGTGGCCAAGGTCCTCGATTTCGGCGTCGCGAAGACGCCCCTGTACGGCTCCGAGGGCATGGGCACGCAGGCGGGCGTGCTGATCGGGACGCTCCCGTACATGAGCCCCGAGCAGGCCCAGGGCGCGTCCGTCGATTACCGGTCGGACCTGTGGGCGCTCGGCGTCATCGCCTTCGAATGCGTGTGCGGCCGGGCCGCGATCACGGCCGAGGCGCCTGGCGCGATGATCCTCGAGATATGCAGTGAGCCGCTGCCCGTCCCCTCGCGGGTCGCGCCCGTGCCCGTGCCGCCGGCGTTCGACGAGTGGTTCCTGCAGGCGTGCAGCCGCGATCCGGGCGCGCGCTTCCCGTCGGCCACCGCGATGGCCGACGCCCTGCGCGCCGCGCTCCTGCCGGGCGAGGCGCAGGAGGCCGGCAGGGCGTCGCTGGCGTCCGGCGTGCTCGCCGGGCCGGTCTCGGTCCCGCCCGCCTCGGCGCCGCCGGTCTCGGCCCCGCCGGTCTCGGCCCCGCCGGTCTCGGCCCCGCCGGTCTCGGGCCCGCCGAGCGGCGACGCGGCCCCGCAGCCGAGCCTCGTCGTCGAGGAGGCCCAGGTCGACTGGAGGCCCCGCCGCACCGCGCCTGTCGCCGTCGCGCTCGGCCTCGCGGCCTCGGTCGTCGGCGTGTGGCTGTTCGTGGGCCGCGGCGCGCCGGAAAGCGGCCCGGCCGCGCCCGAGCAGGCGCGCCGCGCGGAGTCGCCGCCGGTGGCGATCAACGCGCCGACGCCCGCCGCGCCGACGCCCGCCGCGCCGACGAACGACGGCGCCTCGACCGAGGCGGCTCCCACCAGGGAGGCGCCCGTGCTCGCGCCCTCCCCGGAGCCGAGCGGCGCGACCGCCGTGACGCCTGCGCGCCAGGAGGGCGCCGCGCGCGCGCGCGGCGCCCCCGATCCGGCCGCGACGTGGACGTCGCGCGCGCTGTCCAGCGCTTCAGCGCCCGCGCGGCAGGGCAAGGCTGCCTCCTCCGCGCAGCGGACCAGGACGCAGGGCGCGCCCGCGGGCTCGCCGCCGTCCGCCGGCACGGCGGCCGCCGCGGACAAGCGTCTCGGCTTCTGAGAAAGCGAATGAACGGTCGATCGAGGGCCCTGGGGACCGCAATCATCGCGCTCGCGCTCGCGCTCGTGGCGCCTTCGCGGGCCGCCGACGTCGACCCCGCCACCGTGAACGCCGCCCGGGCCCTCGCGGAAGAGGGCCTCGCCCTCTTCGACAAGGGCGACTACGCGGCGGCGCTCGACAAGCTGGGGCGCGCCGACGAGCTGATCCAGGCGCCCACCATCGGCCTGTACGCGGCGCGCTGCCTCGAGCGGCTCGGGCGGCTCATCGAGGCCTCCGAGCGCTACCTGCAGGTGAGCCGCATGCAGCTCGACGCCTCGGCCAGCGACGTCTTCAGGGCGGCGGTCGCCGACGCCGAGAAGGCGTACAACGATCTCAAGCCGCGGATCCCGAAGCTCGCTGTCGGGGTGCGCGGCGCCCCGGAGCGCGAGGTGCAGATCACCATCGACGGCAAGGTGGTGCCGCCGGCGCTCGTGGGGGTCAGCCGGCCCGTCGATCCGGGCAAGCACGTCGTCGAGGGCGCGTGGGCTGGCCGCGTCGTCCGGCAGGAGATCACGCTGCCCGAGCGCGACGAGTCGGCTGTCACGCTCGAGTTCCCCGTCGTCCCCCCGAAGCCCCCTGCTGTCGTCCCGCGGCGCGCCGACCCCGCGCCGGACACCGCGCAGCGCGTGTTCGGCTGGACCGCTGTCGGCGCGGGCGCGGCCGGGCTCGTCGTCGGGGGCATCACGTTCGGCGTCGCCAGCGCGCTGCGGGGCGATCTGATCGATCTCGGGTGCTCCCGGCGGGTCGAGTGCCCTGACACGCCGCAGACGCGCGACAAGCTGGACTCGTACAACAGCGTGCGCCTCGTCCCCGCGCCGTCGCTCATCGTGGGCGGCGTGCTCGCCGCGGGCGGCGTCGCGCTGCTCCTCACCGTGCCGTCCGCGTCCTCGGCGTCGAAGCGCGGCGGCGCGGCGGCCCGCGCGTGGATATCGCCGTGGGGCGCGGGGATCGCGGGGGTCTTCTGATGGAACGCAGCGGTTTGCTGATCGTTTGCGGCGCGCTCGCCGCGGCGGGCGCGCTGGTCGGGTGCTTCGACAAGGGCGTCCTCCTGGCGAACACCGGCGGCGGAGGCGCCGCGCAAGGCGGCGGCGGCGGCGGCGGCGC
>NZ_JEMA01000698.1 GCF_001589285.1 Sorangium cellulosum | reverse complement strand
GGCGGCATGGGCGGCATGGGCGAAACGAGCCCCGGTCGGGCCCCGCCGCCGCCGCCGCCGTCGAGCGATCGGCGCGTCGAGACGTCGCTCGACGCGCACAAGGCGAGCGAGCGAGAGCGGATCCTGGTCGCGCTCTCGTCCTGCAACTGGAACCGCGTGAAGGCGGCGCAGGTGGTGGGCCTGCCGCGCCGGACGTTCTACCGGCGGCTGAAGGAGTACGGGATCCAGTGACGGCGAGGCGCCGCCCGCGCTCCACGGCGGCGCCGAACCTGGCGAAATTTCTGGCGAAACGAAGCGGAGCCCGGCCGCTGTGGGCAGGGCCGTGGACGGGCTTGGGTCCACGACGGAGCTCGATGCCCTCGCCGAGCGCCCGCCGCCCACGCAGGCCTCGCCGCGGCATCCGGCCGACCGCGACGGATCGCATGGAGGCGCCGCAGCGGCGGTAGGCTTTCAGTGCAGTGTGCCTCGCTGTTGCTAGCGGCAGGGGGGCTCGCAGACAGGCGGGCCCGCGAGCTCCCCGGAGCCTGCCGCACGCGGCGGCTTGCTACGCCCAGAGCGCCGACAGGTCGAGCTCGATCGCGTCGAACGGCTCGGCGCGGACGCGCGCCGCGGCGCGGTGCACGACCGCGGGCCCCAGGCGACGATCCCCACCGAGTACGTAGACCTCGAGCGTCCGCGCGATCGGGTCGACGAGCCATACGTGTCGCACACCCTCGCGCGCGTAGACCGGCATCTTCTCGTCACGATCGAAGGCCGCGGTCGACGGGCTCAACACCTCGCAACTCCAGTCCGGGGCGAGGGTGAAGTAGGCCGTCTCGGGCAGTTCGGGCATGCGCTCGCGACGCCAGCCGGCGAGGTCGGGCACGAGCGAGTCGATCTCGCGGGGCGCGTCAGGATCGGGGAAGTGGAGCTCGGGCTCGTCCAGGATCCACCAGCCGCCGGGGCCCCCTCGCCCGCGCTGGAAAGCGCCGTGCAGGTCGGCCCCCAGCGACGATGCGGCGTTCGCGTGCCGCGGTGCCGGACGGGGGAACACGCGCAAGGTGCCGCGGACGAGTTCGGCGATCTTGTTGGGCGCGACGGCTTCGAGGTCGGCGTACGTGGCGCGTCGCGCCTTCTCGGCAGGCTGGCCCATGACCCGAGCCTGCCCGGGGACGAGCACCGAGGCAAGGCGGCGAGGAGCCGGCTCAGCGACGACGTGCCCGCCGCTGACATGGCGCTCCACACGATGACGCGTGGATCGAGCGCATGGCCGACCTCGCGGTGATGCCCGCGCGGCGTGGCGTGGAGAGAGCGCGCCTGGCGCGGCGCCCCCGCGGCGCCTTGACCAGGGATCTCCTTTGCGCGAGCATCGTGGAGGAGGGCTCTCCCCGGGCCCTGCTCCTCGCGGCCCGTTCCCGGCAGGGTCGGTAGGAGGGGCGAAGAGGGCGCGGCCCTTCGGGTGGGTTCGTCGCGATCCTCCAGAGCGACCGCCTGTCGCGCCGGGACGATACGTGCGCGGTCGCGGGGAGCGGTCCGATGCCGAATCGACGAGCGAACAAGAAGCTGCGCGCGCGGGTCCTCGCGCGCATGAGCGAGGCCGGGGAGAGCTACCAGAAGGCCCTCGCCCACCTGCTGGCCCTGGCAGGCGCTCCGGCGCCTGCGCCCCCGGCGGGCGATCGCGCGGGGGCGCGCCCCCGGCGTCCGTCCGTCCGGGAGGCGGTGCCCGCCTCGCCGCTGCTCCTGTACCAGCAGGCGGTGGCGCTCCTCGCCGTCGCGGATGAAGCGCGCCGGCTGGACGGCGAGCCGTCGAGCGCGGCGATCCACGCCGAGGCGCTGGCGACCTTCGCGCTCTACTGGCGCGCTAGCGGGAGGTCCGGGGGCGCGGCGTTCCGGCTTGGGGGCGACGCGGCCCGCGAGCTGCGGGCCGGCGCTGAGCTCGTGGAGCGCACCCGATCGGCGGCCCGGCGGTGGTGGCTCAGGCAGCCGGCAAGCGCGCTGGCGGCCGCGGCGCTCGTGGGCCGGGGCAAGCGCTGACCTCGGCGCGCCCGCACGCAGGCCCCTCGCGACGGGCGGCGCGTCAGACCAGCGCGCCGCCCGGCCGGCCGCGCGCGTTGCGGTCTTGCCGGGCTGCGCGCCTCCGGGCAGGCTTCCGCTGTGTGGAACGGGCGCGCCACCCCGGTCGCGCCGCTGCGCCACGCGCACAGGATCCCGTGAGCGATCGTTCGAACCTCGCCGCCTCCCTCGACGGCGCGCCCCTCTCCGACGAGGAGGCGCGCGATCTCTGGACGCGGTTCAGCCGACACATGGATGAGCACCGCGGCGACGTCGCGGGCTTCGCGCGCGAGAACGGCTACGTCAGCGTGACGCCGACCTTCGAGCACGGACGAGCGCTGCTCGTGGTCCGGACGACGGAGGCGCCGCCGGAGAAGCCCGCGCCGCGCCCCGGCGGGGACAGGCCCGCGCCGCGCCCGAGCGGCGGCAGGCCCACCCCCCGTGGCGGCGGCAGGCCCACCCCGCGCGGCGGCGGCAAGCCGGCCCCCGGCGGCAGGCGGCGGGGCTGAGCGATCTCCGGGCGAACCCGACCCGCGATGCGCTGCGCCTGCGGCGGATGGCGTTCGGCCGTCGCGTCGCCGACGCCGGACGGGGAGGCGGCGCCGCGTCGCCGACGCGCCCTGGGGAGCTCCCGCCCGGTGGGGGGACCGCCGCCGGCTTGCAGCCCACGGTGGGGGGACCGCCGCCGGCTTGCAGCCCACGGTGGGGGGACCGCCGCCGGCTTGCAGCCCACGGTGGGGGGACCGCCGCCGGCTTGCAGCCCACGGTGGGGGGACCGCCGCCGGCTTGCAGCCCACGGTGGGGGGACCGCCGCCGGCTTGCAGCCCACGGTGGGGGGACCGCCGCCGGCTTGCAGCCCACGGTGGGGGGACCGCCGCCGGCTTGCAGCCCACGGTGGGGGGACCGCCGCCGGCTTGCAGCCCACGGTGGGGGGACCGCCGCCGGCTTGCAGCCCACGGTGGGGGGACCGCCGCCGGCTTGCAGCCCACGGTGGGGGGACCGCCGCCGGCTTGCAGCCCACGGTGGGGGGACCGCCGCCGGCTTGCAGCCCACGGTGGGGGGACCGCCGCCGGCTTGCAGCCCACGGTGGGGGGACCGCCGCCGGCTTGCAGCCCACGGTGGGGGGACCGCCGCTGACTTGCAGAACGCCGTGGGGGGACCGCCGCCGGCTTGCAGCCCACGGTGGGGGGGACCGCCGTTGAGCACGGTGGAGGACCTTGAGCAGCGTGGAGGTGCTGCCGGCCGCTTGTCGCAGGCGCAGCCGCCGCCGAGTATGCCCGCATGGCACGAACGGCCCCCTTTCCGAACGCGCTGCTGATCCCCGGCATGAACCCCGGCGTCTTCATCCTCGGCGGCGGCGGGAATGGCGGCGGCGGCAACGGCCGGGGCGGGAGCGGCCGCGGCGATGGACAGGGCGGCGATGGGAAGAACGGCGGCGACGGCGCGCGCGGCGGCGGCAAGGACGCGGGGAGCTGCGGGCCCGGCAGCGGCGGCGGCTGCCCCAACCCCTCGCACGGCAGCGGAGGCGGCACGCACGCCGGCGATCCGGTCGATCCGATCACCGGACGCGTCACCACGGTCGCGGTCGTCGACCTGGCGCTGCCCGGCACGATCCCGCTCGTGATCCGGCGCAGCTACAGCTCCACGCTCGTCGAGGAGGACGTCGGCCTCGGCTTCGGCTGGACGCACTCGCTGGCCTGGCAGGTCGAGGAGAGGCGCCGCGGGCTGCGCGTGCTGGAGCCGCACGCGGCGCCGACGGAGCTACCGAGGAAGCTCGAGCCGGGCGAGTCGGCGCGGCTACCGTGCGGCGAGCTGACCCGCTACGCGTGGGGCTACGCGCTCGCCGCGGACGGGCTGGCGTACCTCTTCGCCGAGCCACGGGGCAGCCGATGGCTGCTGAGCCGGATCGTCGACCGGCGCGACAACCATGTCGACCTGTCGTACGAGGACGGCCGGCTCGCGCACGTGTTCGACAGCGTGGGCCGCGTCGTGCGCGTGCGGCGGCACAGGGACGGCCGCATCGCCGCCTTCGAGGTCAAGAACGCCTCGGCGCAAGGCCGCTGGGAAGCGCGGCGGCGCTACGCGTTCGACGCGCGCGGCGATCTCATCGCGGCCGAGGACGCCGCGGGGCACGCGCATCGCTTCGCCTACGACGAGGACCACCGCTTGCTGCGGCGCGAGGAGCCCGGCGGCCTCGTGGCGGAGTTCCGCTACAACGACGGGCGATGCGTCGAGGCATGGTGCCGCCGCGACGGCAACGATGCGCTCGACGACGAGGTACCGGAGATCTTGCGCGATGGGTCTCCGGCGAGGGGGTTCCTGCACGTCAAGATCGACCACAACGAAGCGCTCGTCGAGGTGATCACCTCGCGCTCCATCCGGCGGATTGACGGCAACGCCTTCGGCAAGCTCGACAAGATGGTCTGGGGCGGCGGCAGCGGCGTGCACACGTTCCGCTACGACGACGCCGGCGCGCTGCTCGAGTACGAGGACGCGCTGGGGCAGGTGTTCCGCTGGGAGCGGGACGCCGACGGGCGGCTCCTGGCCGAGGTCGACCCCGTGGGGAACAGGACGGACTTCGAACGCGACGCGCGCGGGTTCGTCTCCGCCATGACCGACGCGCTCGGCGGCGCCGCGCGCTACGAGCGCGACGCGCGCGGCGACGTGATCGCCGTCCATGACGACGCGGGCTTCGTGGTGGGTTTTGCGTATGACAGCCGCGGCCTGCTCGTCGGCGCCACCTTGCCGAACGGCGGCGAGACGCGCATGGAGTACGACGCGCTCGCGAACCGCGTCCGCGTCGTCGAGCCCGACGGCGCCGAGCGGCGCATCCGCTACGATTTCCTCGGCCGCGTCGCGGGCTTCACCGACGAGGCCGGCCACGAGACGCGCTACGCCTACGACGCGTGCGGGCGGCTCTGCGCCGTGTTCGGGCCCGGCGGCGCGGTGACGCGCCACGACTTCGACGCCGACGGCAACCTGGCCACGATCGCCGACGCCGACGGGCGCACAACGACGCTGCGCTGGGGCGGCTTCCACGTCGTCACCGAGCTCGTCCGGCCCGACGGAACCAGGGTGCGCTACCGCTACGATCGCGAGCAGGACCTGGTGCGCATCGTCAACGAGGTGGGCGACGAGCACCGGCTCCAGCGCGACGGCGAGGGTCGCATCACCGGCGAGCGGACCTTCGATGGACGGGAGATCGTGTACCGGCTCGACCTGCAGGGCAGGATCACGCAGATGCGGTGCGGTCCCGCCGCGATCGACTTCGAGTACGACGCCGTCGGGAGGCTCGTCAAGCGCACCACCGCCGACGGGCGCGAGGACGTGTTCGACCACGATCCGCTCGGCAGGATCGAGCGCGCCGCGAGCGGCGATGTCGACTGCGTGTACACCTACGATCGTCGCGGGCGGGTGCTCACGGAGGTCACGCGGCGGGGCGCGGAGGTGCTCGCGGCGTTCGCGTGGACCTACGACGCGATGGGCAAGGTCGCCAGCGTGCGCGGGCCGGACGGCGAGGTGAGCGTGCAGCGCGACGTCACGGGGCGGCCCGTCGCCGCGCTGGTGGGCGACCAGCGCGAGCCGCTGCGGCTCGCCTACGACGCGCGAGGCTTCGAGGTCGAGCGGCTCCTGCCCGGCGGCGGCAAGATCGCGACCGAGGTGAACGCCGAGCGGCTGCTCGCGCGGCAGAGCGTGCTCGGCAAGCCCACCGCGCCACGGGTCGGGCCCGGCGAGCCGCCGTGGGTGGGTCCGCTCGTGGCGCCGGAGACGTGGCGCAGGACGTACGCGTGGTCGTCCGCGGGGCTGCTGCGCGCCGACGAGGACCGCCTCGGCACGACGGGAGAGATGCTCCGCGATGCGAACGGCCGCGTCGTCGAGCGGCGCAGGGCCGGCAAGGCGGCGGAGCGGTTCCGGTTCACGGCGGCGGGAGACCTGGAGCGAGCGGGCGAGCGGCGGACGTACGCGCCGGGGGGCGGTTGACGGAGCGCGCGGCGGGACGAGAGACCGTGCGGTACGAGCACAGCGCGCGCGGCGATGTCGTGCGCAAGCGCGCGACCGGGCCGGATGCCACCGGCGAGCAGGAACGCGAGCGCGTGTGGGCCTACGCATGGAGCGGTGATGGACGGCTGATGGAGGCGCGGACGCCGGAGGGGTGCGCGATCACCTTCGCGTACGACGCCTTCGGCCGCAGGATCGAGAAGCGCGTGGCGCGGCTGGGCGAGGTGGAGAGCGTGACGCGCTACGCGTGGCGCGGCGACGCGCTGGTGCACGAGCGCCGCGAGCGGCCGGACGGCGCGGGCGCGCGCGTCGTGGAGGAGCGCAGCTACGTCATGCTGCCGGAGAGCGCGCTGCCGCTCGCGCAGCGGGACGGCGCGGCGGGGGCGCTCAGGTACTTCGTCCACGGGGTGAACGGGCTGCCCGAGGCGCTGGTCGAGGGGGACGGCAGCGTCGCGGCGGAGCTCGGGGCGGGGCTCTACGGCGAGGTGACGGCGGAGCAGGCGCGGCACACACCGCTGCGGTTTCCCGGGCAGTACGCCGATGAGGAGACCGGGCTCCACTACAACGGGCACAGATACTACGACCCGGAGACGGGGGCGTACCTCAGCCCGGAGCCGATCGGGCTCGAGGGGGGCCTCAAGGCGTATGCTTACGCAGATGCGTGGTTGCCCGAGACCATCGATCTGGATGGGCTCAAGAAGGATCCAGTCGTATGCACAATCCGCAGAAAGGATGGCACGACCGTAACCGGCACGAGCCAGGACAGAAGCTCAAGCGATCTGCACAAGGCAGTTCTGGCCGCGTTACCACCGACGCCAGCTCGCGATCCCGATGACCCGACAGCGCCATGGAACTGCGCCGAGCCGGCAGCGCTCTCGGCACACATCGAGGACTGGGAGGAGAGAAACAAACCAAAGAAATGTGAGCCCGGCGCGAAGGGCTGGAAGAAGAACCTACGTTCCGCAATGCGAGAGATAGACGAAGAGAACGGCATCTCGTCGAAGCACGAAAAATCCGACGTGGCTCGCGCGGCATGCCCGAACTGCTCACAGACGGTACCCAGGCTCTTCGCGCTCGCTGGGATGATGCCTCCCACGAGGGTGCTCGCCCCAGGATATCAGAACAGGAGAGGCGTCGGATCGCTCGAACGGTTCTCTCAGCCGAACGATGGATTTCACAAGAATTCGAGCAACAAGTCACCCAATGCGCCTGTATCCGGGACGGACAACCTGGGAACCTGGTCACTCACCAGCAAGGGCTGGAGGCGCTACTCCTAACGAGGGATGCATGAATCAAGACAGACCATCACTGGATGCTTTCTGCGGGCCGCTCTCGGACCGCGTGAGATCATTCTTCACGCGAGAGCGGGTTTTTCGGGACGCATCGAGGACGTGCAGCTTCGAGCGCCTCGCGGAGGAGCTTGATCGCCGAGGAGCACCCTGGTTCGACAAGGTGTTCGAGCTGGAAGAAGACTTCGGCGGTCTGGTGCGTCGCGGTGCACATCCCAAGACGCCGTCTCTGGCACTCGGACTTTATCAGCTCATATGCCTCGACCTCGACTCCCCCGCCGAAGAAGAGCCGACGGACGACTCTGCACTGATCTCGTTAAAATGGCCGATGGCGCGCCTGACACTCACCGACAATCTGCTGGTCCATGTGGGCTTGTACACGATGGAGGGAGACCTCTACATGAGTGAAGCTGGCCGGATGTTCTGGTACATTCCTGCGCTGGACCGTGTTGACCTGCTGTCTGCATCGGTGTCGACGTTCCTGGAACGTATCGCGCTCGAGGATGATGTACGACGAGAGATGCGCGAGTATGCCGCCACGTTCTTCGTGGCGGACGAGGGGCCCGCGATCGCGCAGGCTCTCGATCTTCCCATCCTCGAGGAGGCTTCGGACGCGCTGGTACGCCACTGGATGGGTCCCAACATCCTCATCTCACGTTTGCCCCAGGCGTGCGCGCCGGGCACCTGCCGCACGCGCATCGTATCCCGTACCGTGGAAGATCTCCTCTCGGCCGCTCGAGTCGTGGCCAAGAAGCACCCTGAAGCGCGGGCGACCGTGGAGACTCACCTTCCAGGTGGGCGCGAGCGGCATGACGCGCTCCGGCGCGAAGGTGTCGCCATCAACGGGTAACGTGGGCAGCGTCGATGCGGGAACGCAGCAGCGTCGGGCCGTCGCTCGAGCACCTGGCGCTCTGGTACCGCTCCATGGCCTGAGAACTCCGTGCAGTCGCAGCGCCCCCTCGTCCGACGACCTCACGCCCTTCCATCCCCCCGCCCTCCGCCGCTCAGAATCTCTCCCGCTCGTAGCGCTTCGGGGCGCTCGACACCCTGGAGTCGCGCGTCGCGCCTTCCTCCTGGCGCGCCGCGATCCGGCCGGCGAGGACGGCCTCGGCCAGCTCGCGGTGCCCGGGGCTCGTCGCGCGATCGGCGCGCGCGAGCGACTGCTCCGCCGCGGCGCGCGCCTCGGCCGCGCGCCCGGCGAGCGCGTGCGTCCGGGCGATCTCGGCCAGCGTCGCGGAGAGCTCCGAGGCGTTGCCCGAGACCTCCAGAAGCCGCTTCGCGCTCAGGTAGAGCGACAGCGCGCCGCCGAGATCCCCCTGGATGCGCGCGAGATCGCCGCGCGCCCGGAGCACGCCGGCCTGGCCGGCGCCGTCCTCCAGCACCTCGAACAGGGCGAGCGCCTGCTCGTAGTCCGAGAGCGCGTCCTCCAGGTCCGACGCGTCGGCGGCGGCGACGCTCACGAGCTCGGCCACCAGCTCGAACTGCGCGCGGCGGAGATCGCCGCGCGCCTTGAGCGTCGCGGCCTGGCCGCGGCGCTCGAAGCCCGAGCGGAACAGCGCGAGCGCGCGGTCGTAGTCGCGCACCGCGTCCACGAGGTCCTCCTGCTGGGAGCGCAGATCGCCGCGGGCCTTGAGCACCAGGGCCTGGCCCAGGAGATCGCGCGTCGTCGTGAACAGCTCGAGCGCCTGATCGTAGTCGCGCTCGGCGCCCGCGAGATCCCCCTGCCGGGTTCGCAGATCGCCGCGCGCCTTGAGCGCGCTGGCCTGCCCGAGGTGGTCCTCGGTGGCCTGGTACAGCGTGAGCGCCCAGTCGTAGTCGCGCGCGGCGCCCGTCACGTTGTCCTGGCCGAGGCGCATGTCGCCGCGCGCCTTGAGCACGCTGGCCTGGCCGCTCCGGTCGCCCGCGCCCTGGAACAGCGCGAGCGCGGTGCTGTAGTCGCGCGCCGCGCCCGGCAGGTTGCGGAGGCGGACGCGGAGGTCGCCGCGCGCCTTGAGCGCCCGCCCGTGCGCGGCGCCGTGAGGGCGGGCGCGCGGCTGCTGCTCCGAGGGCACCAGGCCGTCGACGTCCGACGTCGGCGAGCGCGACCCGGCGCGCGGCTTGAGCGGCTCGCGATCGCCGAGCTGCAGGAAGACCTGGATCGCCAGATCGTAGTCGCAGACAGCGCCGCCGAGGTCGCCCTCCTCCGCGCGCGCGAAGCCCCGCGCGCGCAGCGCGTCCCCCTCCCCCGCGCGGTCGCCCGCGGCCTGGAACAGCGTGAGCGCCTCGTCGTAGTCGCGCACTGCCTGGACAGGGACGCCCTCCCGCAGGCGCAGCGCGCCGCGGTCCATGAGCACCTGGGCCTGGCCGAGCGCGTCGCCCGCGGCCCGGAACAGCGCGAGCGCCTCGTCGTAGTCGCGCACCGCGGTCGCGTAGTCGTTCCGGCGGACCAGCAGGTTGGCGCGCTCCCGCAGCGCGTGGCCGCGCGCCTCCGGCGCTGTGCCGTTGAGGCTCGGCGGCGCGCCGCTCGAGCGGGGCGCCCGCACCCCGACGTCGCCGAGCGCCTCGGCCATCGAGCCGCTCTTCGGCGCGCAGCGCTCGGTCACGCTGTCGAAAGAGCGCTGGGTAGGAGGATCGCCATCCACCCCCTTCGACTCGGGCTGGGCGTCGGCGCGGCGAAGCATGGGCATGATAGAGAGACCATCATACCGCGGCCGCGCCTCCCCCGTGGGGACATTGCGCCGGCGTCCGCGCGTGTGGCTTCCCGCATGTGGCCGGGATTCCAGGCGCTTTCTTACGGAAGCTCCGGGCTCCCTCCTACCGGGCTGCGGCGGTTTCCCGAGGAGCCTGCCGGGCTCCGACGCCGACGGTCGCCCCGACGACCCGCGCGTTTCGTCGCGGCCGGCGCGGCGGCCGGGGGCTCAGAGGCCCTTGCGCGAGATGAGCACCGCGTCGCGCTCGACCTCGTGCATCGCGTGCGTCACGAGCGCCGCGGCCGTGCGCTCCCGTACGTGCACGATGCGCAGCTCGGCGTAGGTCTCGTCGGGCAGCAGCTCCTCGTCGACGCCGAACTTCGGCGCGTCGACCTGCGCCGGCCGCTCGTCCTGCACCCGCGGCCTGAGCGTCGCCAGCTTGCCGGCGCCCCCGAGCTGCTGCACCCAGCGGTCGCCGCGCCGGACCGCGAAGAAGCGCTGCCCGAGCTTCACGCCGTCCTTCTCGCCCTTGTCGATGAACATCACCTGGAACTGGCCGAAGAGCTGGTAGGGGTAGACCGACGCGAGGATCTTCGCCTCCAGGTCCTGCTCGGCGCCCGCCGGCGGGACCACGTCGAAGCGGCGCGCCACCGAGCCCACCCGGTCCCCGCGCTCGATCACGTCGAGCGACTCGATGAGCCGCGCGCGCACCATGTGCGTCTTCGGGTTGTAGCGGTCGACGCGCGCCGTGCCGCGCACGGTCACGAGCTCGCCCCGCACGTCCCCGCTCCTCACCTTCTTGATCTCGCGGAAGATCGTGAGGTCCTGGCCGATCGCGACGTCGTGATCGTCCGAGAGCTGCAGGTAGACGTCGTCGCCCTCGCTGAGGAGCATCTGGTCCTCGGGGCTCGCGACGAGCTCGCCCCACGTGTCCTTGTTCACGTCGTCGACCCAGCCGAGGTCGCGCAGGAAGATCGTCTTCGGCGGCACCCGCGACCCGCGGCCCGTCGCGCGCGCTCCGAACCCGATGCTGCCGCGGGTCGGCCCCTCGCTCGGGTCGCGGAGCCGGATCCTGTCGCCCGGGTAGATCCAGTGCGGGTTCTGGAGCTGCGGGTTCAGCGCCCAGACCTGCGGCCAGGCGTAGGGGTTCGTGTAGTACCTGCCCGAGATGTCCCAGAGCGTGTCGCCGCGCCGCACCGAGTGCGCCTCGGGCACGAACTGCCCCTCGACGACGTAGCTCCCGCCCGCGCTGCCCCGCACCGAGGCGGCGCCCTCGCTGCGGCGGCCCAGATCGAAGCCGTCCGACGGGCGCGACGTGTCCGTCGTGCCCCGCGAGCTCGAGGGGAGGTGGGCGTTCGGATCGAACCCCGGCTGGGGGAAGCCCGGCGGCATCACGACCTGCGTGTCGACGGTCGGCTCGCCCGGCGGGAGCTGGACCACGGTGACGCCCGGCACCTGGGCGCCGGCGGCGCCCTGCTCGGCGCCCTGATCCTGGGCGAGCGCCAGCGGCGGCGCCGCGGCGAGCGCCAGGGAGACCAGGATCCACGTTGCCTTCGCGGGGAACTTCATCGCTTGCGCCTCGACGGGGTGGAGAGGGGCGGGCTCGACGGCGGCGTCCCGCCCGGAGGCTCATCAACGACGACGCCGTGCGCTGTCGAGCGGAGCACGGGCGGCCGCGCGGCGCCGTCGCTCTGCGGCTCCGCCTCGGTCCCCGGCGCCGCCTCCGGCGCGAGCCGCACCACCTCGAGGTCGGGCCGGTCCGGCTCTTCCTTCGAGGCGGCGCGGGCCTCGGCCGCGCCGGCTGCCTCGGCGCGCGCGGCGCCGCGGGGGCCGCCGCGCGAGAGCTCCAGCGAGCCGACGCGGTCCGCGAGCACCGCGCTCTCCGCGCGGCTCCTCACGAGCTCCGCGCGCAGCTCGGCGAGCTGTCGATCGACGATCGCGTCCCGTCCCCCGCCGCACCCGGCGGCGAGCGCGGCGAGCGACAGCCCCAGCGAGCAGATGCCCAGGCGTGTCCTCATGCAGCGCCCAGCCTACCCGCCGCCGCGCCGGCCGGCCAAACGCGCGGCGATCTCCGCGCGCGCGCGGAGTTCTGCTAGGGTCGCGCGTCGCCAACCGGCGGAGAGGGGACAACGTGCGGAAACTCCTGCTGATTTTCGTGATCGGGACGGCGTGCGCCGGGGCCGCCTGCGGCGATGACGGCGAGCCGCCCCAGCCGACCGCGTGCTTCGACTACGGCGCGTTCGACGGCGCCACCCCCGAGGTGAGCTTCAGGGCCGACGTCCTCCCCCTCTTCCAGCGGGGCTGCGCGTTCAGCTCGACATGCCACGGCGCCGAGGCCGGCTCGGCCGGCTTCGCGTACCTCGGCCCGCCGCTGAGCGAGCAGGCCACGGACGCGCAGATCGACGCGATCGTGGCCCAGAACGTCGGCGTCGCGTCGCGTGCCCCGTCCGGCATGCCCCGGATCGCGGCCGGCGACCCCGCGAACAGCTTCCTCCTGCACAAGCTCGACGGCACCCTGACCTGCGGGGACCTCGAGTGCGCCCCCGAGGGCTGCGGGAAGTCCATGCCCGCCGGCGGCGACACCCTGCCCGCGGCGGAGCGGGACACCATCCGCAGGTGGATCCAGCAGGGGGCCAAGGTCAATTGATCGGACGGCTCTCCGGTCACGTCGTCGAGGAGGGTGACGAGGGCACTGTCGTGCTCGACGTCGCCGGGGTCGGCTACGAGGTGACGGTCCCGCTCGGCGCCTTGGGCCGCGCGCGCGGCATCGCCGGCTCGGACGCGATCACCCTGTTCGTCCACACCCACGTGCGCGAGGACGCGCTCCTCCTCTACGGCTTCGCGACCCGCGAGGACAGGGCCGCCTTCCGCGTGCTCATCGGCATCTCCAGCATCGGCCCGAAGATCGCGCTGGCCATCCTCAGCGCGCTCGGCGCGGCGGAGCTCGCCGCCGTGATCGCACGCCGGGAGACCGCGCGCCTCACGGCCATCCCCGGCGTCGGCAAGAAGACAGCCGAGCGGCTCGTCCTCGAGCTGAAGGACAAGCTCGTCAACCTCCCCTCGGTCCCGCTCTCCGCCGCCGCCCCGCCGCCCGCGGCCACGGGCGCCAAGCAGGATCTGCTGCAGAGCGCGCTCACCCGCATGGGCTACCGGCCGGCCGAGGCCGAGCGCGCGGTCACCGCCCTCGGCGCGCGCGTCGAGAGCGCCCCGCTCGGCGACCTCGTGCGCGACGCGCTCGCGCTCCTGTCCAAGTGAGCCGCCCGCGCGCCCGCCCCCCTGCAGGACGACCGGTCGGCGCGCGCCGCGGCGCGCCCGGTCCCGCGCGCCTGCCTGTGCGCCTGCCGCGCACGCCCGCGGGGCGCCGCGCACGGAGAGAAGCGACAGACAGTCGACAGAAGGCGGCCGCGGCGAATATGCTCCCGCCGCCGTTCGCCCTGAGACCCCGTCCGGTCGCTCGTTGTGAGGAGGCCTGGTGATCACCTGCCCGAAGTGCTCCAAGGAAAATCAGGACCATTACAAGTTCTGCCTCGGCTGCGGCGCCGAGCTGCCTCGCGACGTGTCGCCGAAGAAGTTCGCGCCGGGCACGCCGCCCCACGGCGTGCCGGCGGCCTCGCGGTCGAACAACTACGGCGATGAGCCGACCGCCATCGGCACCGGCGCACAGAAGGGCCCGGCGCTCGCGCCCCCGCGCGCGTCCCAGCCTCCCGCGGTCCAGCCCCCCGCGCTCGTCGACCCCGCGGCGTTCGCCGCCCCGATCCGGGGCGAGGACACCGCCACGAGCCGGAAGGCGGCCGCCGCGGCGGGAGCCGCGGCGCCGTCGACCGCGGCGGCCGGCGCGGGGACGGTCGTCTGCCCGCAGTGCCAGGAGCCCAACCCGCCGAGCAACAAGTTCTGCGCGCTCTGCGGCTTCAAGCTCGTCAAGCCGGCGAACCTGTCCGTGCAGCCGCCCCCGCCGGTGGTGTCGACGTCCGGCGCCGCGAACGTCGTGCTGACGGCGCTCCGGGCCGACGGCACCGAGGCCGGCTCGTACACCCTGCCCGCGAACCCGACGACGATCGGGCGCGACTCGGGCGCGATCTTCGGCGGCGACAGCTACCTCTCCCCGCGCCACGCGACGTTCTCGATCAAGGGCGGGCGGCTCTTCGTCAAGGACGAGAGCTCGCTGAACGGCGTCTACCGCAGGCTGCGCCGGGACACGCCGGTGCAGCTCGACAACGGCGACGTCTTCCGCATCGGCCAGGAGCTCGTCCGCCTGGAGTCGCTCGCCCCCGCGCCCGCGACGCCCGACGGCGTCGAGCGGCTCGGCAGCCCGTCGAAGGGCTACGTCGCGCGGCTGGCGCTGATCATCGGCCGGGACGCGACAGGCAACGCGTTCCCCGTCCCCGACACCGGCCTGCACCTCGGGCGCGAGCGCGGCGACATCCTCTTCCCCGAGGACGGCTACGTGTCCGGGCTCCACTGCCAGATCTCGGTCCAGGGCGGCCGGCTGTCCCTCACGGACCTGGGCAGCTCGAACGGCACCTTCCTCCGCGTCCTCGGCGAGACGGAGATCACGGGGGGCGACATCCTCCTCATGGGTCAGCAGCTCTTCCGCGTGACCGTCTGACGGAGCGAGGTCCGCGCTCCGGGGACGCGACCGTCCCGCTCGCACAACCCGATGCCCCGTCGTACGCTGGGCACCCCGAGACGCCGCCATGGAAAGTGTCCGCACCATCCGCGTGGTCGCCGCCGTGATCGAGCAGGACGGCCGCTACCTCATCACCCAGCGCCGCCCGACCGCCGTGCTGCCGATGCTCTGGGAGTTCCCCGGTGGGCGCGTGGAGGAGAGCGAGACCGACGCGGCCGCGCTGAAGCGCGAGGTCCGGCACCGCCTCGGCGTCGAGATCGAGGTCGGCCAGCTCATCTCGTTCGTGAGCCACCCGTACGAGCGCTACGTCGTCGACCTGTACCTCTACGAGTGCCACATCAGGAGCGGCGAGCTCGCATCGCTCGCCGTGAACGCGTTCCGGTGGGTCACGAGCGCCGAGTTCGACCGCTACCCGTTCACGCCGGCCGACGAGGCCAGCATGAACAAGCTCCTCGGCATGTCCTGACGCGACCCCGCGCCGGCCGGCCCTGACGCGCGGCCTCGACCCACGCGGCGAGGGCCGCCGGCCCCGGCGCCTCACAGGCGCGGCGAGCGCCGCAGCAGCACGAGGAACAGCGGCCCGCCGAGGATCGCTGTCACGGCGCCCACGGGCGGCTCGGTGCCGAGCCACCGGAACAGGAGGCGCGCGAGGAGGTCGCACGTCGTGAGCAGCACGGCCCCGGCGACGAGCGACAGCGGCAGGAGCAGCCGGTGATCCGCGCCGGCCAGCCGGCGGACCGCGTGCGGGACGATGAGGCCGACGAAGCCGATGAGGCCGGTGCGGCTGACGATCGCGCCGACGACGCACGAGGACGCGAAGAAGACGCGGCGCTCGACGGCGCGCACGTCGACGCCCAGGGTGCCGGCCGACTCGTCGCCGAGCGAGAGGAGGTTCAGGCGCGCGGCGTCGGCGAGGAGCACGGCGCAGCCCGCGGCCACGTAGGCGGCGACGCCGAGGAGGGCCGAGGTCGTGGGCAGCTCGACGAAGCCGATGAGCCACCGGAGGAGCTGCTGGGCGCGCGAGGGGGAGACGACCGTCTTGAGGAAGGTGATGAGGCCGGCCGCGATGGAGTTCACGATCACGCCGGCGAGGAGCATCGAGGCGCCGGAGGTGCCCTCGGCCGCGCCGCGCGCGATCGCGTAGACGAGCACCGTCGAGGCGAGGCCGCCGGCGAGCGCCGCCGCCGGCAGGAGCGTCGCGCCGAGCACGGTCGCCGAGCCGACGCCGAGCGCGATGGCGACCGCGGCGCCGAGGGCGGAGCCGCCGGAGACGCCGAGCACGTACGGCTCGGCCAGCGGGTTCTGGAGCAGCGCCTGGAACGCGACGCCCACGGCCGCGAGGCCGGCGCCGGAGATCGCCGCGAGGAGCACGCGCGGCAGGCGCACGTCGAGCAGGAGGGTCCGGTCGAGGCCCGGGCCCGCGAGGGCGCGCTCGAGCGAGACGGGCTCGGCGCCGAGGAGCACGGCGGCGAGGAGCGCGAGGACGAGCGCCGCGGGCGCCGCGGCGAGGGCGAGCGCGCCTGGCCGTGGGAGCGCGCGGCCGGACCCGGGGGTCGTCAATCCTGGCCGCCTCCGCGCGCCGCGGGCGGCAAGGTGGCGGGGCCGCTGTTGCGCTCGGCGTTCCGCTCGTAGATGAGGCGCAGGCCCGTGAGCGTCAGGTCGTCGTCGACCACCTCGATGGTCTCTGTCTGCGGCGCGATGAGCCGCGCCAGGCCGCCCGTGGCGACGACCCGGCACGGGTAGCCGAGCTCGCGCCGGAGCCGGGCCACGAGCCCGTCGACGAGGCCGGCGTAGCCGTACACGATGCCCGACTGCATCGAGTGGACGGGGTTGCGGCCGACGACCCGGGGCGGGAGGGCGATCTCGACGCGGGAGAGCCGCGCGGCGCGGGAGAAGAGCGCCTCGGCGCTGATCTGGATGCCCGGCGCGATGACGCCGCCGAGGTACTCGCCGCGCGGGGTCACGCAGTCGAACGTCGTCGCGGTGCCGAAGTCGACGACGATGACGCCGCTCGCGGCGGCGTGATCGCCCCGGCCCGCCTCGCCGCCCCGGCCCAGGTCGATCCCGTGCTCGTGCGCCGACGGGGGCTCCGCCGCCCGCTTCACCCACTCGTGCGCGGCGACCGCGTTGACGATCCTGTCGGCGCCGACCTCGCGCGGGTTCTCGTAGAGGATCGACATGCCGGTCTTGATGCCCGGCCCGACGACGAGCGGCTCGATCCCGAACGCCCGCTCGACGAGCCCCACCATCGTGTCGGTCAGCGTCGGCACGACGCTCGCGATGACAGCGCTGTCGATGCGGGCGAGGTCGACGCGGCGGAGGTCGAGCATCTGCCGCACGAGCACGGCGTACTCGTCCGCTGTGCGCGAGCGCGCGCTCTCGCAGCGGAGGTGGTGCCGGAGCGCCTCGCCCTCCAGCACCCCGAAGCTGATGTTGGTGTTCCCGACGTCGATGGCGAGCAGCATGCTGGCGGGACTCTAGCGCCGCGCGCGGAGAGGCCGTCAGGATTTGTGGCCGCCGCGCGGAACGGTGCGTGGAACGATGCGTGGAACGATGCGCGGAACGATGCGCGGAACGGTGCGCGGACGATGCGCGCCTTCAGCGCTTGCGCGCGAGCGTCACCCCGTCGCGGACCGGGAGCAGGACTTTCTCGACCCGCGGGTCCCGGGCCAGGAGCTCGTTGAAGGCGGCGAGGGCGCGGCCGTCCTCGGTCTCGGGGGCGAGGACCTCGCCGCTCCAGAGGGTGTTGTCGGCGACGATCAGCCCGCCGCGGCGGAGGCGCGGCAGCGCTTCCTCGTAGTAGGTCGCGTACCGCGCCTTGTCGGCGTCGATGAACACGAGATCGAGCGGCGGGCTCGCCGGCAGGCCGCGGATCGTGTCGAGCGCGTCGCCGAGGGCGATCCGGATCTTCTGGCCGTGCTCGCTGCGGTCGAAGAACGACCGGGCGACGCGGGCCACGTCGGGGTCGCGCTCGCACGTGACGAGCTCGCCGTCCGGCGGGAGCGCCTGGGCCATGCTGAGCGCCGAGTACCCCGTGAACGTGCCGAGCTCGAGCACGCGGCGCGCCTGCATGAGCGCGACAAGCACCCCGAGCAGGGTGCCCTCGACCCGCCCGACCTGCATGCCGGCGCTCGGCACATGGGCACGGGTGTACTCGCGCAGCTCGTCGAGCAGCGCGGGCGGCGGCTCCGTGTGGTCGTGGGCGTAGCGGTCTATCTCTGGCGTGACGATGGCGGTCATGGGCAGGGTACCTCGGTGGGGCGACACGATAGCGCGCGCCGGGCGCTGCCCCCCAGCTTGAGCTGCCGCCGGCCTTCGATGTAGCGTCCGCCATGTCCTATTCTTCCTGGATGACGTGCGTCGCGGCGGCGCTGCTCGCGGCCGCCTGCAGCTCGGCGCCGAGCAGCCCCGGGACCGGCGGCACGGGGGGAGCCGGGGGGGCGGGCGGCGCCGGG
>NZ_JEMA01000697.1 GCF_001589285.1 Sorangium cellulosum | reverse complement strand
GTGGGCAGCGGAGAGAGGGCGAGCGGCGCGCCCGCGGCGAGCGCGAGCCCGAAGAGCAGGACGGGATCGATCACGGCCGCGTCGCCCGGCAACACCCGGGCCGCGCACGTTTCCACGGCTTTTCGTCACGGCGCCGGTCGCCCTGGCCCTGGCGCCGCCATGGCGGAACTGGGTAACGTCCGTTACGCGAGTACCCTGCAAGAGCTCTCCGGCAGCCAATTTATGTGGTGCATGCAACGAGCCGAGTCGTTCATCGCTCGCGGCGCGCGTGCATGACCGCACATTCCCCTCTAGACTCTTTCGCTCGATGCGACGCCTCGGAGCTCGTCGCACCTACATTGCAGTACTTGGAGGCTCTCGATGTCGTTTTGCTCGCCCAGAGTCACCTTGATTCTTGCCCTGGGACTCACTGCAACAGCGTGCAGCTCGGCCCTGGAGCCGCCTGATGAGACCGGTGAGACGCGAGATGCCATCCAGGACGGTTACCTGGACAACGGCGACAGGGCCGTCGTGGGCATCTACAACGCCGAGATCGGCGCCATCTGCACGGGGAGCTTGATCGCGCCGAACGTGGTGCTGACCGCCCGACATTGCGTGTCGGACATGGCCAATGAGACGGACGGCCAGATCACCTGCCGTTCCACGAAGTTCACGGACACGCACCTCGCCCGGAAGATCTTCGCCACGACCGACGCGGAGATCGGCGAGTCCTCGTATTTCTACGGCGGCAGCGAGATCGTCCTGCTCCCCGGCGACGACGCCGACAGCTTCTGCGGCAACGACCAGGCGATCCTGATCCTCGACGAGCCGATCCCGGAGAGCGACGCCGCGCCGCTCGTGCCGCGCGTCGACGTGCCCCTGAAGCAGGGCGAGGAGTACTACGCGGTCGGCTTCGGCGCGACGAACGACAGGAGCACCGGCGCGGGCCTGCGGCGGCGCCGCGACAACCTCTTCATCGATTGCGTGGCCGACGGCTGCCCGGCGTCCGTGGTGAAGTCCACGGAGTGGGTCGGGGACACCGGCATCTGCGAGGGCGACTCGGGCGGGCCCAGCCTCGATCTGATGCACCGCGTGATCGGCGTGACATCGCGCGGCGCCGAGGGCTGCGAGTACCCGATCTACGGCTATGTGTACGGCTGGGCGGAATGGATTAAGGAGACGACCGTGCGCGCCGCGAGCCTTGGAGGGTACGAGCCGCCCGGCTGGGCGACCGGCTTCCCCACCGACCCCGTCTACTCCGCCGAGATCGGCGGCGCCTGCGAGCAGGCCGAGCAGTGCGCGACGAACGCCTGCCTCGACGGCTACTGCACCCGCCCCTGCACCGAGAGCGCTACCTGCCCGAGCGGGTACGGGTGCGACGCAGAGCTCGGGTTCTGCGCGAAGCTCCCCGAGCCGCCCCCGTCCGAGGACGGCGGCGAGGGCGAGGACGACGCCGTCAAGGACGGGGCGGCCGACGCGTCGGGCGGCTCCTGCAGCATCAGCAACCCGCGGCCGGATCCGACGAAGCCCGTCCCCTGGCTGCTCGGCGCGGCGGGCCTGGGCGCNAGCCCGTCCCCTGGCTGCTCGGCGCGGCGGGCCTGGGCGCCGTCGCGGGCCTGCGGCGCCGGCGGCGCGACCGGGACCGGCTTGGCTGACGATCGTCGCGCATCCACGACGGGCGTCGCGCCTGACGCGGAGGCGCCGGGCGCCGCGCTTGCGCCTGGCGCCCCCGGCCGCGCCCTCCCGAGG
>NZ_JEMA01000696.1 GCF_001589285.1 Sorangium cellulosum | reverse complement strand
GCGATGTTGCGCACCTGGGCGGTGATGTTGCCNCGGCGGCGATGTTGCGCACCTGGGCGGTGATGTTGCCCGCCATCGAGTTGACGGAGTCGGTGAGATCCTTCCAGGTGCCGGCGACGCCCTTGACGTCGGCCTGACCGCCGAGCTTTCCCTCGGTGCCTACCTCGCGCGCCACGCGCGTGACCTCGGAGGCGAAGGTGCCGAGCTGCTCGACCATCGTGTTGACGGTCTTGGCCGTCCGGAAGAACTCGCCGTCGAGCGGCCTGCCGTCCACCTCGAGGGCCATCGTCTGCGAGAGGTCGCCCTTGGCGACCGCCCCGATGACGCGCGCCGTCTCGGCGGTGGGGTGGACGAGATCGCCGATGAGCGCGTTCATGCACGCGATCTCCTCGGCCCAGGCCCCGTTCACCTCGCCGATGAAGGCGCGCTGCGAGAGCTTGCCCTCCTTGCCCACCACGCGGCTCAGGCGCTGGAGCTCTCGCGCCATCCTGTCGTTGAGCTCGACGACGTCGTTGAACGTGTCCGCGATCTTCCCGTCGAGCCCCTCCAGATCGGGGGGCAGCCGCACCGAGAAATCGCCCTTCTTGAGCGCCGTCAGCGACAGCAGCAGCGTCCGCCTGTCGATCCCGCCCTGCTCGACGGCCGGCGCGGCGCGGGCGACGCTGGCCGCGGGGGCCTTCTTCGCGCGCGCGGCGCCGTGCAGCCCGTCCCCGGACGCGCCCTTCTTTGTCTTGCCGTTGCCGGCTCTCGTCTTGCGGGCCGCCTTGTCGAGGTCGCTTCGCTGCTCCATGCCGCTGTTCTCCTGGCCTCGCCTGCGAGCGGGGCTGCTCTTTCAAGGGAAACGAGAGCGCGCCCCGGACACGGAGGTGTCCCGGAGCGCCGCGAGCGGTGGGGCCGGAAGCCTGCGCGTGGCCCCCGCAGGGGGCCCGCGCCTCGCAGCGAGGCGGGGGAGAGGACGGCTGGAGGACAGGCCCTCTCGCCTGGTGGGCAGAACCCTCGATCGCCGCGAGGAGGGCGGGCCTCTTCGGGCCGCTGAAAGACAGGGCTTTCGATCCCCGACCGCGAAGATTCCGTCGGGTCTCATCGATGTTCAGGCTTCGGTGAACGATGCGCGTCCGCACCCACCGCACGACAACATGAGTTCGTATACTACGCAGGCGCGCAGCCGGGCAAGCTTCGCGCCGCGCGCGTGGCGCGCCTTGCCCGGCTGCGCCGTCGGGGCCGGGTGTGTGGCGAGCAGGCCTGCGCAGCCACGCTGTCAGCGCACCGTGACGGCAGCCGCGCGCGGGGGGGAGAGGGGCGGGTCGAGGCGCCTTGGCTCAGGCCACGTCGGCCTTCGGCGTGCGGCGCTTCGGCGGGAGAGAGCTCGGCTTCTTCTGCCGCGGCGTGACGATGCAGTAACGCCCTGCCTCTCCGGCCTTCTCGTGGACGCCCGACTCCATGGCGTGCCGCCCCGGCCTCAGCGGCGGCAGCCATCGCGACACGCTCGCGAGGCACGACGGGCGCTCGGGGAAGGGCGACTGACGGGGGCGCGGCCGCTCCGGGATCGCGTCGTCGGGGCGCTCCGTGCCCGCGTCGTGCGCCCGCTCCAGGCCTGCGTCGACCGGCCGCTCCAGGGCCGCGACGGCTTCGAGCGCCCGCTCGGACGGGGAGCCGTGCGGCGGCCGCTCGGACGGCGTGCCGTACGGCGGGCGATCGGACGACGGCCCCTGCGGCGGCCGCTCGGTGAGCGCGCCCTGCGCCCCGTCGAGCGAGGCGCCATGCTGCGCAGGGTGCATGCCGGACGATGCGCGTCGCTTCGCGGTCGTCGCCGCGATCCGGAGCCGGAGATCCTCGACGTGCCTCGCGAGCCGCTCGGTCTCCTCCGTGAGCCGCGCGAAATCATCGACCTGGCTTCTGCGCTCTGACATAAACGAGTCCTTTGCTGCGTTTATCAGCCTATCTCGACTCTCTGACTCGCATCCATGCACATCACATGCCGAGCGAGCACAGGACGCCTGAACGGAACGTGCAAGGCGGAGCAGAGCGACTGTGTGGCGAACTGCCGCGTCATGGCAAAGGTGCCTCCACGCTGTAATCGCGATCTCTGCTGTAGGCCAGCGCGACGAGCGGAAAGCGGCGAGAAAGCGCGGGGGCGGAATCGGCGGCACGGCCTGTGCCATGCGAGGCCGCACACACGATGGATGAGCCCGGCGCGCTTCACTGCGTCACGGACCTTCCGCCAGGCCGGCGAGCGCGTCAGGCGTCCGGCGCCCGGGGTCCGGGCCGGAGGCGCGCCGCAGATCGGCGGATTGAAGGAGCAGATTCATGCAGAACTCGGTCTTCGAATCGCTGGGTGCCCGGCTGGGGATCCCGACGGATGGCCCGTGGCAGTGGGTGATGGTGGCGGCGAGCGTTCCGGTCGGCCTCGGGCTCGCGCGGCTCGCGGTGCACGCCTTCCGGCGCGCCGCCTCGCTCGTCGTGCGGCGGACATCGACGCCCTGGGACGAAAAGACGCTCGACGCGGCAATTGGCCCCATGACGCTTTGCCTCGGCGTGATCCTGACGGCTGGCCTCGCCAGGATGACGGCGCTCGGCCAGGTGCTCGTGGCCGATCTGCGGCCGCTCCTCTCGGCGCTGTTCATCGGCGGGGTGGCGTGGCTGCTCATGCGCATCGTGGGGATCCTCTCCGAGGTGCTGGACGCGCGCGCCGTGCGGCACCTCGAGGAGGGGAGCGAGTCGTCGCGCGGGCTGCGCACCCAGGCGCGCGTGCTCGAGCGGGTCGCGCGCGTGATCATCGTGATCGTCGCGGGCGCGCTCGTGCTCCTGAACTTCGAGACCGTGCGGAACGTCGGTGTGTCGCTCCTGGCGTCGGCCGGCATCGCGGGCGTCGTGCTCGGCCTGGCGGCGCAGAAGCCGGTCGGCGCGATCCTGTCCGGCCTCCACATCCTGTTCACGCGCCCCATCGACCTCGGCGACAAGGTGGTGGTGGACGGACAGTTCGGGACCATCGAGGAGATCCGCCTGACGCACGTGGTCATGAAGATCTGGGACGAGCGGCGGCTCATCATCCCGACCGCGCGGCTCCTGGACCAGTCGTTCGAGAACTGGACGAAGCACGGCGCGGAGAAGCTCGGCACCATCGAGATCTACGTCGATTACCGGACGCCGGTGGAAGCTATCCGCCAGCATTTCGAGTCCATCCTTCCGAACAGCGAGCTCTGGGATGGGCGGGTGAAGGCCGTTCAGGTCACGAACGTGTCAGAGCGCACCATCGAGGTGCGGTTTCTCGTTTCGTCGAGCGACTCGGGGAAGCTGTTCGATCTGCGGTGCTGGGTGCGCGAGGAGATGCTCCGCTGGGTCCGCGAGCTCGAGGACGGCCTGTTCCTGCCGCAGGAGCGCTTCACGGGGGCGTCCCCCGTCTCCGAGGAGGCCGAGCGGCGTGGTCCGGCCTCGGGCCGCGCGCGGCGGGCTGGAGGGATGGACGGGGTCGCCGATGTGACGACGTGACGGAGCGCGCCTGCTACGTAGCGTAACGCCACACCGCGGCATCCAGGCGTGCCGCACGGTTTGCGTGCTCATCCGGCGCGCAGCGGCCCGGTGAACTCCCCGCCTCACGCCCGTCGACTCGAGGACAGCCCGAGGTGCGGAGCAGGGAATCACGCCTGACAGCCGCCGGCCGCGGGCGACGCCCGGCGCGAAGCCGTGTGTTGCTCCCTACGTGGAGCAGGAAAACGGCACATGCTTTGCAGTGAGCGCAGAAAAGTCCGCGACATTGCCCGTCAGCCGTCGACAGCGCGACGAGGTTCTCGCCACAGCCCCGGGGGGAAGGGGGCGGTGGCAGGTCGGAACTGCCCTCCCGCCATGCGCAGCGGTCTGCGCGAGAACCCAGGAGCAATGCGCCATGAACTCGGTCATCAGGGTCACGCGGATTGGCGGTATTGAAGTCGTTGCCCACGCGGCGTTCGGCCTGCTCATCCCGCTCGGGGCGCTCCAGTGGGGGGCGCGGCACGGCGGGGGCGGCGCGCTCTTCGGCTGCGCGCTCGGCGCGGCGCTGCTCGCGTGCGTGGCGCTGCAGGCGCTCGTGCACGGGGTGGTGGCGCGGCAGCTCGGGCTCGGGTTGAGCGAGGTCCTGCTCTCGCCGCTCGGCGCGGTGGCGCGGCGCGCGCGCCCTGTCGCCGGGTGGATGCAGGGCGGCGCGCTCGGCCTCGCGGCGAACTTCGCGCTCGCGGCGCTGTTCTTCGTGGCGGTCGGCGCGCAGGGCGGGGCCGAGGGGCTCCGGTGGGCGTCGGTGCTGCAGGCCGCCGAGGCGCCCTCGCGCGAGACGGCGCTCGTGTGGGTCGCGAGCGCGAACCTCGGCATCGCGACGCTCGGCCTGCTGCCGGCGCTGCCGCTCGAGGGCGGCCGCGTGCTGCGCGAGGCGCTCTCGCCGCTCACGGGCACCTGGCTCGCGACCTCGATGACGGCGACGCTCGGTCAGGCGATGGCGGCGGCGCTGTTCTTCATCGCGCTGTTCGGCGGTCAGCTCCTGATCGCGGCGCTGTCGGCGCTCCTCTTCCTGGGGGCGCGGCGGGAGTGGAGCGCGGCGCAGGCGGTGATGGCGCCTGTCGAGGTGGCCGAGCGCCGTCCGCTCGTCGAGGGGAGGGCGGTCCAGCTCTGGCCTGGCGAGCTCGTGGGCGACGCCGCGCGGCGCATCCTGGCGAGCCAGGAGCCGGATTTCCCGGTGGTCTACGAGGACCGCGTGATCGGGATCGTGACGCGAACGGACGTGATGCGCGCGCTGGCCTCCGGCGAGGAGGGGTCGTTCATCGCCTGGATCATGCGGTGCGACGTGCCCAGGGTGGCGGCGGACGTGCCGCTCGACGAGGTGGGGCGGAAGATGGTGGAGAAGAACACGCCGGTGGTGGCGGTGTTCGACGGGGAGAGCTACCTGGGGCTCGTCAAGCACTCGGACATCGCGGGGGCGCTCACGCGGGGGCGCGGGGGGCGGCTCGGGAGGATCCACCTGGCCCCGCAGATCGGGTGACCGGCAGCCCGGCCCAGGGGGAGCTCGTCGCGCGGGGCAGGGGACAGGCAGACTCGCGAGAGCCATGAGCCCTCCGGCAGCGCCGGAGGGCTCATGGCTATTCTGCGCGGGACGACCCGGCTTGATGACGGCGCAAGCGAAACGCCCCGCCCCGGCGGGACCGGGGCGGGGCGTTCCTGGCTCGCCGTGCGGCGGAGCTTCAATCGCTGCGCACGAAATTGAGCTTGAAGGAGACCACGAGCACGAGCGCGTCCTGACTGATGCGACGCTTGCCCCAGGCGACCCCGATGTGCAGCCCATCGATCGGCTCGAGGTTGGAAGGGAGACCCACGGTGTGCGTGAGCGTCTTCGTGAAGTTCCACTCAGGCTTCTTGTTCGCGAGCGCCGAGTTGACGGCCTTCATGATCGTGTGGTCGATGATCGAGGGGATGCCGCGGATGTCGGCCTCCTCGAGCTCGACGTTGAACGCGAGGACGTTTCCACTGTTCTTCTCGACGATCTCAGGGGAGATGAGGACCTTGAGCTCATCGAGCTTGACGGTGGGGCTCACGACCGGGAAAGACCACTTCAGCTCCGCAGGACAGTTGACGCGCAGGCCCATGTCCTCGACCAGCGTGATCTCGGTCGGCTTGCCCAGGTAGAGCCAGCGGTCGGTCTTCTCGTCATCGTCCAGATGGATTTTCACGGGGAGGAACTCGCCCAGAATCTGGACGAGATCCTCCCGCGTGATGATGGCTTCGAGCCACACGTGCAGCGCCTCAGCTCAGGTGGTGACCGCTCTCGCCGCCCTGCCGCCCGCCCTCGATGCCGTAGTGCGAGTTCCCCGTCTCGGACGGAGAGACAGCGCCCTTCACCGCGTCGACCGCGCCGCCGACCTGGCGTTCGGCCTGCTCGACCCCGCGGGTCGCCTGGCGCTTCAGGCCGTCGAGGCGGGTCAGGATGTCACGGCGGAGCGCCTCGCCGGACGTCGGCGAGAGCAGCACGGCCACGCCTGCGCCCACCGCGACGCCGGCGCCGAAGTACGCGAGGGTCGCGAGCGGGCTGCGCCTGCGCGCCAGCCCGACCCAGCCGAGCACGTCGTCGAAGCCGAGCGCCCCGATCGTCGCGGCGATCCCGGCGACCGCCTTGGCGACGTCGAACGCCGTCGTCTTGGCGGTCGTGGCAGCGCCAACCGCGCCGACAGCCGCCGTCTCGTACACACCCTTTGCAGTCCCCACAGCGTCATTCAGTCGGTTCGTCATGGCTCTTGTCTCCTTGTGACGGACCTGACGTCCGCCGGTTCGTGACGGCATGCATTGCAGGCTCCGGACCAACCCTCGGATCTCGCTGTACGGCCCGCTTGTCCCCGCATCAGTCGCCCACCCCGTGACGCCCGCGTGACGAAATGCCACATCTGTCGTGGCGCGCCCCGGTGCATCGCGCGCCTCCCGTACCAGAACGCCCCCGCGTCGCCCGAGCGCCGCCGCAAACGGAAAGAGGTTAGTCCGGAAGAACGATGGAGTGCGTGCCCCGCCCGGCAGCCCGCTTCATCAGCGCGTCCCCCCGCCGAGCCCCCCCCGCCGATCAAATCGCCGAGCCCCCCCGCCGCCGAGCGGGGCGCGCCCGCACAGGAGACGGGCCCAGATCGGCGTTTTCGGCGCGCAGGCGTACTCCAGTACGCCGAGCACCGAAAACGTCGAGATGGGCCCGTATCCGCCGCGGGCGCGTCCCGCTCAAAGGGGGGAGTGGACGACGCCGAGGAGCACGACGTCGACGCGACGGTCGTAGCCATAGGAATACATCGGCTGCGTGCCGACCGCCTCGGCGGCGCCCGTCGCGCGCACCGTGACGCGGGCCGCAGGGATGCCCTCCGCCACAAGGATCTCCTTCACCCGCTGGGCGCGGCGCAGCGAGAGATCCTGGTTGTACGCCGGCGTGCCACGGGGGTCGGCCCGGCCCACGAGCTCTATCCTCGCGTCCTTCAGGTTCGAGGAGCGCAGGCAGTCGACGACCGCCCGGAGCTCCAGGTGCTCTTGTGGCAACGGCTCGGCAGAGTCGAAGGCGAAGTTCGTCTTGGGAAGCCGGCATACATCGGCGATGTCCGCCCCGAGCGTGAGCCCGATGAACCGATCCTCGCCCTCCCTCAGATCAGGCCACTCCACCTTGTAGACACCGTCCGGGCCCGGGTTGGGCATCCTCGGCTCCGCGACGGCCGATTGCGCCGGCGCCGGGGGCGCGGCGCACGCAGACAGAAGAGACACAGCCAGCGCGCCCAGGAGACTCCTGGGCAGTTTGAACGTCGACATCACGAACACCCTCCTTCCGAGGTCCGCGGCGCGAGCTGCGGGACACGCCGCCAGAGGAGAAGGCGCCGCAGCTCACCATCCCGCCTTCGCCGGCGCTCGCCTCGCATCGAGCCGCTTGTTGGTCCGAGGAGGTGTGTTCAAGCTTCGTGCCGGGCCCGTGAACGTGGTGTCCAGGCGCCCGGCGCGGCCCAGGCCGCACGCCCGCGCCCCGCGCCGCCGGCCGCGCGCGCGGCCTACCCGGGGATCATCCGGGCGAGGAAGGCTCCCGCGCCTCGAGCTTCGGCCAGGTGAACCGGAACGTGGCGCCGGCGCCGACCGAGGACTCGACCCACGCGCGCGCGCCCTTGCTATGGACGATCTTCTGCACGACCGACAGCCCGATGCCGGTGCCCTCGACCTTGTCCCGCGCCTTCAGCGTCTGGAAGATGCCCCAGATGCGATCGTGGTACTCGGGGGCGATGCCAGAGCCGTTGTCGGAGACCGAGAACTCCCAGAACGCGCCGGCGTCGCGCGCGGAGATCCGGACCTCCGGATCGGCGCGCCCGGCGTGCTTCAGCGCGTTGCTGATGAGGTTCAGGAACGTCTGCTGGATCGGCGCGCGCTCGGTGACAACGACGGGCATGTCCGGGGCGATCTCCACCCGTGTCTCCGGCGGGGGCGCGAGCAGCTCGACGATCTCCCGGAGGAGCTTGCCGACGTCGATCGCCTCGGGCTTCTCCCGGACGCGGCCCGCGCGCGAGTAGCTCAGGATCCCGTCGATCAGGTTCTCCAGCCGGTGGACGCGCCCGCGGAGCAGGTCGAGCTGCTTGCGGCTCTCCGCCGTCATCTTGTCGCTCAGGTCCTCCTCGATCCACTGCGAGAGGTTGGCGATGCCCCGCAGCGGCGCCTTGAGGTCGTGGCTCGTGACGTAGGCGAACTGATCGAGCTCCTTGTTGCTGCGCTCGAGCGCCTGGACGAGCCGCTGCCGCTCCTCCTCGGCGCGCTTCTGATCGTCGATGTCCGTGTAGGTGCCGAACCACCGGATGATGCGGCCCGCGCCGTCGCGCGCGGCGACCGCCCGGCCGATGAACCAGCGGTAGGCGCCGTCCGCGCGCCGGAGGCGGCTCTGGTTCTCGTACGGCTCGCCCGTGCGCAGCGCCTGCCGCCAGGTGGCGATCGCCTGCTCGTGCTCCTCGGGGTGGATGATCCGGCTCCATCCCTCGCCGCCCGTGTCCTCGGGGGTGAGCCCCGTGTAGTCGTACCAGCGCTGGTTGAAATACTCGTGGTGGCCGTCCGGGCGGTTCGTCCACACGAGCTGCGGCATCGTCTCGGCGAGCAGACGGAACTGCGCCTCGCTGTGCTTCAGCTCCTCCGCGAGCGTCTCGACCTCCTTGCGCACCGTGACCTCGCGCTCGAAGAGGAGCGCGTTGTCGACGCTGAGCGCCGCGCGCCGCGCGAGCTCCTCGGCGAACTGCACGTCGGCCTTCGAGTAGCGCCGGCCCGACTCCGCGTGCACGAGCGTCATCGCGCCGAGGACGCGCCCGCGCGCCGCCAGCGGCACCACCATCGACGAGCGGAGGCCGAGCTCGCGGGCGAGCCGCAGGTGCTCCTCGTCCCGGGCGATCGAGACCAGCAGCGCGTCCGTGACCTCGGGAATCCACTCGGTCTGGCCGGTCCGGAGCACGTTCGGCACGCCCCTTGGCGACGTGGGATCGACAGGGTACCGGTCCTCGATCTGCCGGACGAAAGCCACCTTGGCCGGGTCGGTGTGCAGGACGGCGACGCGCTGGATGACGCCGTCCTGCGCCTGGATGTCCACCGCGCACCAGTCGGCGAGGAGCGGCACGACGAGCCGCGCGAGCTGCCCGAGCGTCTCGCGGAAATCGAGCGAGGACGAGAGGATCTCGCCCGCGCCGGCGAGCAGGCTGACGTTCGCCTCGGCGCGCTTGCGCTCGCTGATGTCGAGCACGTAGGTGAGGTTGCGCCGCTGCGTCTCGATCCGGGCCGAGCCGACGAGGACCGCCACGCGCTTGCCGTCCTTGCGGATGTACTCCTTCTCGAACTGCCTCGTGACGCCGTGGGCGCTCAGCTCGCTCACCGCGTCGTGGTGCACGTGCTCGTACTCGGGCGGCGAGAGCTGCTGCCACCGGAGGAGCCCCTCCTTGAGGTCCTCGCGGGTGTAGCCGACCAGGGAGAGGAAGCTGTCGTTCGCCTCGATGACGCGCCCCTCGTAGTCGCTGAAGAGCAGGCCCATCATGCTCGTGTCCATGATGCGCCGGAACACCTCGTCGCTCGCCTGCCGCTCGAGCTGGCGGAGCGCCGCCTCCTGCCGCTTGATCTGCTCGGCCCTGCGGTGCAGCTCGACGAAGACGGCCACCTTGGCGCGCAGGATGTCGGGATTGAACGGCTTGACGACATAATCGACAGCGCCCTGCGCGTAGCCGCGATACAGCCGGTCCTCGTCCTCCGGCAGCCCCGAGATGAAGATGATCGGGGTGTGCCTCGCCTGATCGAGCCCCCTCACGCGGGCGGCCGTCTCGAAGCCGTCGATACCGCGCATCTTCACGTCCATGAGGATGAGCGCGAACTCCTCGCGGGTGAGGTGCTCGAGCGCCTCCTCGCCCGATTGCGCGGTGACGAGCCGCTGGCGCAGCGGATCGAGCACGGCCTCGAGGGCGAGGAGATTCGCGCGGTGATCGTCGACGAGCAGAATGCTCGCGACGGGCTCGGACGGCGTGGAGGGCTTGGAGGACGCGGAGGGGAGCGGGGCGCCAGGCGGGAGCGAGGCCTTCATGATCTGCGGGCTCAGCCCCGGCTTGCGGTCGGGCATAACGATGACGGTTAACGGCGCCCGGACCGTCTGGCAAGCGAAAGCGGCGCTCGCACGGCCGGGTCGAATTCTCCAGCTTCCGCGGCCCGGCGGCGCCGGACGTGGCTGTCATCGCCGCGCCGTGGCGAACCGTCTCGCGCGGCGGACGACGTCGGCTGGCGCCGCGTCGGGCCGCGCCGCAGCAGCCGGCCGCCCGTGGCTGGCATGGGGCCTGCTGGACGTGGGGACTGGACGACCGATCGAGAGATTGTCGAGGGATCACCCATGCGATTCGAACTCAAGCTGGCCTGTCTCGTGGGCGCGCTCGCCGGCGTGCTGCCGCCTCCGCTCGCGAGGGCGGCCGACGGCGCGGGGCTCTTCGCGCTGCCGCCGAGCCGGCTTGACGCGGCGGATCGCGCGGCGATGCCGGCTCCGGAGCCGCCTGGAACATCTGGAAGGACGATCAAGGCGCTGATCGAGCGCGCGGTGATGTCCACCATGGCCCCGCCGCCGGCGGAGATGCGCGTGGCGCCGCTCGTGAGCCGAGGTGGCGGCGGCGGGCTCCGTCTGGTCCTCCCTGTGTGCGAGGACGGCTGTTCGCGGTACGCGTCGCGCGGAGTCCTCCTTGTCACGCCGCGGACGCCCGACTCGCCGATGGCGTGGCTCGCCGCGGTGAGCAACCGCGTGGCGCAGCCGACCGACGGGCCGCCCGGGCTCGCGGCGCTCCGCGAAGAGGCCCACAACGCGCGCGCGAAGGTGCCCCAGGAAGAGGAGAGCGCGCTGCCCGAGTAGGCGCCCCGCGCGCGGAGGGGGAGTGCGCGCCAGGGAGACCGCCTGTCGGCGCGGCGATGCGACGGTCGACGAGTCCGCGTCACGGCGAGGGGTCGAGTCGGCGCAGGACGGATACGGCGCGACCGCGGCTCTCGGATCACCACCTTTCCGGAGAGCGCGCTGCCCGGGCAGGCGCGCGGCGCGGCTCACGGCGGGGCAGGGGCGGGCGCGACAGCGTAGCGCAGGGCGCGGAACATCTCGGCGAGCTTCTGCGGCTGGTAGCTGGCGTTGAGGCCGCTCGGGTTCGGCAGCACCCAGAGCCTCGTCGCGCCGAGCGTCTCGGGCTGCGGGCCGGGCGCGGCGTGGGGCCGCCCGAACGCGCTCCTGTAGGCGCCGATCCCGAGCACGGCGAGGAAGCGGGGGCGGTACTGCCGCACCTTGGCCGCGAGCCTCACCCCGCCCGCGGCGAGCTCTTCGGGCGACAGCTCGTCGGCCGACGCTGTCGCCCGCTCGACGACGTTGGTGATCCCGTAACCGAGCTTCAGCAGCTCGCGCTCCTCGGACGGCGAGAGCACGCGATCGGTGAAGCCGCCCGCGTGCAGCGCCGGCCAGAAGCGGTTGCCGGGGCGGGCGAAGTTGTGCCCGACGGCGGCCGTGTAGAGGCCGGGGTTGATGCCGCAGAAGAGGACGAGGAGGTCGGGCGCGATGACGTCCGGCACCGTCTTGCCGGCGGCGGCGAGGAGCTCTTCTTTCGTGGGTCGGCGGGGTCGGCGAGCGGTGGGCACGGGCGTTCGGGGCGGGCGCGGCGCGCCGCGGGCCGCAGCGTACGACGGCGCCGCGGAGAGAGCGCGCGGGCGTCGCGCTGTCGAGGTGGATCGGCCCTGGACGGGGACGGTACAGCAGATACCGTCGTGCTTTCCCTGATGGTGGCGCGCGCGCTCGGTCTGCTCACGGTCGTCGTCGTGTCCGGCTGCGCGCTCGGGCCCGAGGCGAGCCCGGCGGACGGCGCGGCCGGGCCTGCCCGGCGGGCGCGTGTGTCAGGCGTGTCGGGGGCGGCGGGCGCGTGGGGCGCGATGGGCGCGGGCGACGCGGTCGGCGCTGGCCCGGCGGGGGCGCGCTACATCCAGGAGATCACGGACGCGGTGTTCCGCGTGACGCATGACGGGCCGGAAGCGGCCGTCGTGGATCGCGTCGTCGCGGGCGGGGCGCGGCTCGAGCTCGACGCGGGCGGGCGCGTCGTGGCGGCGGCGTGGGAGGCCGCGCTGTGGGCGGCGGGCGAGCCCATCGTTGGATCGCTCGCGATCGCGCCCCATCTCGGCGGGGGCTTCCTGCACTGGAGCCGGGGCAGGGCGTTCCGGTCGCGCGGCTTCACGGGGTCGCTCGCCGAGGTGGCGCTCGGCGGGGGCGCGGGCGCCGTGCGGGGCGCGCGGAACGGGCTCCACGGCGTCGTGGTCTTCACGGAGCAGGGGCCGCGGGCGGTCCTGCCGGGCGAGGATCGCGGCCGGGCGCTCGAGGCGCCGGCCATCCACGATCTCGCGGCGCTGGACGCGGCGCGCGCGGTGCGCCTCGACGTGTTCGGCCGCGCCGCGACGACGGCGGACGGCGGCCGCACGTGGATCGACGCCGGCCGGCGGATCGGGGTCGCCTCGCGCGCCATCGGCGTCGCGCCGGGCGCGCTGTGGCTCGAGACGGCGCTCGGGCGCGCGGCCGTCCTGCCGGACGGCGCGCTCGGCAGGCCCGACGGCGATCTCCGCGCGATCTCGTCGTGGTCGGGCGGATCGTTCCAGCTCCGCTTCGCGGGCGGGCGCGCGGATCTCGCGCAGCGTGAGATCACGCCGGCCGTCGCGGCGGTCGCCGCCGGCGCGCTCCTGCCGGACGGGACCGCGCTCGGGGTGATCGACGCCGGCGTCGCGAGGATCGACGCGCGGACGGGCGCGACGCGCGAGCGGCTCGCCGGCTGGTTCCCGGACGGGCTGGGGTGCGCGCCGATGCGCGCGGACGACGGGCTGCTCTTCCTGTGCGCGTGGGACGAGTACGAGCGCTACGGCAGCTACGTCCTGCGCTCGGAGCGCGGCGAGCCGCCGCGCGTGGAGCGCGCCTTCACCGACGAGGGGTTCTTCGCGGCGGACGACGGCGGCGCGCTCGGCTTCGTCGGCGGGTGCGGGGCGTCTCCGCGGCTCGTCAGCGACGAGGAGCGCGATCGCCGGTACGGCGAGGCCGTGATCCACCCGAGGATCTGCGTGCGGCGCGGCCGGGGCGCCTGGGTCGAGCACGCGATCGAGGTCGGCGAGGGGCAGGCGCTCGTCGGCTGGGCGCCGCGCCGGGACGGGAGCGCTGTCGCGCTGCTGCGCGGCGAGCGCGACGCGCTGCCGGCGCCTGTCGGCGCGCCGCGCGCCCGCGACGAGGGGGGCGCGCGGGTGGTGCGGCTCCAGGGGGATCAGCCCGGCTGGTACTGGACGCCGCCCTCGCGCGGCGCGTCGCGGGTGCTCGTCGACAAACGCTTCCGCGCGCGCGAGGACGGCGGGGTCGACGGGTGGCTGTCGTCGGTCGAGTGGCCCGATCCGGTCGGGCAGGCGAGCCTGGGGATCACGATCGCGCGGGGCGGGGAGGTCGCGGCGCACGCGCTGCCGCCGGAGCCGGCGGGGATGGTGGTGACCGGCGATCACGGCGTGCTCGTCACGCGCGGCGGGGAGCTCCACGAGACGCGCGATCACGGCCGGACGTGGCGCGCCGCCGGGCGCTCGCCGGTGCCGCCGTCGTCGTTCCAGGGCGCGTGCTCCGCGCTCGGCTGCGCGCTGTCCGGCGTGGTGCGGCTCGGCTGGGGCGCGGGCGATCCGTCGCCGGCCGTCGCC
>NZ_JEMA01000695.1 GCF_001589285.1 Sorangium cellulosum | reverse complement strand
CCGAACATGATGGGCATGATGCCCGGGATGAAGATGGCGGCTTGAACCCGGACGTCCCGGCGCGGCGACGCCCGCCGGGATGACTTCGAGACCGCGCGGCTCGGCCCCCGAGCCGCCAGGAACGGCAGCTCCGGACCTTCGGAGCGCGACGCCTGCGCGTGACCTCAGCCAGGAGGTATCACCCGCAGGCGTCGGCCATTTCGGCTCACGTCCCGGCCTCTTCCTGCGGTTTCGCGTGCTGATCCCGCGAGACGTACACGGCCGCCGCCAGATCCCCCACCACGTTGATCACGGTCCGGCACATGTCGAGGAACCGATCCACCCCGAGGACAAGGCCGAGTCCCTCGGGCGGGATGCCGAGCATCCCCAGGATCATCGCGATGACGGGGAGCGAGCCGGCAGGGATGCCCGCGGTGCCGATCCCCCCGAGCACCGAGATGAGCATCACGATCGCCTGCTGTCCGAGGGTCAACGTGACGCCGTAGACCTGCGCCAGGAAGAGCACGGTCACCCCCTCGAACAGCGCCGTCCCGTTCTGGTTCATCGCGGCGCCCGCCGTCAGGACGAAGCGCGACACGGACGGCGGGAGCCGCAGCTCCTGCTCGGCCACCTTCAGCGAGGTCGGCAACGTCGCGTTCGACGAGGCGGTCGAGAACGCCGTCACGATCGCCGTCCGGCTCCCGCGAAAGAAGGCGATCGGCGACATCCCGCCGAGGAAGCGCACCGAGAGCGAGTACACGACGAACATGTGCAGGCCGAGGCCCAGCAGCACAGTGAGCACGTAGGCCGCGAGCTGCTGCATGATGCCGATGCCCATCCGGGACGTGATCGTGAAGAGCAGCGCCCCCACGCCGATCGCCGCGAACCGGAGCACCCCCTCGATGAGCCGCATCGAGACGTCGAACAGCCCCTGGATGCCCTCCCGGAGCCGCATCGCCGCCTCGGTCGGGGTGAGCGACAGCGCGAGGCCGAAGAGCAGCGAGAACGTGATCACGGCGAGCACGTCGCCCGCGGCCGCCGCCTTGATGACGTTGTCCGGCACCATCGCGATGATCATCCCCACCGGCGAGGTGTCGGCCGGAGCGGTCGCCGCCTTGATCCCGCTGCCGCTCGCGAGGCCGCGGACCGCCTCGGGCAGTCCGTCGCCCGGGCGGATCAGGTTCACGAGGACGAGGCCGATCAGCACCGCGATGGTGGAGACGACGGCCGTGTAGCCGAGCGTCCGCAGGCCGAGCCGGCCGACGTGCTTCAGATCGAGCTCGCAGACGCCCATGACGAGCGCCGAGAACAGGATCGGCAGCACGAGCATGAACAGCAGGCGCAGGAAGATCTGGCCCACCGGATAGGTGATGTGATCGACGAACCAGCCGAGCGTCGGAGAGCCCGCCGCGATCGCGTTCGCCGTCAGACCGCCAGCTGCCCCGACCGCGACCCCGAGCAGCATCGTTCGATGCGATGACATGACGCCACCTTACACAAGCCGCGACGCCGTGAGCCGCCGAGTTCGCCCCCGCGGCCCGCCGCCGAGCGCCTTTCCTCGGTGTCCGCCTCGCCGCGGCGCGCCTCATCGGGCCGGCCGCGGCGCCGGGCTGCCTGTCCAAGCCCGCGTGGATCCATTACGCTCGCCGCCGGCCATGCTGAAGCCGGGCGATTCGTTCGAGCGCTACACGATCGAGGCCGCCATCGGGCAGGGCGGCATGGGCTGCGTCTACCGGGCGCACGACGCGCGGCTCGGGCGGCGCGTGGCGGTCAAGGTGATCGCGGGCGGCGCGGTGGACCCGGACGCCGCCGCGCGCCTGCTCCGCGAGGCGCGCGCGGCCGCCGCGCTCGACCACCCGAACGCCGTCTCGATCTTCGACGTCGGCGAGCTCGATGGGACGCCGTTCATCGTGATGGAGCTCGTCGCCGGTCGCACCCTGCGCAGCGCCATCGGCGGCGGCGAGGTGCCGGCCTCGACCCGGATCGCCTGGCTCGCCGACGCCGGCCGGGCGCTCGCCGCGGCGCACCGGCGGGGGCTCGTCCACCGCGACATCAAGCCGGAAAACGTGATGGTCCGCGACGACGGCGTCATCAAGGTGCTCGATTTCGGCATCGCCCGCCGCGCCGCCGGCGACGCGGATCCGATCGCCTCGACCGAGGCCCCGGCGCTGCCGACGCGGACCGCCCTGGGCGTCAAGCTCGGGACGCCTGTCTACATGGCCCCGGAGCAGATCCGCGGCGGGGAGCTCGACGGGCGCGCGGACCAGTTCGCGTGGGGCGTGCTCGCGTTCGAGCTCCTCACCGGCAGGCTGCCCTGGCGCGGCGCGGGCGACATGCTCGCTGTCGTCGCCTCGATCCTCACCGACGAGGCCGACAGCGCCCTGCTCGACGCCGCCTCGGTGCCGCCCGCAGTGAGCGCGGTCGTGCTGCGCGCCCTCTCCAAGCGCCCCGAGGACAGGTTCGCGTCGATGGATGACCTCGTGCGCGCGCTCGATGCGGCCGGGCGGGGCGAGGCGCCCGCCGCCGCGGTGATCGCGCCGCCCCCGCAGGCGCCCGTCGCAAAGGGGGGCGAGGCGCCCCGCGCCGGCGTGACCGAAGCGCAGCGGTTCTCGACCGAGGAGGTCCGCGACGTCCTCGCGCGCGCGATCGAGCGGCAGGCCTCGGCGGACGGCGGGGAGCCGCCCGCGCCGCGCGGCGACGCGCGGCTCGGCTTCGACGACCTGCTCGCCGCGGCGGAAGAGGTGGGCGTCGCCCCGGAGGCGCTGCGCGAGGCGAGCCGGGCGCTGCGCGCGCGCGACGTGGAGCGCAAGGCCGTCGAGTCGACAGCCGCCGAGCGCGCCTCATGGCTCCGGCGCAAGCGCCGCGACTTCTACCGGCACCTCGGCATCTACGTCATCGTCAACGCGGTGCTCCTCGTGCTCCTTGGCATGGTCGGCGTCGAGCAGCTCTGGGGGTTGCTGGTCCCGCTGCTCTGGGCGATCGGCCTCGCCATCCACGGGCTCGTCGCGTTCACCGCGCACGAGGACGACTGGGCGGAGGAGGCCGAGCGCATGCGGTGGTGGCACGAGCACCACCGCCGCAGGCACGAGGTGGCGATGGCGCGGGCGATCGGCGGAGCGCGCCCGGCGGCGGCGCTGCGCCAGCGCGTGGAGCCGGCGGGCGGCGACCGGCAGGGCAGGGTGCGCGTCGCGGCGGACACGGCGAGATCGGGCATGGATCTCGCGGATCAGGCGGAGGAAGAGGCCGCTGTCGCGGTGAGCAGGGCGCAGCGCCAGCATCGCTGATCCCGGGAGCGCGCGGGTCGTCCGCGCCGGGGGCGGCGCCGCGCCGGCATGCGCTAAGCTCGCCGCGCTCGCTGCTCGCCGACTCCGGAGGCCGTCATGTCCAAGGTGAATCTCATCGCCCGTTCGATCGCCCCGCTCCAGGTCCTTCCTTCCTTCCTGCGCGCTCGCGCGCAGACAGCGCTGTTCCACCGCATGGTGCCGTTCACGGGCACCGCCGGGATCCAGTTCGACGAGGTGAGCCCGGAGCGGGTGGCGCTGCGGCTCGCCAACGGGCGCAAGGTGCAGAACCACATCGGCGGCGTGCACGCCGCGGCGGCGGGGCTCCTGGCCGAGACGGCGACAGGCTTCGTCGTCGCCGTCAGCCTGCCCGACGACAAGCTGCCGCTCCTGCGCAGCATGAAGGTCGATTACAAGCGCCGCGCCCAGGGGGGCCTGCGCGCTGTCGCGACGCTCTCGTCCGAGCAACGACGCTCGTTCGAGGACCAGCCGAAAGGCGACGTGACCGTCGCCGTCACGGTGACGGACGACAGCGGCGCATCGCCGATGGAGTGCGAGTTCGTGTGGGCGTGGGTGACCAAGGGGAGGTGACGCGTCGTATCCCCTCCGCCCGCTCCGGCCCGGCCCCGGAACGTCAGGAGAGCGTCAGGATCTCGCAGCCATCCCCCGTGACGAGCACTGTGTGCTCGAACTGCGCCGACAGGCTGCCGTCCTCGGTGACGATGGTCCACCCGTCATCGAGCGTGCGGATGCGGTGCGAGCCCAGGTTGACCATCGGCTCGATCGTGATGGCCATCCCGGCGCGGAGCCGCATGCCCGCGCCGCGCACGCCGGTGTGGGCGACGTGCGGCGGCAGGTGCATCTTCCGCCCGATCCCGTGCCCGCCCACCTCGCGGACGACGCTGCACCCCTCCGCCCGCGCGACCTCCTCGATCGCCGCCCCGATGTCGCCGAGCCGCGCCCCGTGGCGCACGACAGCGACGCCCGCGTCCCGGCACCGCCGGGCGACGTCCACCACGTGCCGCGCCTCGGCGCTCGGCTCTCCGATGAAGAACGTCGCGGAGGTGTCGCCGTGGTAGCCGTCGAGCTCCGTCGTCACGTCGACGTTGAGGATGTCGCCCGGCACGAGCACCTCGTCGCGCCGCGGGATCCCGTGGCATACGACGTGGTTCCGGCTCGTGCACACCGCCGCCGGGAAGCCCTTGTATCCGAGCTGACTCGGGCGGCCGCCGCGCTGCGCTGTGTCCTCGCGCACCCACCGGTCGATGTCCGCGGTGGTCACGTTGGGCTGGAGCCGCGCCCCGACGGCGGCCAGGGTCGCCGCGGCCACGCGCCCCGCGCGCCGCATCGCCTCGCACGCGCGAGGCCCGAGGATGTCCACGTTCATGCGAGGCGTATGCGCGCGCGGCGCGCGCCCATCCAATACCGTTTTGATCTCGGGCGCTCGCGCGCGGCTCCTCACCCGGGCGGCGTTCGCGGTACTATCGTCCGCGTGAGCCTGTCGCAGATCCGCTACTTCATCGCCGTCGCCGAGGAGGGCCACGTCGGCCGCGCCGCGCGCCGGCTCCACATCGCGCAGCCGCCCCTCAGCCGGCACATCCGCGGCCTGGAGGACGAGCTCGGCGCGCAGCTCTTCGAGCGCACGGCGCGCGGCATGCGCCTCCTGCCGGCCGGCGCGGCGTTCCTCGACCACGCCCGCACCATCGTCGCGCAGGTCGACGCGGCCGTCGCCGACCTCCGCAGCTACGGCGCCTCGCCTCCGGGAGCTGCCGGCGCCGCGCCTCCCGGGCGCGATCGCGACGCCGGCGGCGGCCGGCGCGCCGACCTGGGCTAGGCTGCGCCCGGTGGAGCCACGGGATCGGCATGGGCTACGACGCTGACCTCGCGCTGGCCGTCGAGGCGGCGCGCCGCGCGGGCTCGATCCTCCGCGCGGAGTTCCACCGCCCGGGCGGCCCGCGCGGCGCCGGGACGCACGCCGCCGTCGACGTGGAGGTCGAGCTCCTGCTGCGCGACGCGCTCACCCGGGCCACCCCCTACGCGTTCCTCGGCGAGGAGACCGGCGCCCGCGACGGCGCGGACCGGTCGCACCGCTGGGTCGTGGATCCGAACGACGGCACCGCGTCCTTCCTGCACGGCTACCGCGGCGCCTCGGTCTCGATCGGCCTGCTGCGCGAGGGCACGCCGGTGCTCGGCGTCGTCTTCGCGTACGCCTACCCCGACGACGACGGCGATCTCATCGCCTGGGCCGAGGGCACCGGGCCGATCCGGCGCAACGGCGCCGCCGTCTCGGCCTCGCTCGCCGGCGCCGCGCTCGACCGCTACGCCGTCGTGCTGCTCTCGCAGTCGGCGGACTACCTCCCGGCCCGGAACGCCCGGTGCGTCGCCCCGGCGCGGTTCCTCTCGCTCCCGAGCCTCGCCTACCGGCTCGCGCTGGCGGCGGTCGGCGAGGGCGTCGCCGCTGTCTCGCTCAGCCGGCCGCAGTGCTGGGACTACGCGGCCGGGCACGCGCTCGTGCGCGCCGCGGGCGGCGAGCTCGTCGACGACGACGGCGCGCCGATCGCGTACACAGCGCAGCGCGAGGGCGAGATCTGCCGCCTCTTCGGCGGCGCCCCGGCGGTCGTGCGGGAGCTCGCGCGGCGGCCGTGGAACGCCGTCATCCACGGCCGCATCCCCGCGCCGCAGGGCGCGTACGGCCTCCTGCGCCCCGCGCACAGCCTGCTCGTCGCGGATCCCGGCGCGCTCTCCCGCGCCCAGGGCTGCCTGCTCGGCCAGCTCGCGGGCGACGCGCTCGGCGCGCTCGTCGAGTTCCGGACCGCGGAGGAGATCGCGCCGCTCTATCCGGGCGGCGTCAGTGATCTCGCCGACGGCGGCACGTGGGACACGCTGGCCGGGCAGCCGACCGACGACTCCGAGATGGCGATCATGCTGGCGCGGTCGATCGTGCGCAAGCGCGGCTTCGTCGCCGAGGCCGCGCTCGACGCCTACGTGCACTGGTACGGCTCCCGCCCGTTCGACATCGGCAACACCACGGCGGGCGCGCTCGCGGCCTCCGCGGGCGCGCCGCTCGGCGG
>NZ_JEMA01000694.1 GCF_001589285.1 Sorangium cellulosum | reverse complement strand
GGCCGATCGCGCCCGCCGCGTTGCCCGCGACGGCGGCGTCGGGGTCCTTCAGCAGCGGCGCGAGCAGCGGCAGCGCGTCCTTGTCGCCCACGGCGCCCAGCGACCAGATCGCGTTGGCGCGGACGCCCGGATCCGCGTCGCCCGCGAGCTTGCGGAGGGCGGCGGTGGCCTCGGGGTGGCCCGCGAGCGACTCGGCGATCTTGCGGCGGTCGTCGATGGGCGCGGCCGCGGCCATCCCGGCGAGCGCGGCGCCCGCGGCCTGCCCGGGCATGCGGCCGAGCCCCTCGATCAGCGCGTCGCGCGCCGCGTCCGGGGCGCTGGCGATCGCCGCCGCGACGTCCTGCGCGAGGCCCTTGTCGCGCCCGTCCTTCGCGTCGTCCGGGACGCGGGAGAGCGCGCCCGAGAGGGCGATGCCGAGCGCGCCGCGGTCCTGCTCGGCGGCGACGGTGAGGCGCTGGAGCAGCGCGCGCGCGCTCCCCGGACCGGCGACGCGGGAGAGCGAGACCGCCGCCCGGAGGCGCACGTCGGCGGACTCGTCGTCGAGCGCCTCGAGCAGCGCGGCGTCGACGGACGCGCCGAGCTTGCCGGCGGCGCGCGCAACCCCGAGCGCCTCGATGACGGCGAGGCGGAGCGGCGCGGAGCGGGCCTTCGCGAGCGGCAGCAGCACCTCCTGCGCGCGCGGCGAGCCGGTCCGCCCGAGGAGCTGGACGAGGGCGAGCTTCTCGTCGGGCGGCGTGGCCGGGTCGACCAGCAGGGCGCGCGCCGGGTCGACAGCGCGCCCGTCGGGCCGCGCCGGATCGAGCAGCGCTGTCGCGGCGCGGATCGCCTCGCGGCGGACCGAGGGGTCGGCGTCGCCGAGCAGCTCGAGCACGCTGGGCAGCGCCGCGGGGTCGCCGAGCGCCCCCAGGGCGCGGAGCCCGTGCCGGAGCGGGACGACGCCGCGCTGCATGCCGCGGACGATCGCGGGGAGCCCTCCGGTGGCCTTGAGCTCCCCGAGCACGAGCGCGGCGCCCGCCGCTGTGTTCGCCGACGGCGCTGCCGCGAGCACGGCGATGAGCGCCGCGACGGTCGCGCTCTGCTTCCCGGCGCTGACCAGCGCGTCGCGGACCGCCGATCGCGGCGCCGCGGGGTCGTCCTTCGCGAGCGCCGCGAGCAGCACCCTCACCGCGGCGTCGGAGCCGATGCGGCCGAGCGCGCGGAGCGCCGCCTCCCGCACGTCGCTGCTCGAGGTGCCGCTGTCGGCCGGGCGCGACCCGGCGAACGCGCCCAGGGTTCCCGGCGACGCCGCGACCACATCGGCGATCGCGGACGTCGCGTCGTCCGAGCGCAGCCGGCCGAGCGCCGTCACCGCCTCGACGCGGACGTCCTGGGACGCGTCCTGCAGCGCCAGGATCAGCGCGCTGACGGCCCGCGCGTCGCCGAGCTCCCCGAGCGCCCGCGCCGTGGCCCGGCGGACCTCCGGGACCGAGTCCTGCACCTTGCCGATGAGCGGCACGACAGCGCGCGTGTCCCCGATGCGCCCGAGCGCGCGCACGACCTCCGCGCGCACCTCCGGCGCTGTGTCGTCGAGGTGGCCGAGCAGCGGCGAGACAGCGTCCGGGAGCCCTGCTGCGCCCATCGCGGCCGCCGCGGCGAGGCGGACGTGCGGGTCGGGATCGCCGAGCACCCGCCCGAGCGCCACGACGGATCGGTCCGTGGGCGCCGCGCGGATCACGTCGCAGGCCGCGAGCCGCAGGCGCGCGTCGCCCTCGCCGAGCCACTCGATCACGAGGTCTCCCGCGCGGGGCATCCGGAAGCGAACGGCCGCCCCGGCGAGGTGCAGCCGCACCTCGACGTCCGGGTCGCTCATGCCCTTCTGGATGAGCCGGATCGCCGTCTCCGGGGCGAGCTCCTCGACGCGGGTCGCGGCGAGCCGGCGCTCCGACACATCGCCGGACGTGAGCGCCCGCGCGATCTGCTCCGGCACGTTGGGCCAGAGGAACGCGGCCGCGTCGCCGGGCGGCGCGAGCGCGGCGGCCGAGGCGGCGACGACGACGAGGACCCGCGGGAGGCGGCGCAGCGAGGAGACGGAACGGCGCACCCGAGGAGCGTAGTACAGCGGGCGCGGCCGCGTCATGACCGTTCCAGGCGGCTCGAGCGCCGCGGGCCGGGGCGCCGGACGGACGCGAGCGCTGGACGGAGGGGCGTCCACGCCCCGACAAGCGCCGGTTGCCGGACGCTCCCGCGACCGTCCTTGTCGTGCAACAGTCGAGCGAGGTGCCCGACATGATCCCCTTTTCCGTTCTCGACCTCTCTCCGATTGTCCAGGGCGGAGACGCCGCCCAGGCCTTCCGCAACACGCTCGACCTTGCCCGGCGCGCCGAGCGGCTCGGCTCCCGCCGCTACTGGCTGGCCGAGCACCACAACATGGGCGGCGTGGCCAGCGCGGCGACCTCGATCGTGATCGCGCACGTGGCCAGCGGCACCTCGACGATCCGCGTCGGCGCGGGCGGCATCATGCTGCCGAACCACGCGCCGCTCGTGATCGCCGAGCAATTTGGCACGCTGGCGTCGCTCTTCCCTGGGCGCATCGATCTCGGCCTCGGGCGCGCGCCCGGCTCCGATCCTGTCACCGCCCGCGCGCTGCGGCGCACCCTGACCGGCGACGTCGACGGCTTCCCCCAGGACGTCCTCGAGCTGATGGGCTACTTCCGCCCGGCGGAGCCGGATCAGCTCGTGCGGGCCGTGCCCGGGGCCGGCCTGGACGTGCCGATCTGGATCCTCGGCTCCAGCCTCTTCGGCGCGCAGCTCGCGGCGGCGCTGGGCCTCCCCTACGCGTTCGCCTCGCACTTCGCGCCGGGCCAGATGATGCAGGCGATCGCGCTGTACCGCAGGGAGTTCCGCCCGTCGGAGCAGCTCGCGCAGCCGTACGTCATGCTCGGGTTCAACGTGTTCGCGGCCGACACCGACGAGGAGGCCCGCCTCTTGTGGACGTCGCTTCTGCAGGCCTTCGTCAACCTGCGCCGCGGCCGTCCGGGGCCCTTGCCGCCACCGATCGACGGCTTCGAGCGCGAGCTGAGCCCCCTGGAGCGCGCCGGCATCGAGCAGGCGCTCTCCTGCTCGGTCGTGGGCTCGCCGGAGACGGTGCGGCGCGGCCTGGAGGCCTTCATCGCCCGCACCCGCGCCGACGAGCTCATGGTGACCTCGCAGATCTTCGATCACGCCGCGCGCGTGCGCTCGTTCGAGCTCACGGCGCAGGCCCGCGACGACCTCGCGCGCGCCGGCTGAGGCGTCTCGCCGGTGGCGACCTGCACCGGCGGTCCGGGTGCCGATTCCAGTACCGTACGAATTTTCACGAAGCGAGGTTCACCGCGGCCGGCCTGGTCCGCCGCGCTCCCGCGCCGCGCTCGATCGCCTCTGGCGTTCGTCGGGCCCGTTGCCCTGAAGTTGAGCAACTTCGGTCAGGCATGACGGACAGCCCCTCGCTACCTTGCCCGTCGCCGAGGAGGACCCCGCGTTGATCGCAGCCGCCGAGAACGCCTATATCGTCAGGTTCCGCAGGGTGCTCGAGCACATCGACGCGCACCTGGACGAGGACCTGACGCTCGAGCGGCTGAGCGGCGTCGCCGCGTTCTCGAAGTACCACTTTCAACGGCAGTTCTCCGATCTGTTCGGGATCGGAGTCCACGAGTACGTGAAGCTCGTCCGCCTGCGACGCGCGTCGTACCGGCTCGCCTTGCCGGCGCGGGAACAGGCCCGGATCATCGACATCGCGCTGGCGAGCGGTTACGAGAGCCCCGAGGCGTTCTCTCGCGCCTTCAAGAAGGCCTTCGGTCAGACGCCCTCCGAGTTCCGGGAACAGCCCCGATGGGATCCCTGGCACGCGACCCATCTGCGCCTGATAGAGACAAGGACCCTCCCCCTGCAGGCCGTCCATCGCGCCGAGGACGTGAAGATCCTGCGGTTCGAGGAGACGCGCGTCGCCGCCGTCGAGCACCGGGGCGACCCGAAGCGGATCCTCGAATCGGTGCGCCAGCTCATCGCCTGGCGCAAGGACAACGGGCTTCCGCCGCGGACCAGCGCGACGTTCAACGTCCTGTACGACGACCCGGCCGAGACCCCGCCGGAGGCCTACCGCGCGGACATCTGCGCGGGCATCCGGCGCCCCGTGTCAGGCAACCCGTTCGGCGTCGTCGAGAAGGCGATCCCCGGCGGCCGCTGCGCCGTCCTGCGGCACGTCGGGTGCGAAGACGCGCTCTACGCGGCGGTGAAGTACCTCTACGCGACATGGCTCCCCGCGAGCGGCGAGGAGCTGCGGGATTTCCCGCTCTTTCTGCAGCGGGTGCGCTTCTTCCCGGAGGTGCCCGATCACGAGGCCATCACGGACATCTTCCTCCCGCTCCAGTGAGCTCGAAGCCATCTTCCTGCTCTCCCCGTCACCTCCGGAGAAACGCGCATGAATCGATTCGTGGGCAGCCGCAGCCTTGTCGTGCGAGACGCGACGAAGGACCTCTCGTTCCCTGTCCTGCTGATGTACCCGACGCACGTCCCCGCCGAGGTCGTCGCGATGGGGCCTTACTCGCTCGAGGTAGCTCCGGACGCCCCCCTTCCCGGTGGCCCTTCGCCCCTCGTCGTCATCTCGCACGGCGGCGGGAGCACGCCGCTCGCTTACCGGACGCTCGCGTCCCACCTCGCGCGGAGCGGGTACATCGTCGCCATGCCGGAGCACCCCGGGGACAATCGCAACGATCGATCCCTGTCCGAGACGGCCGAGAACCTGGAGAATCGACCTCGCCACGTCCGGCTGACCATGGATGCCCTCTGTTCCGACGCGGAGATCGGGCCTCACCTCGAGCGCGACAACGTCGCGATCGTCGGACACTCGATGGGTGGCTACACAGCGCTCGCCGTGGCGGGCGGGCAGCCCTGGACAGGGCCAGGGCAGAGGGTCGCGGTCACGAGGGACCCGCGCGTCAAGGCGCTGGTCCTGATGACCCCCGCGGCGAGCTGGTTCATCCCCAACGACGCCTTGCAGGACGTCCGGGCGCCCATCCTCTTGCTCGTGGCGGAGCACGATCGCATCACGCCGAGGTGGCAAGGGCAGCTCGTCCTCGACCTCGTCCCCGACAGGGCTCAGGTCACCTACACGATCGTCGAGAACGCGGGACACTTCTCCTTCCTGAGCCCGTTTCCTCCCCACATGCGCACCCCGGGCTTCCTGCCCGCCACCGATCCTCCCGGCTTCGATCGCGAGGCGTTTCAGCGCCAGCTCCAGCGAGACGTCCTCGATTTCCTCGATACGTCGCTGCGGGGCCTCAACCCGGGTCGATCCGGTAGATCCGCCCCGAGTTGAACATCACCACATGGATCTCCCCGGCCGCGTCCTCGCCGAACGAGGAAGGGAGTCCGTTCGGGCTCAGGGCGGAGGTGAGCTCGACGCGATCGGTCGCGGCCTTGCCGTCCCATACGAAGGAGAAGAAGCGGCCTGTCACGTAATCGCCATAGACATAGCGACCGCGCAGGCACGGGATCTTCGCGCCGCGATAGACATAGCCGCCGACGATCGAGCCCGCCTCGCTCCGCGGGTGCTCGACCGCTGGCGGGACCCCGCGCGGCTTGCACGCCGAGCCCGGAGGGTAGCAATGGCTGCCCTCCATCGCCTCCCAGCCGTAATCGTTCCTCCCCTGGCCGGGGCGCTCCACGAGGATCTCCTCCCAGCTCTTCTGGCCGACATCACCGATGTACAGGTCCCCGGTGAGCCGATCGAAGCTGAAGCGCCACGGGTTCCGGAGCCCGTAATCCCAGATCATCGGATCGCCGCTCGTCATGTTGCCCGCCGGCGCCCTGCCGGGCTGATCGACGTCCATGCGGAGGATCTTGCCGAGCTTCGAGGTGAGATCCGCCGCCGGGCTCGGCGATCGCGCGGAGTCGCCGATCGCGGCGTAGAGAAAGCCGTCCTTGCCGAAGGCCAGCATGCCGCCGACGTGGTTCCAGGCGCCGTGCTTCACGTCGACGAGGGAGCGGACAGGCTCGGGATGGGCGGCGTCGGCGCCCTGCGCCCCGCGCTTCCACTCCTCGATCACGACGTTGCCGCGAGGGGCCGACGAGTAGTGGATCCAGAAGCGCCCGTTCTTCGCGTAATCCGGGTGGAACGCGAGCCCGAGCAGCCCGCCCTCGGCGTTCGGCGCCGGGAAGAACACGCGCGATCGCGCGTCGAGGAACGGCGCCTGCTGGACGGCGCCGTCCTTGAGGAGCCGGATGATCCCCGTCTTCTCGAGCACCAGGAGGCGCGCCGGATCGCCGGGCGGCGCGGCCACGTACGTCGGCTGATCGAGCCCGCTCGCGACAAGGGTGAGCTTCAGCGGCGGAACGCCGCCGCACTTCGCCGGGCGAGCGAGCTCCGCGCCGGACGCGGCCAGCGCCGCGGGCGCGCCGCC
>NZ_JEMA01000693.1 GCF_001589285.1 Sorangium cellulosum | reverse complement strand
CGGGGTCCACGACGCCCACGCCGAGGACGCGCGCGAGGTCGCCCGTGCCCTCGGCGTCGACCCGCGCGCCGGGCTCGGCGCCGCCGAGGCGCAGCGCCGCCTCCGCGACCTCGGCCCGAACGAGCTCGCGGGCGTCGCGACCCGATCGTCGCTCGACATCCTCGCCCAGCAGATTTTTACAGTGCCCACCGCGCTGCTCCTCGCCGCGGCGGGCCTGTCGCTCGCGCTCGGCGACGTGATCGACGCGGGCGCCGTCCTCCTCGTCGTCGGCGCGAACGCCGCGGTCGGCACGTACACCGAGTCCCGGGCCGAGGAGCTGCTGCACGCGTGGGGCGACCTCCAGGTCGGGTGGGCGCGCGTCGTGCGCGACGGCCGCGAGCAGCGGCTCGCCGCCTCGGAGATCGTGCCGGGCGACGNGCAGCGGCTCGCCGCCTCGGAGATCGTGCCGGGCGACGTGCTCGCGCTGCGCGCCGGCGAGCCGGTCGCGGCGGACGCGCGCGTGGTCGCGGCGCGCGACCTCGCCGCCGACGAGAGCACGCTGACCGGCGAGAGCGAGCCCGCCGAGAAGAGCGCGGCGCGGGTCGACGCGGCCGCGCCGCTCGCCGATCGCCGCAGCATGGTCTACGCGGGCACCACGATCGCCTCGGGCGAGGGGGCGGCGATCGTCGTCGCGACCGGCGGGCGGACAGCGCTCGGCGACATCCAGCGCGCGCTCTCCCGCGAGGGCGAGCGCACCCCGCCGATCGAGCAGGAGCTCGCCTGGATGGGCCGGCGCCTCGCGGCCTTCGCGCTCGCGAGCTCGTCGGCGGTGGTGGTGGTCGGCCTCGCGCGGCGGCGGCCGCTCCGCGCGCTCGGGCGCAGCGCCGTCGCCCTCGGCGTCGCGGCCATCCCCGAGGGGCTCCCCGCCGTGGGCACCACGGCGCTCGCGCTCGCGAGCCGCCGCCTGCTCGGCCGCGGCATCGTGATCCGCCGCCTCGCCGCGGCCGAGACGCTGGGCGCGGTGAGCGTCGTCTGCGCCGACAAGACAGGCACGCTCACCGAGAACCGGATGCAGGTCGCCGAGATCTTCCTCCCCGGCGAGGGCGTCCTGCGCGTCGAGCGCGGCGGCCGCGCCCGCGCCGGCGCCG
>NZ_JEMA01000692.1 GCF_001589285.1 Sorangium cellulosum | reverse complement strand
GGCTGCAGGGCGCGCTGGAGGGGGCCGCGCCGGAGCCCGCCGCGCCGGNGCTGCAGGGCGCGCTGGAGGGGGCCGCGCCGGAGCCCGCCGCGCCGGAGGAGGCCCCCGCGGCGCGCCGGCCGGCGATCGAGGTCCGCGTCCAGGGCGAGCGCACCGCGACGGCCGCCGCGCGCGATCCCACCGCGGCGTCCTACGTGATCCGCGGCGACGAGCTCCGCGCCCCCGGCGCGACGGCCTCCTCGGTGCTGGGGCGCGTCCCCGGCCTGCAGGTCGTCCGGACCGGCGCCGGCGCCGACCTCGCGACCGCCTCGATCCGCGGCGCGAGCAGCGCCGAGACCCCGGTCTACCTCGCGGGCGTGCGGCTCAACGACGACGTCACGGGGACGGCCGACCTCTCGCTCGTGCCGCTCTGGATGCTCCACCGGGTCGAGGTCTACCGGGGCAACGCGCCCGCCGACGCCGACCGCCTCGGGATCGGCGGCGCCATCTTCTTCGAGCCGGCGCTGCCGCGCGGCCCCCGCGTCGGCGCGGGGCTCGGCGCGGGCAGCTTCGGCGAGCGCTCCGCGTCGGCCTCGGCGAGCCTCGGCGACGAGCGCGCCAGCGTCCTGCTCGCGCTCGGCCGGCGCGCGGCCGACAACGATTACCCGTACCTCGACGACGGGGACACGGGGCTCAACGCCGCGGACGACAGCACCCGGATCCGGCAGAACGCCGACTTCGAGGCCTACGATCTCTGGAGCGTCGCCCGCTACCGGCTGCCGCGCGGCGGCGGGGTCACCGCCCTGTTCAACGGCTTCGCGCGCGATCAGGGCCTGAGCGACCTCTCGGCGAGGGCCGCGGCGCCCGCGAGCCCCGCGGGCGCCGCGCGATCCCGCGTGCAGCGCTGGCTCGGCGCGGTCGCCGCCGTGGTCCCCTGCGCCGGCCCGCGCGCAGGCGGCGTCGAGCGGTGCCGCCTCGAGCTCAAGAGCTCGGCGATCCTCACGCGCCAGATCCTCCGCGACCCCCTGATGCGGCACGGCCTGCCCTCGCCGCTCGTCGCGAGCGCCGGCGAGCGCGCGGCGGAGCAGGGCACCGTCCGCCTCCGCGTCGCCGCGGGGGTGACCGTGTCGGCCTCCGCGGCGGTCGAGGTCGAGCGCCTCGGCATCGACCAGGCGAGCGCGCCGCCGCTCCGCGCCCTCCGCGCGACGTCCCGCGCGTCGGCGAGCGCGTCGCTCGCGCCGGCCCCCTGGCTGGAAGGCTACGCGCTCGGCGCCGTGGAGCACCACGCGACGCGCGTCGACGGCGACGGCGGCGCGCGCGGGCTCGTCGAGCCGAGCGGCCGCCTCGGCGCGCGGCTGCGCCTCGCGGACGGCGCCGCGCTCTTCGCCAACGTCGGCCGCTACGTGCGCGTCCCGGCGCTCGGCGAGCTCCACGGCATCTCGCCGATCGTGCGCGGCAACCCGGAGCTCGAGCCCGAGCAGGGCGTCACCGCCGAGCTCGGGGCGCGCGCGTCCGCCGCGCTGCCGCGCGCGCGGGCCGAGGCCTCCCTCGAGCTCCTCGGCTTCGCGCGCCTCGCGTCGGCGCTCGTCGCGTACCGCGGCGCGGGCATCGGCGCCGTGCGGCCGTACAACGTACGGGGCGCGCGCGTGCTCGGGCTCGAGCTCACGGCCTCGGCCTCGGCGCTCGACCACGTGCGCGCGGCGCTGACGCTCACCGCGCTCGACCCGCGGGACGCGTCGCCGGATCGCGGAATCGTGAGTGATCTCCTGCCCTTCCAGTCGCGCCTCGTCGCGGCGCCGTCCCTCGAGGTGTACGCGGAGCCCGCGTGGCTCGGCGGCGGCCGCGCCTCGCTGGGCGCGCGGCTGCTCTACAGGTCCTCGCGCGTCGCCGACAGCGCGGGGCTCCTCGTGCTCCCGGAGCAGGCGGCGGTCGACGTGGACCTCGCCGTGCTAGCGCTCGACGGGCGCCTGTCGGCGCGCCTCGCGGTGGAGAACGCCACGGGCGCGCGCATGCTCGATGCGGTCGGCTTCCCGCTCCCCGGACGGAGCGTCCACGCGGCCATGGAGGTGTGGTGGTGATGAGGGTGATGACGTCGTCGTTCGCGTCGTTGTACGATTGGGGCCCTCGCCGGCCCGCGCGCTGGTCCCCGCCGTGGACGGCCCTGGTCGCGGGCGCGGCCGGCGCGCTGCTCGGGTGCAACGCGCCGGCGCCGCCCGAGGACACGGGCGGCACCGACGCGCCCGAGGGGCCGTGCGGGATCGGCGCCGTCGTGATCAGCAGCGACTACCAGTCCACGAGCGTCGGCCTGCTGAGCTGGGACGGCGCGGTCCTGTCCGCGTCGATCGCGTCGTCGGCCTCGGCGCCCCTCGTGCTCTCGGCGCCGCTCTCGGGCGACGTGACAGCGTCGACGATGCCGCTGCGCGGCGGCCGCCTCGCGCTGGTCGATCGCTCCGCCTCGGCGCTCACCTGGCTGGACGCGCGGCGCGGCGAGGTGACCGGGCAGCTCTCGGTGGCGACCGGCTTCACCGCGAACCCGCAGGACTACATCGAGGTCTCGCCCGTGAAGGCGTACGTCCCGCGCCTCGAGCCGAACCTCGCCCCGGGCGCCCAGCCGCTCGACGGCGGCAGCGACGTGCTCGTCGTCGATCCCGAGGCCCGCGCCCTCGTCGGCCGCGTCGACCTCGCGCCCGCGATGGCCGGGGAGGACCCGGAGTTCCACCCGCGGCCGAGCCGGGCGGCGCTGGTCGAGGACAGCCTCTACGTGCTGCTCACGGCGTCCACGCTCTCGTTCCTGGAGACGGCCGCGTCGCGCCTCGTCGAGATCGACGCGCGCGACGACGCGATCAAGGCGGTCACCCTCCTCGACGGGCTGCACGGCTGCGCGGGGCTCGCCGTGTCCCCGAGCGGCGCGCGGCTCGCGGTCGTGTGCTCCGGGTCGTTCGGCGGCGACGCCACCGCCAACCTGGCCGAGGCGGGGGTCGTGATCCTGGCCCGCGGCGAGGGCGGCCTCGTCGAGGAGCGGCGCTGGACCGCCGCCGAGCTCGGCGAGGGGTCGCCCGGCTTCTCCGTCGCGTTCGCGTCCGAGGACACGGTCCTCCTCACGACGCTCGGGCACGACGCGATCGGCGGCGTACGCCCGGTCCACGACACCCTGACGGCGGCCGACCTCTCCGGCGGCGCGCCCCGCGTCCTGCTGCGCTCGAAGGAGCTCCCGTTTTCCCTCGGCGAGGTGCGCTGCGCCGCCGCGTGCGGGCGGTGCCTCGTCGCGGACGCCGAGACCGACGGCGGCGTCGTGCACCGCTTCGACGTGGGCGCCGGCGGGGGCAGCCGCGCGCTCGTGCACGCTGGCGCCTTCCACGTCGACCCGCGGGTGGGTCTGCCGCCGCGTTACCTCGGCGCGTTCTGAAGGAGCACGCCGGCGGGCGGGCGCGGCGTGCCGGACTCCCGAGGGAGTCCTTCGGTCCTATTTGTGGAGCTGAGGGGGATCGAACCCCTGACCTCATGACTGCCAGTCATGCGCTCTCCCAGCTGAGCTACAGCCCCGGTCGTTGGGAGCGGGATATCTACAGCCCCTCGCGCCGCTTGTCTCTATTTTTTTTCAGTCGACGGTTGGTTTCCGGTCCTGGCCTCGCCGGCGGGGCTCAGCGCCACGCCGGCGCGGGCCGGTGCCGCCGCGCCGGCACCGGCCGCGGGGGGCCTTCAGAAGTTCATCAGCTTCGCCAGGTAGTACTTCATCGTCTCGGTCGTCCCGCCGCCGATGCGCAGGAGCCGCTGATCGCGCCAGGCGCGCGCGATGGGGAAGTCCTCGATGTAGCCCCAGCCGCCGTGGAACTGCAGGCAGGTGTCCACCACGTCGTTCGCCACGTCGCCGGCCAGGATCTTCGCCATCGAGATGAGCTTCACCGTGTCGAAGCTGATCGGCACCTTCCGCACGTACCGCTCGTCGTTGTAGTGGTCGACGCACTTGTAGACGAAGGCGCGCGCCGCCTCGCAGCGCGTGTACAGGTCCACGAACTTGTGCTGCCACGACTCGCGCTTGATGATCGGCTTGCCGAACGCCACCCGCTCGCGCCCGTACTCGACCGTGTTGTCGAGCGTCATGAACGAGCTCGCGATCGCGCCCACCGCGGCGACGAGCCGCTCGGTCTGGAAGTTCTGCATCAGGTACGCGAAGCCCTGGTCCGGCTCGCCGAGCAGGTAGCGCCGCGGCACCCGCACGTCGTCCAGGAAGAGCTCCGCCGTGTCCGAGGACTTGTTGCCGATCTTCCTCAGCTTCTTCGCGACGCTGAAGCCCTGGAGCGCCGTCGGCACGAGGAAGAACGAGCAGCCGTGGGCCCCCTTGTCCGGCGAGGTCTTGGCGAGCAGCGTCACGAAGTCGGCGCGCGTCCCGTTCGTGATGAACGTCTTCTGCCCGCTCAGCACGTAGTCGTCGCCGTCCTTGCGCGCGGTCGTCCGGATGCCGGCCACGTCGCTGCCGGCCGCCGGCTCGGAGACGCCGAGCGCGGCGATCTTGTCGCCCGCGAGCGCAGGCCTGAGGAACTCCTCGATCTGCTCCTTCGTGCCGATGTCGCTGATCACCGGCGTCGCCATGTCGCTCTGCACGAGCAGCCCCATCGAGACGCCCGCCATCGTGGAGCGCACGAGCTCCTCGGCCTTCGCCGCCGAGAACCAGTAGTCGAGCCCGGCGCCGCCGTGCTCCTCCGGGAAGTGCGCGCCCAGGATCCCGAGCTCGCCGGCGCGCTTGAACACCCAGCTCGGGAAGCACTCCTCCGCCTCCCACTCCTCCACATGAGGAGCGAGCTCCTTCTCTGCGAAGGCCCGCACCGTCTTCCTGAACTGCTGATGTTCCTCCGTGAACGGCTGCCACATCGCGAACCCCTCCTCGCCGCCAGAATGAAAATGATTCGTACACGAAACGTTTTTCAGCGCAAGCGCCGCGCCTTCCCGCGCTTCCGCCCCCGTCGAGCGCGCCCCTGGAAAGGCGGGCACATGGCGCGCCGCACGACCGCGAGCACCGCCGCGTAAGCGCAGCGCCGGCTGGGCGGCGGCGAGCAGAACGTCGGCAGAACGTCGGCAGAACGTCGATCGACGCGCGACCCATCCACGCAGTCTGCGGGCTCTGCTAGCCTCCCGGCCACATGCGATTCCTCGTCCTGTCGCGCAACGCGTCCCTCTACTCGACGAGCCGCATCGTGCTCGCGGGGCGCGCGCGCGGCCACGAAGTCAGCGTCATCGATCCGCTCGATTTCCAGATCGTTGTGTCGCGCGGTCGCCCCTCGTTGCTCGTCGGTGGCTCGGCGGTGCCCCGCTTCGACATCGTGATCCCGCGCATCGGCGCCAGCATCACGAACTACGGCCTCGCCGTCGTCCGGCAGTTCGATCTCATGGGCGTCCCCGTCCTGAACGGCGCCGTCTCGATCGCGCGGAGCCGCGACAAGCTGCGCGCGCTCCAGCTCCTCACGCGCCGCAAGCTCAACGTGCCGATCACCGTGTGCGCCCGGAACCCGGCCGGCGTCGAGGCGGCGCTCTCGCTCGTCGGCGGCTGCCCCGCGATCGTGAAGCTGCAGCAGGGGACCCAGGGCATCGGCACGATGCTCGCCGAGACGCCGCACGCGGTGCACGCGCTGCTCGAGACGTTCTGGGCCATGGGCCAGGACATCGTGCTCCAGGAGTACGTGCGCGAGTCGAAGGGGCGCGACATCCGGGTCATCGTCGTCGGCGGCCGCGTTGTCGCGTCGATGCGCCGGGTCGCCAAGCCGGGCGAGTTCCGCTCGAACCTGCACCGCGGCGGCAAGGGCGACCGGGTGAAGCTGCCGCGCCTCTACCGCAGCGTCGCGATCCGCGCCGCGAAGGCGATGGGCCTCGAGGTCGCCGGCGTCGACATGCTCGAGGCGCGCTCCGGGCCGAAGATCCTCGAGATCAACAGCTCGCCCGGGCTGGAGGGCGTCGAGCGCGCGAGCGGCGTCGACGTCGCGGGCGCGATCATCAGCCACGCCGAGCGGTACGCGGAGGAGCAGCGCGGCCTCAGCCGCCGCGCGCTCGAGGCGCGGATCGCCGAGGTGATCCACGACGAGCGCATGCCCGTCCCGCGGCGGCTCAGCCGCGCGGCGGAGAACGGGGCGGGCGCGGGCCGCCGGAAGCCGGCGATCCTCACGAACGGGAGGGGCGCCCGGAGGGCTGTCTCATGACCCTCGGGGTCGAGGCGGCCGGCGACGCGGTCGTCCTCACCATCGATCGCCCCGAGCGCAGGAACGCCATCGACAGCGCGTTCGCGAGGCGCCTCGGCGAGGCGATCCGCCTCGCGGGCTCCGATCCGCGCGTGCGCGGCGTCGTGATCGCGGCGGGCGGCGACGTCTTCGTGGCGGGCGGCGACATCCGCGAGCTCCACGCGCTCGCCAGCGGCGGCGCGGCGGGCGGCGAGATCCTCGCGATGTTCGAGGGCCTCGCGGCCCTGGAGGAGAGCGAGGTGCCGATCGTCGCGGCGGTCCAGGGCGACGTGCTGGGCGGCGGCTGCGAGCTGCTCCTGCTCTGCGATTTCGTCATCGTCGAGGAGCACGCGGGGCTCTCGTTCCGCCACGTCAAGATGGGCCTGTCGCCGGCCTGGGGCGGCCTGACGCGGCTCTGCGAGCGGGTGGGCCCGCTCGAGGCGGCGCGGCTGCTGCTGACGGCGGAGCGGATCGACGCCGCCGAGGCGCTCCGGATCGGCCTCGTGAGCGAGGTCGTCCCGACGGGCGCGGCGCGGAGCCGCGCGATCGCGCAGGTGAACCGCATCGCCGACAGCCCGCGCGCCTCGGTCGCCGCGATGAAGCGGTCGCTGCGCCGGGTGCGCGAGGCGCTGCGCGCCGCGGCCGTCGAGGTCGAGCGGGAGGCGTTCGTCGAGCAGTGGAACGGCCCCGAGCACCGGCGGGCGATGGATGCGTTCCTGAGCAAGAGGTGACCGTGGCGCAGGGCGGGGGGCGCGGAGCGGAGGACCCGAGCGACGCCGGGCCGGGCGCTCCGGAGAGCGCGCTGCCCCCGGTCGCGCCGCCGACGATCGAGCACTTCATCGGCCGCCGCCCGCACCTGCGCGCCCTGCACCGCGCCGCGGAGTCGCTCTTCGTGGAGCGGCCCGTCTCGGTGCTCGTGCACGGCGGCGCGGGCATGGGCAAGAGCGCGCTCATCCACCACTTCCTGATGGGGCTCCGCCGCGACAAGGGGCCGGTGGTCCTGCGCGGGCGCTGCGCCCTCGGCGCGACCGAGTCCTACAACGCGCTCGGGGAGCTCATGGAGGCGCTGAGCCGCCACCTCCGGCGCATCCCGGCCGACGAGGCGGCGCGCCTCCTGCCGCGCGACGTCCGCGCGCTCGCCCGGCTCTTCCCGGCGCTCGGGCGCGTGCCCGCCGTGGCCGCGGCGCCGCGCGTGAGCGAGGCGCCCGACGCCCAGGAGCTGCGGCGGCGCAGCTTCGCCGCGCTCCGGCAGCTCCTCTGGCGCATCGCCGAGCGCCGCCCGCTCATCGTGGCGATCGAGGACCTCCAGTGGAGCGACATCGACAGCGCGGCGCTCCTGCTCGAGGTCACGCGGCCGCCCGACGCGCCCGCGATGATGTTCCTCGGCAGCTACCGGACCGAGGACGTCGCCGCGAGCGCGCCGCTCCGCGCGCTGCTCGACGGGATGGGGCTGGATCACCGCGCCGCCGGGGAGGGCGAGGCCGCGCCCGGCGCGCCGGAGCGCGTCGAGCGGCAGCACCGGGACGGCGCGCTGCGCGAGATCGCGGTCGGCCCGCTGTCGCCGATCGAGGCCGAGGAGCTCGCGCTCGCGCTCCTCTTCGCGCGCGACGAGGGCACGCGCGCGCGGGCGGACGCCGTCGCGCG
>NZ_JEMA01000691.1 GCF_001589285.1 Sorangium cellulosum | reverse complement strand
GTCAGCGACTCGAGCAGCGAGCGGACCTGCGTGTGCAGCCGGCGATGGACCAGCAGCTCGTCCGGCGCCGCCGCCTCGCTTGCGAAGAAGTCGCCCTGGCGCGCGCCGTCGTCGTCACCGATCGGCGCGTCCAGGTACACCGGCGGGAGCGCCACCTCCCGCAGCGTCTGGATCTTCTCCATCGAGAGGCCGCTCCGCTCCGCGACCTCCTCGGGCGCCGCCTCGCGCGCGTTCTCCTGCTCCAGCTCCCGGCGGGCCTGCAGCGCGCGGCGCCGCGTCTCGGCGAGGTGGACCGGCATCTTGATGACCTGGCCCTGGTACAGCACCGCGCGCGCCAGCGCCTGCTTGATCCACCACGTGGCGTACGTGCTGAACCGGTAACCGCGCCGGTAATCGAACTTCTCCGCCGCGCGCATCAGCCCGAGGTTGCCCTCCTGGATCAGATCGAGCAGCGGCACGCCGCGGTGCTTCAGCGGTCGGGCCGCCGACGCCACGAGCCGCAGGTTCGCCTTCACCATGTCGGCCCGCGCCTCCGCCGCCGCGCCGCGCGCGCCGCGCATCGCCGAGAGCGTCGCCTCGATCGCCCGCCGCTCCGGACCGCTGGCCTCGGCCACGGCATCGCCCAGCGCCCGCTCGATCCGCTGCTCGACCACGGGCCCGAGGCGCACGTCGGTCAGCCCGGCCGACAGGTCGGTCCGGGCGCGCCGCGCGCGCGCATCGGTCTGCCCCGCCGCCGACTGCATCGACCGCGCGAGCCCGAGCAGCCCCGCGAGCCGGACGGACACCGCGTCGCGCGCCGTGTCGTCCGCGTCCGCGTTCAGCAGCAGATCGCCGGCGGAGACCCGACCCGCCTCCAGATCGTCCGCGATCGCCCCGAGCTCCCGCAGCGCGACAGGCGACGCCGCCCATGTGTCGATCGCCGCACGCTCCGCCGCCTCGATCCGCCGGCCGATCTCCACCTCGAGATCGCGGCTCAGCGGCGCGCTGCGCGAGATCTCCTGAAGGTAGACCTCGGTCACGTCCTCGCTCGGCCGCGCTGACGGCGCAGCTCGGCCGCCGGCAGCCGTCTCCAGCCGCGGCAGCGCGACATGGCCGAGGTCGGCGCCGAGATGCACCTCGGCGCGGGCGTCCTCCACATCCATGGGTGTTCTGTCAGCCTCGCCCGCCAGGAGCGAGCTCATGGGCCTCTCCTTCATCTCGCTTACTCCACCAGGGTGCCGCGTCGCGGTCGATCCGCTCGGGTGCTCGCCGGAGCACGCGCCGTGGAGGGCAGCCCCGAGCAGGGACCACCATCCACGTCGGCCACACGCCACGGCAGAGCAAAGGGGCTCCGCCGGTGCGTCTATGCACCGTAATCACTCCCCGCGCTCAGGAAAGGGGCGTACGCGAGGACGTTTCCCGCCGGAGCCCCGAGCGCTTGCTCGTGCATCAGAGCGGCTGCTCGTCTTTCAGAGCGGCCGCTCGTCTTTCAGAGCGGCTGCTCGTCTTTCAGAGCGGCCGCTCGTCTTTCAGGGCAGCCGCTCGTCGTTCAGCCCTCGCGCTCGGCCGTCAGAGCAGCACCGCCAGGGGGAGCACGGTGGGGCGGCGCGAGGCCTCGCGGTGGAACACCCGCCGCACGCCGCGGCTGAGCGCGTCCTCGAGCGCCGGGCCCAGCGTGCGCGCGCCCGGCGACATCGCCGCGAGCGCGCTTCGAGCGCTCCCGAGCGCGGCCTCGAACAGCGGGCCGCCCTCCTCGAAATGCGCCACGCCGCGCCCGAGGAGCTCGGGGCCGCGCAGGATCTCCCCCGTCTTGCGGTCGGCCACCACGAGCACCATCACGAGGCCCTGATCCGAGATCTGCTCGCGCTCGCGCAGCACCATCTCCGAGACGTCGAGCCCGCCGCGCGCGTCGAGCCACACCCGCCCGCTCTTCACCGGGGCGCCGAGGCGCATCTGGCCGTTCTCGATGATCAGCGAGTCGCCGTCCTCGATCACGAACACCCCCGCCGCCGGCACGCCCATCCGGAGCGCCGTGCGCGCGTGGGCGAGCAGCATCCGGTACTCGCCGTGGATCGGGACGAAGTGCTCCGGCCGCACAGCGTCGAGCAGGACCTTCTGCTCCTCGGCCTGCGCGTGGCCGCTCGCGTGGATCGGATCGAGGCCGCGATCGAGCACGATGGCGCCGCGCTTCGCCAGGCGGTTCGCGAGCTGGCTGACGGCGATCTCGTTGCCGGGGATCGCGCGCGAGGAGAAGATCACCGTGTCGCCCGGGTCGACCCGCAGCCGGTGGTGATCGCCCACCGCCATGCGCGCGAGCGCGCTGTTCGGCTCGCCCTGCGCGCCCGAGGCGAGCACGATGAGGCGACCGGGCGGGAGCGTGGCGGCCGTGGCGTCGTCGATGATCACGCCGCGCGGGATGGTCAGGATGCCGATCTCCTCGGCGATCCGCGTGTTGGTCGTCAGGCTGCGCCCCGCGAGCACCACCTTGCGGCCGATCTGCGCGGCGATGTTGAGCACGCTCTGGACCCGGTGGACGTTGGACGCGAAGAGCGCGACAAGGATGCGCCCCTTCGCTTCGCGGAACGGCCGGAGGAACCCGTCGGCCACCGCCGTCTCGCTCACCGACCAGCCGTCGCGCTCGGAGTTCGTGGAGTCCGACAGGAGCGCCGCCACGCCGGCGCGGCCGTACTCGGCGAAGCGGCCGAGGTCGAGCCGCTCGCCGCCCACCGGGGTGAGGTCGATCTTGTAGTCGCCGGTGTGGATGACGATGCCCTCGCCCGTCTCGATCGCGAAGCCGACCGCATCCGGGATGGAGTGGGTCACGCGCAGCGGCTCGGCGCGGAACGGGCCCGCCGTGAAGTGCTGCTGCGGCACGACCTCGCGCAGCGGCACGTCGATGCGGTGCTCGGCGAGGCGCTCGCGCACGAGCCGGAGGGTGAAGCGCGTCCCGTACACGGGGACGGGGAACTCGCGCAGGAACGACGGCAGCCCTCCGATGTGGTCCTCGTGGCCGTGCGTCACGATCACCGCGTCGACCCCGCCCGCCTCGCGCACATAGCTGAGGTCGGGGATGGCGACCTCGACGCCGAGCACCTGGTCGTTGGGGAACATGACGCCGCAGTCCACGAGCACGCGGCGGCCATCCTCCTCGATCAGCATCGCGTTCATGCCGACCTCACCGAGGCCGCCGAGAGGAATGATCCGGACTCCCATGCGCGCGCAGCCTAGCATCCTCGATCGCGCGCACAGACCCTTGCCTCGCGGGGCGGCCACGATCCCCGGGGCGACGCGGACCGACGACCGCATCGCGCTCCACGGACGGGCCCGTCTGGCGGCCGGTCACACCACGCGGAGATGCGAAGTCACCGGAACACCGCACTGGCCACGTTCCGCGCCGCCCGGCGGCGTCGTCGTGTCGCCGCTCTCAGGGCCCCACCACGGCGCACATGAACCAGGGCGCCGATGCGCCTCGAGGGCTTGCTCTGGGGATTCGCCCTATGCAACCATCGACGAACCATGCGCAAGACCAGGATCGGAGATCTCCCTTTCACACTGGTTGAGCTGATGTACGAAACCGCGGACACCCTCCTCTATCGCGCACACCGCGACAGCGATGGTGCTTCGGTGACGATCAAGGTGTTGAAGGGGGAGCGGCTCGATCAGCGGCACGTCGCGCAGCTCCGGCACGAGCTCGAGACAACACGCCACCTCCAGCTCGACGGCGTGATCCGGGCCTACGGGATGGAGAAGATCCCGGGCGGCGCTGCGCTCGTGATGGAGGATTTCGGTGGCATCACGCTCGACGCGCTCGCCCGCACGGCGCGGCTCGACCTGAAGGCGAAGCTGCGGTTCGCCTCGTCGCTCGCCGGGACGCTGGCGGCGGTGCACGGAAAGCACGTCATCCACAAGGACGTCAAACCGCAGAACATCCTCGTCAACCCGGAGACGAGGCAGGTCAAGCTGACGGACTTCGGGAGCTCGACCCGGCTCTCCGAGGAGACCCTCGCGGCGGAGAGCCCGGATCGCCTGGAAGGGACGCTCGCCTACATGTCCCCGGAGCAGACCGGCCGAATGAACCGCGTCATCGACTACCGGACCGATCTCTACTCGCTGGGCGTCACGCTGTACGAGCTCTTCTCCGGGGTGCTCCCGTTCCAGGCGACCGACCCGCTCGACCTGATGCACAGCCACATCGCGCGGGTCGCGACGCCGCTCTGCGAGCGCTCGCCGGAGATCCCGAGGGTGGTGTCCGACATCGTGCAAAAGCTGATGTCGAAGGTCGCCGAGGACCGGTACCAGAGCGGGACCGGGCTCAAGGCCGATCTGGATGCGTGCCTGTCGGCGCTCGAGGCGACCGGCCGGATCGCGCCGTTCGCGCTGGGCGCGCACGACGTCCCGAGCGAGCTCAGGATCCCGCAGAAGCTGTATGGACGCGACGCGCAGATGGCAGAGCTGCTCGCGGCCTTCGACCGGGCGCGCGCGGGCAAGTGCGAGCTGTTCCTCATCGCCGGCGGCGCGGGGATCGGGAAATCGGCGCTCGTGAGCGAGATCCACAAGGAGGTCACGCAGCGGCGCGGGCACTTCATCGAGGGGAAATTCGATCAGCTCAGCCGGAACATGCCGCACGCCCCCGTGGCGAGCGCGCTGCGCCAGCGCGTCCGGCAGCTCCTCACCGAGCCCGTGGAGTCGCTCGAGCAGTGGAAGGACAAGCTGCTCCGGGCCGCGGGGAAGAACGCGCAGATCCTCGTGGACCTGATCCCGGAGATCGAGCTCATCATCGGGCCGCAGCCGGCGCTTCCGGAGCTCGGTCCGAGCGAGTCGCAGAACCGGTTCAACCTGGTGTTCCAGGACTTCCTGCGCGTCATCACGACGGCCGAGCACCCGGTTGTGCTCTTCCTCGACGACCTCCAGTGGGCCGACCCTGCCTCGCTGAAGCTGCTGCAGCTCGTGCTGACCGACCCGAGCGGGGCGTACCTCCTCATCATCGGCGCGTACCGGGACCAGGAGGCGATCGCCGGGCAGCCGCTCATGACCTGGCTCGGGGAGCTGCGCGCGGCGGGCGTCGAGCGGCGCGAGATCCTGCTCCCGCCGCTGTCGATGGAGGACGTGCGCCAGCTCATCGCGGACGCGGTGGGCGCGCGCGGAGAGCAGGTGCAGCCGCTCGCCGAGGTGCTCTACGCGACGAGCCAGGGCAACCCCTTCTTCCTGAGCCAGCTCCTCAAGGAGCTCCACGCGGCGGGGCTCGTCGTCTTCAGCCCGGAGGCGGGGCGGTGGACGTGGGACCTCGCGCAGATCCGGCAGCGGTGGGGCGCCGTGAACGTCCACGATCTGCTCGTGGACAAGATGCAGCGCCTCTCGCCGGCGGCGCAGCACGTGCTGCAGCTCGCCGCGTGCATCGGCCACCAGTTCGACCTGAAGACGCTGTCGACCGTGCGCGAGAAGCCGCCCGCGGACATCGCCGCGGATCTCTGGGAGGCGCTGCGCGAGGGCATCGTGCTGCCGCTCGACGCCGACTACCGGCTCCTCCACACGTCCGGCGGCGTGACGGCGGAGCAGCCCCTCGAGGTGAGGTACCGGTTCTTGCACGACCGGGGGCAGCAGGCGGCGTACAGCCTCATCGAGGACGCGAAGCGGCAGGAGGTGCACCTCCGGATCGGCAGGCTCATGCGGGCGCAGCTCAACGGCGAGCCGCGCGACGAGGACCTGTTCAAGGTCGTGAGCCACAGCAACATCGGCATGGCGCTGATCGAGGAGCGCGCCGAGCAGCTCGATCTCGCGCGGCTCAACCTGAGCGTCGGGAAGCGGGCCAAGGCCTCGATGGCCCACGGGACGGCGGCCGAGCACTTCAAGGTGGGGATGTCGCTGCTCGGGCCGGGGGGGTGGGAGGAGGACTACGCCCTCTGCTTCGCGCTCCACCGGGAGCGGGCCGAGTGCGAGTGGCTGAGCGGCAACGAGGCGCAGGCAGAGGCCTCGATCCGCGAGCTCCTCGAGCACGCGCGATCGCGGCTGGAGCGCGCCGAGGTGTACAACCTGCGGATCCTGGTGCACACGATGCGCGGGGAGTTCGCGGACGTGCTGCGCGTCGGCCGCGAGGGCGTGGCGCACTTCGGGATCGTGCTGCCGGAGGGGCAGGAGGCGATCGGCGCGGCGTTCGGGGCCGCGCTCGCGGAGGTGCCGGTCCACCTCGCCGGCCGGCAGATCGACCAGCTCGCGGACGCGCCGTGGACCGGCGACGCCGAGCAGCTCGCCGCCCTGCGGCTCCTCGCGGCGATGATCCCGGGCGCGTACACGCTCGATCCGACGCTGCTCGCGCTCATCGCCGTCACCCAGGTGAACCTCTCGCTGAGGTACGGCAACTCGCCCGCGGCGGCGTGCGCCTACGGCATCTACTGCCTGCTGCTCGCGGGCGGGATGGGCAGGTACGAGGAGGCGCGGCAGTTCCAGAAGGTCTCGCTGGAGCTCTGCGAGCGGCCCGACGGCGTGGAGCTCCAGTGCAAGGCGTACGTCGTGTGCGGCGCGCCGTCGCACTTCTTCGAGCCGACCCGCGCCTCGGTCGCGTGCCTCGCCAGGGCGTACCAGGCCGGGCTCAGCTCGGGGGACTTCAGCTTCGGGGCGTACGCCAGCCTGAACATCGCGACGATCATGCTCTCGTCGGGCCACGAGCTCGGCCTGGTCCGGGAAGAGCTCACCACCTTCCTGCGGTTCCTGCAGCGGACGAAGGACCCGCTCGGCCTGCCGGTGATCGCCGTCGCGCAGCAGATGGTCGCGTGCCTGGAGGGCAGGACGAAGGGGCGCCAGAGCCTGAGCGACGCGGCGTTCGACGAGGGCGCGTTCCTCGCCGGGCTCGTGCCGGCGCAGGAGCTGCCGAGGTGCTGGTACTTCGTGTGCAGGCTCGTGCTCGCGGTGCTGTACGGCGATCACGCGGACGCGCTGCTGATGGCGGCGCGGGCGGAGCGGCACAGCGCGAGCGCGCTCGGCCTGTTCCTCCTGAACGACATCCCGTTCTACGTGAGCCTCGCGCTGCTCGCGCTGTGCGCGACCGCGACCGAGGAGGAGCGCGAGCGGCACCTCGCGGCCGCGGCGGAGCACCGGGCGAAGATCGCGAGCTGGGCGCAGCACGCCCCGGAGAACTACGCGCACAAGGAGCGGCTCATCGGGGCGGAGATGGCGCGCGTCCTCGGCAAGGAGGCGGAGGCGGCCGATCTCTACGACCAGGCGATCGAGCTGGCGCGGGAGGGCCAGTTCACGCACCACGAGGCGCTCGCGAACGAGCTGTGCGCGCGGTTCTACCTGAAGCGCGGGCGGGAGCGGATCGCGCGGTGGCACCTGGCCGACGCGTACAGGGCGTACGTGCGGTGGGGGGCGACGGCCAAGGCAGAGCACCTCGCGCAGGAGCACGAGCGGCTGCTCGACGCGCTCTCCATCGGCGAGACGCAGCAGACGAGGGTCCTCGGCACGACGGTCACGCGCCGCGGGAGCACCGAGTCGTTCGACGTCGCGACGGTCGTCCGCGCCATGCAGGCGGTCGCGAGCGAGAACGTGCTCGACCGGCTCCTCGATCGCCTGATGCGCAGCGTGGTGACGAACGCAGGGGCGCAGCGGGGCTCGCTGATCCTGGAGCGCGACGGGAGGCTCGTGATCGTGGCCTCCATGCGCGTCGATCCCGACGTTGTGGAGACGGGGCTGTCGGTCCCGGCGCTCGAGAGCGACGACCTCGCGACGAGCGTCATCCAGCTCGTCGCGCGGACGCGGGAGCCGGTGGTGCTGAACGACGCGCGGCAGGACAGCCGCTTCGCGAGCGACCCGTACGTCGTGGAGCACCGGCCGCGCTCGATCCTGTGCCTCGCCATGACCCACCAGGGGCGCTCGTCGGGCATCCTGTACCTCGAGAACAACGTGGCGCCGCGGGCGTTCACGCCGGGGCGGGTCGAGGTGTGCGGGCTGCTCGCCTCGCAGGCGGCCATCGCGCTGGAGAACGCGCTGCTCATCGCGAGCATCCGCGGCGGCACCGAGGCGCTGCAGCGCTCGAACGAGCAGCTCCAGCGGGAGCTCGAGCTGCGCGTGGCGTCCGAGGCGGAGCGGGAGCTGCTCCAGGCCGAGATGCTGCGCCGGCAGACGCCGCTCATCCCGATCACCGATGACGTGCTGGTCATGCCGATCGTCGGGCAGATGGACGGGGCGCGGGCGCAGCAGGTGCTCGAGACAGCGCTGGCCGGCTCCCAGGCGCGGCAGGCCAAGGTGGTGATCCTGGACATCACCGGCGTGGCGCAGGTCGACAGCGCGGTGGCGGAGGCGCTGATCAAGACGGCGAAGGCGCTGCAGCTCCTCGGGGCCAAGGCGGTGCTCTCCGGGATGCGGCCGGAGGTGGCGCGCGCGCTCGTGGAGCAGAACGTCTATCTGGGATCCATCGTGACGATGGGGACGCTGCAGAGCAGCATCGCCTATGCCCTCGGGCCGGGCGGCCTCTCGGGGGCGTTCGGCCGGCGGGCGAGCCCGGCGCGGCCGGCGTGAAGCGCGCCGCGCTGCTGCGCGGCGAGCGCAGCAGCGCGGGCGCGGCCCGGGTCAGGGCGTGCTGTTCGGATCGGCGGGATCGCTGCCGGCGTCCCGCTCATCCCCGTCGAGGAAGCCGTCGGTGTCGCGATCGATGCCGACGCGCACGCCCGATCCGGGCGGCGTGCACGTGTACGTCAGATCGTGGTGCGTCTGGGTGGCGAGGAGACGGAGCACGAAGTCGCTGATGGGCGGGACGACCTGCCTGTCGGTGAGGAACTGGCCGCCTCCCACGTAGAGGAACCCGATCTCGTGCAGGAACCCCTGGGTCTTCGCCACGAGATCGCACTCCCCGAGGTCGGCGCGATCCATGAGCAGGTCGATGCGCGGCCCCGCGACCGTGCCGTTCGAGTGGTTGAGCGTTATCTGCTGGCCCACGATGGGCGCCATGTTGCTCTCGATGGCGAGCACGTAAGACTCGAGCTGCCGGCGAATCACGTCGCCCGCCGGCGTGAAGGGGATGGCGTCGGGGTTGTTCGGGAACTGGTCGGAGAACCCGATCGCGGAGAAGAACCTGTACATCGTGTCGACGGTGCCGTTGTTCAGGATGCCGAACCCGCGGATCTGGTCGCCCATGTGCTGGTTGTCGCGCGACAGGAAGACGAACGGGATGTCCGCGAGGCCGAAGGCGCCGACCTTGGTGTACACGTTGCGGAGCTGCGGTATCTTGAAGAGCTGCGTCTGGAAGTCGAAGACGGAGCTGCCGTCGGTCCCGAAGAAGCCGGGGAAGTCGTCGCCCGGGTTGGCGTCCGGGTCGACCACGTGGCACCCGCCGCAGCTCGCGATCGAGTTGACGATGTCGCCGTTGAAGAAGTCCTTCCCTGCCTGCTGATCGGGCGTGAGCGAGTTGTCCAGGTTCCTGATCGGGTTGGGCGGGTAGGTGACCTGGAGCATGAAATCGGCGAACGCCTCCATGTCCTGGGCGGGGATGGGCTGGTCGCGTCCGAGCAGGCCGGGGAACGCCACCTGGAACTGCCGGAAGGCCTCCCGCTCGTCGAACGATCCGTCGTCCGGCTGGGCGCTCGGCTCGAGGTTGCCGCCGGTGCGGTCGCCGCGCCAGTGCATCGGCCCGTGGTTGGCGAGCCCGCGAAGGCTCTGCGTCATCATCGGGCCCTTCATCGGGTGGAAGATCGGGTCGGTGATGGGCTGGTTGAAGATGACGTCGTACAGGCCGAACGGGAAGGGGCCCGGGTCCGTCACGACGGAGCCGTCGGGGTTGCCGAGGTTCCAGGCGAGGTCGTCCTGATCGCCGTAGACGTGGCAGCTCGCGCAGGCCGAGTCGCCGTGGCTCGACGTGAGCGACGCGTCATAGAGGAAGCGGCGGCCGTTCACGATGCTGTCCGGCTCGGGGTTGTACATCGGGACGTGTCCCACCTCGGCCTTCGTCGTTGTGTTGATGATCGAGATGGAGTTGTCGAAGCGCGTCAGCACGTAGAGGCGATTCCGGCTCTCGTCGAGCACGAGCCCGGTAGGCCCGCCGCCGCTCACCGGGATCTGGTTCGTGGTGCTCGGCACGAAGGTGTCGTTCTCGAGCGCGGCGGTGCTGAAGACGCCGATCTTGCTCGACCCGAGCGCGGCGACGTACAGCGTCGCGCCGTTGCTGGTCACGGCCATCTCCTGCGGGAAGGCGAGGCTCTTCGCGTTCTCCGCGTTGGGGACCGGGGCGCAGCAGGTGCTGTAGTCGATGTGCTTGTTGAGGTGCCGCGGCGCGACGCTCCCCGGGCTGAGGACGGTGATCCGGCTCTCGTGCAGGTGGCCGCGCGTTGTCTCGCCGCCGGAGAAGATGCCGGGCCCCTCGAAGCTCTGCTGGCTGAAGGCCTCGGTGTTGGCCACGTAGACCTTCCCGTTCACCGGGTTGACGGCCATGTTGAAGAGGATCGTCCCGACGCCTGAGAAGAAGCCCTGCTCGCCGCTGATCCAGGCGGGGGGGTTCGCGGTGGCGTCGATGACGAAGACGTCCTTGTCGGGCAGCGAGAACCTCATCTGGTTGTCCCAGAGATTGCCCAGCTCGTCATACCAGTGTCCGCCGTCGTACTTCACGATGATGGCCGTCTCGGGCGCCGGCACGCCCTCGAAGTTGGTGCTGGGGCCTGGCACGCCGGGCACGCCGTTCGCCCCGAAGCCGTCGGGGACCAGCGCCTCGTTGACGGTGGCGGTGCGGTTGCCGGAGTGGAACGCCGCCGCGTACACGCGGTTGCCGTCCGGGGTCACGGCCAGGGCGCGCGGCGTATCGCTGAAGAGGGTGATGATGTTGAGCGGATTACCTCCGAGCGACTGGCCGAGCTGGTTCGCGTTGAAGACCCACACGTCGGCGCGGCCGACGCCCGGCGTCGTGAGTTGCGGATCGATGGGGCTGTTCTGGCCGCGGTGGGCGGTCGTGATGAAGGCGCGCCCCCGCCCCGGGCCGGCGAACACGATATCGCGCGGCTCGTCGCCGACGAGGAGCGTGCGCACGACGCGCCCGGTGTGACCGCCGAGGCCGAGCTGGACGACGCTCACGCTGTCCGACAGGTGGTTGACGACCCAGATCTCGTTGTTGCTGCGCGCGGCGACGGCGACGGGCTCCAGGCCGACCGATATCGACGTGCGGTGCTCCAGGCCACCGCTCCAGACGCGGAACACCTCGAGGCGGTTGTCGGGCGTGTTGACGGCGAAGAGGAGCTTCCCGTCCGGTGACATGGCCAGCGGGCGGACCTGCCCGCTCTCGAAGGCGGTGAACGACGGCGCCGCCTGCGCCGGAGCGCCGGAGAGCGATATTGCAGTCAGGGATGCGACGAGCGCGCCGAGCGTCGCCCACCGTGAACAGGGCAATCGAATCATGGATGCCTCCGTGGTGCCGTGTAGCTCCGGGCCACACAACGCACAACGCAACATTGTAAGGCCAGACGAAATGATTGTTCAAGCATGCAATGCGGGGCGATGTGATTTTTCGTAAAGGTACGATTCCACATCTGCGACACGGATGTAGGCTGAGCAGCGATGGCGCTCGGTACGACGCGTCATCGCATCTGGCGAGCACGCGCATCGCCGCGCGTCGCGTGGTTCACGAGGCGCGACCGGCGCCCATGAAGGAGGAGAGGGCGCCGGGGGGGCGTCCAATGGTAGTCTGGTGGGCCGCCCCACGCTGGGGCCGCCCGCCGCGCGTCCGACAGTGACGGGGTGAGAGCGGCCCTCCGTGAGTCCGCTCACTGCTCACCCACACGAGCGCCGTGCCGGCGATGATCGCGGTGCAGGAAGGGATTGGATCCGGCCCGAGGAGCCCGTAGTCTGGAGGGCTGGTATCGACCACCGGACCCGCAGCGCGGGGTGGGCGAACGGGTGATCATCGTGCGTTCTGGTCGAGAGATGGAGGAGAGATGAGCAGCTTGAGCGTGGATCCCGTGGTCGCGGACGGCCTCCGGATCGAGCCTGCCCTGAGCGATGACACCCTCACCGTCAGGCTCACCGGGGCGGGCGACATGGCGGCGGCCGCGCCGCTCAAGCAGTATGTCAAGGCGCTGGAAGGCGAGGTGACGCGGCTCACGATCGGCGCCGTCGAGTTCGACGTGCGCGGCATGCGGTTCATCAGCTCGAGCTGCATCAAGGCGTTCGTCGGCTTCATCTGCGGCGTCGCCGGCAACGGGCTGAAGTGCCGGATACGGTTCGTCACGGACGCGCGGCTGACGTGGCAACGGCGGAGCCTGAAGCCCCTCGATCGCATGTGCCCGGAGCTGGTCTCGATCGACGACGCCTGACGCGCGAGGGGGCCTGGCGCGCGACGAGCGCGCGACGCTCCTGCTGATCGGTACGAGCGCGGCGGGCGCGTCACGCTCGCCGGCGCGCAGCGCGCACGACGACGGCGTCGTCTGCTCGGCGCGCGCGGCTGGCTGACGGTTTCAGCGCCGGTGGCTGGTGCTCGGACATCGGCGTCGGACAGGATCGCTCGGCCAGGCCTCTTTGCGTCGGTCATGGCCGGCACGGCCCTGACGTCGTGTCCGGTCGTATCGGCGGTCCCCCTCGCTCATCCTTGCTTCGCTTCCCTAATCGCCTTGCGTGGCCAACACGGGGCGGCGCGCGATCTGGGCATCACAGCGAGTGGTATCCTCAGAGAGGTCTCGAAGTCCACCGTAAAATTTCTGTGTGGACGGAAGTGTGCTGTGGTGTGACGGCTGGAAGTGCCGAGTTCTCGCCTGTCAGCGCGATGCGCGATCGGATCCTGGGAGCGCTCCGGGGAGGACGAGCCCGGGCGACGACATCACGATCCTCGTGGCGCGGTATCGCGCGCTCGGTCAGCGCTCCCGAGGCGCCGCGCCGGGCTCACCCGGCGTCATGACCCGGCGCGGCGTCACGGTCATCTCCGCGCCTGTCACGCGCGCTGCGCTGTGCGCCCGATCAATCGACGACCGTGTGACATCCGAGCTCGTTCCTGGCGCGCTGATGGCAGGACGGGAAGTCCGGCGGCGCTTGGCCGCCGACGCGCACCCGCTGGCAGATGCCCGGGTGCCGCGTCGGGAACACCTGTCCCCATTCCCTGCCCGTCAGGGAGAAGCCCGACGACATGGTGCACTGGAGCCCTGCTTGCCTGGAGGCGTCGGGGCTCTCCGCCGACGCGGACGCGGTCACGAGAGCAAACGCTGTCACGAGGGCGAGCCCGATGCCTGCCTGGATTGTGCGAAGAGCGTCCATGGGTACCTGCCTTTGCGATGGATACGATGGAGGTCTCGGGCGCCGCACCCTGCGGCGCTCGAAACCTCGTACGGCTCCATTGCAACGGGGGTGCCCGGGGCGTGCGTCACCGTCACGTACGGCGCGTGAGAGCGCGTCCAGAACGCCGATCACGTCGGCGTCGCGAGAAAAACGGCTCATGGGAAGAGGACCGCAAGGACGCGAGGGGAGCAAGGGACGCAAGGAAGAGAAGAGGGGAAGAGGAGAACAGAGCTTCATCTCTGCTCCCTTGCGCCCCTCGGGCCGATGGGGCTCGTGGGCTCGTCGCGGGCCGCCCTTCGACGCCGGCGAGCGGCGACGCTGGCGCGCCGAGACGCCACGCCGGCTCGCCGGGCGCGCGCCTCGCCCCCGGAGCCCTGGCGGCCGCCACCCCCTCGGCGCGTCCGCCACCCCCTGCCGCGTCGTAAGTCCCTGAAATCACAGCCGCACCCGCCTGGCACGCCGTTCGCGAAAGGGGTCCGGCATGCAGGCCACGGCGCTCACCTTCTCTCTGCTCGGGCTCGACGCGCACCCCATCCGCGTGGAGGTCGACTCCGGCCGCGGCCCGTCGTTCTTCCAGATGGTCGGCCTCGCCGAGGCGAGCGTCCGCGAGAGCCGCGTGCGCGTCCGCGCCGCGCTCCAGCAGCTCGGCGTCGAGCTCGACGAGTACGTGATCACCGTGAACCTCGCCCCGGCAGATCTCAAGAAGAGCGGCGGCGCCTACGACCTCGCCATCGCGCTCGCCGCGCTCGCGGCGCTCGGCAAGATCCCCTCCGAGGGGCTCGACCGGATCGGCCTGCTCGGCGAGCTCTCGTTGAGCGGCGCGGTGCGCCCCGTCCGCGGCGTCCTGCCGGCGCTGCGCGGCGCGGCGGAGCAGGGGATCGGGCGCGCGATCGTGCCCCACGGCAACGCGCGCGAGGCGGCGAGCGTGGCCGGCGTCGATGTCCTCATCGCCGAGCACCTCAGCCAGGTCGTCGCCCACCTCCGCGGCCACAAGGCCCTCCCCGGCGCCGGCTCGATCGCCTCGCTCGCCGCCGAGCCGGGCGCCGCGTCGGTGGACCTCGCCGAGGTCCGCGGCCAGCACGGGGCGCGCCGCGCCCTCGAGATCGCGTCCGCCGGGGGACACAACCTCATCATGATGGGCCCTCCGGGCAGCGGAAAGACCATGCTCGCCCGCCGGCTGCCCACGATCTTGCCGCCCCTGGCCCATGAAGAGGCGCTCGACATCACCGCGATCCACTCGGTCGCGGGCCTGCTCTCGCCGGACAGGGGCCTCGTCGCGACGCGCCCCTTCCGCGCCCCGCACCACACGGTGAGCGCCGCGGGGCTCGTGGGCGGCGGCGATCCGATCCGCCCCGGCGAGGTCTCGCTCGCCCACCATGGCTGCCTGTTCCTCGACGAGCTCCTCGAGTTCCGCCGCGGCGTCCTCGAGGCCCTCCGCGAGCCGCTCGAAGAGGGCACTGTCGCCCTCTGCCGCGCCCGCGCCCGCGTCGTCTTCCCGGCGCGCCCGATCCTCGTCGCCGCGATCAACCCCTGTCCGTGCGGCTTCCACGGCGACCGCGGGAATCGCTGCGTCTGCTCCATCGACCGCGTCCGCGCCTACCGCGCGCGGCTGAGCGGGCCGCTGCTCGATCGCATCGACCTGCACATCGCCTTGCCCCCGGTCGACGTCGCGCACCTGTGCGCGCCGCTCCGCGCGGGAGAGGGCGTCGGCCGCGCGTCGCTCCACGCGCCCGAGAGCTCCGCGGCGGTGCGGGCGCGCGTCGTGGAGGCCCGGGCCGCGCAGCGCGCGCGGTTCGAGGCGGGGGAGGTCGTCGCGACGCACAACGCCGATCTCGGCCCGCGCGACCTCGCGCGCGTCGCCATGCCGGACGCCTCGGGCGCGCGCGTGCTCGCGTCGGCCGTGGAGCGGCTCGGCCTCTCGGCGCGGGCGTACACCAAGGTGCTGCGCGTCGCCCGGACGCTCGCCGACATGGACGGGAGCCCTGCCGTGCGCGCCGCGCACGTGGCCGAGGCGATCGGCGCGCGGCTCTTCGACCGCGAGGCCGCCG
>NZ_JEMA01000690.1 GCF_001589285.1 Sorangium cellulosum | reverse complement strand
CCGCCTCGCCCATCGCCCCCGCCCCACCGGCGCCGGCCGAGCCCGTCGTGCTCGGCGATCCCGATCTGTAGCAACCCGCTCCCTGTAGCAACCCGCTCCGCCCACAGCGGGAGCCGCACGGTGACGTCCCGGGCAAGCGGTCGAGCCGGCGTCCTCGGTCCGAAGGCGACTATGGTAGGAACCGAGCCATGGCCACGCAGCGCCCCCTGCACCTCGCCGAGCCGACCGCCGAGCCCGAGCGGCTGGCTCGCTGGGCGCTCGAGCAGGTCAACACAGGGGATCGTATCGGGGCGATCGTCGGCCCGGTGGGCGCCGGCAAGTCCAGCGTCCTCGCCCGCCTGCGCGAGGAGGTCCGCATCCTCGTCGTGGAGCCGCCGCCGCTGCGCGACGGGGACGCCGTGTTCCATGCGCTGGCCCAGCTCGCCGCCGCCGCCGGAGCCGCGGGTGACGCGTACGAGGCGCTCGCGAGCGTGCGCGAGCGGGCGGCGAGCGCCGCACGGCGCCTGTCCGCGCGCGACGACGTGGCCCTCGTGCTCCGGCTACCCAGCTCGTGGAGTCGGCTCGACGCGGTGTCCGGACGTGACCAGCTCGTCTTCCGCCGCCGCGCCGTCGAGCTGCTTCAGGGGCTCCGCGACGCCGCCGGCCTGCGGCTCGTGGTGCTGGCGACGGCCATCGACCAGGCGCTCGGACGTGTGCTCGGCCTGCACGGCCGGGTCCAGCACCTCCAGGCGCCCGCCGTGCGCCTCGGCGCGCTGCGGGACGAGGCGCAGTGGGGGACGTATGCCTCCCACGCGCGCCGTGCCGCCGATCTCCTCGGCGAGGCGCCGCGCGCGACCCCCATCGCCGCCCGCGTGCTCGTCGGCTGCCTGGCATTGGGCGCCGAGGAGGCGAGCGCGACCCGTGCGCTTGCCTCCGCCGCCCCGCTGCGGCCGCTCCTGGTGCTGCTCTCCGATCGACTCGCGCAGCCGGAGCACCGCGAGCTGGGCGCCGGGCTCGCCTCCGCTCTGGCGGCCCGCGGCGAGCTTCCCCTCGATGTGGCCGAGCGCCTCGCCGGCCTGCCCGCAGAGCACCAGCCGCTGCTCCGGGACTGTGTCGGCTATCAACCGGAGGCGCACTCCCTGCGTGTGACCGAGACCGTCCGCCTGGCGTTGGGCAGCGCCTCGCCCGAGGCGCACCGCTCGCTGGCGGAGTACTACCAGATGCTCGACGGTCAGCCCTCGCTTGCGGCGCTCGACGCCGAGCGCGCGCGCGCCTGGCTGGAGAAGGTTCATCACCTCGCCCACGGTGGGCCGGAGGCCGGCCCCCGGTGGGATGAGCAAAGCCGCGACGCGCGCGAGCTGTTCTGGGACCGAGGCCGTGCCCTCAGCATCGACGCTCAGCTCCATCGCCTCGCGGCCGATGTCTATCGCGCGTGCGTGGAGCGGTTCCACGACGATGCCTATGCCTGGCACTACCTCGGTTACAACCTCGATCGCGCTGGCGTCGAGCCGCTCCGCGCCGAGGAGGCGTTTCGCATGGCCGCGAGGCTGGAGGGCGACAATCGTTGGTGGCACAGTCGCCTGGTCACCTTCCTGGTGGAGCAGGCACGCTACGCTGACGCCGAGGAGGCGACGCGAACGGCGCTCGCCCAGCTCGATCCCGACGGCAGCGGGGTCGACGAGGATCCCCAGCTCTGCCGTGACTTCCACGGCTGGGTCGTGGCCGCCTGGCTCGACGCCGGGGAGGTCGGGCGGGCGCGGCGGACGTTCGATCTGCTGCCGCCCGAGGTCGTCGCCCGGCAGGACGCGCTGCGCCTGCTGAAGTGGCGCCTGGAGGACGCGGAGGAGGCCGAGCGGCTCGGCGACTCCGTGCACCCGCCCGGCGTACCCATGGACCAGCGCTGGCGGCGGCCCGCACGGATCGCCGAGCAGGGCCCCGACGGGGCGCGGCTCGTCGAGGCGCTCCCCGCGCGGGTCGTCACGGCCACGGAGGAGGCGGTCACGCTCGTGGTCGGCGTGGCGCTCGATGGGCGGCACGAGCTGGTGCGTACGGAGATCACCGCGGACGAGTGGCAGGCGGCGAACGCCTGGTGTCCCGCCGAGCGCGCTCGGGGCTACCTCTATCTCGCGTACTACGAGGGCGGCGTGCAGCGCGTCTTCGCGCAGGACGAGCCGGCGCCGCCCTGGAAAGATGACGGGCCGGCGTCAGAGCGGCTGCGCCATCTGCGCGGCTGGGCGGCCGAGGCGCATGCTGCCGCCGAGTGAGCCGCTCGACGCGCTGACGCGGCTCGATCCGAGGCGGCTCTACGTGTTCGCGGTGGGCCCCGCGCGAGGCGAGGCGCTGGCCGTGCGCCTCCCCGACGTCGGCTGGCTGCTCGTCGACTGCTGTCGCGTCAAGGTCGCGGACGGCTCGGAGGTCCTCCCGCAAGAGGCGCTCGTCGCGCGCTTCCCCGGGCCCGTCGCGGGCGCGCTGCTCACCCACCCCCACCACGATCACGTCGATGGATTCGCCGACCTCATCGACAGGCTCCGACCAGAGCGGGTGATGGTCAGCGGCGGCGAGCCTCCCGTGCGGCACCTCGTCGACGCGGTCGAGGCGGTTCTCGCTGCCGCAGCGAGCCGCGACCGTCAGGTGGCGGCGCAGGTCCAGGCCGCCGCGAATGCGATCCGGCAGTGGGAGGCCCGAACGCAACGAACGGTGACGCCGCTGCGCACGGGGACATCGTTATGGACGACACCCGTGAGCGTCGTGTGCCGAGCACCCGACACGACGGTAGCGCGGCCGCTCCTACAGGGCAGTGACGTGGCCAAGCGCGCCAACGAGCTGAGCGCAGTCCTGGAGATCGCGTGGGGCGACACGCGTGTCGTCCTCGGCGGAGATCCCCCTCGTATAGAGACGAACCGACAGCGGGAGATCCCGATCCCCTCGGGCTGGGAGCTGGTGATGCAACAGCGCCCTGAGCTTGGCGAGCACGCCGGGTTGAAGGTTCCTCACCATGCCTCCTGGGCGGCGATGCACCTCTCGCTGATGCGACCGGCACCCGCCCCGCGACGCGCATGGGTCGTCACGCCGCTGCACAACGGCAGGAATCACCTCCCGAGCCTCGACACGAACGATGGGCTCGATCTCCTGCACCTCGCCGAGCCGTGCGTGATGGTCACGCGCGAGCCGAGGGTAGCCGCGGGCCGCGCCGTCTGGCCCCTGCCAGAGCTTCGAAAGACCGTTCGCGAGCCAGCCGCGGCGAATCCGCTCGTGGCCCGGGGCAAGGTCCTCACGCCGAACGCACCGCTCGCGCCGCTGGACGCAACGTGGGCCGTCGCGCTGGATGACGTGGGCTGCATCGTCGCCCGTTATCGCGGTGCGGCAGCGTTCGACGCGGTGCCTTAGCAGGTTCCGCGACGAGCCCCGCGCGCGCTGAATACGGCACCATCACTCAGAGCACTCAGAGCTAGGCGCCCCCCCGGCCCATGTCCCGACATGCCGACCGTCCTGCCCGGCCAGGCTCCTACCCATGTCGCGACATCCCCGCCGCCTGCCCGGCCGGTAGTGGTCGCGTTTGCCCCCTCTGAGTGATTGAGGTGGTCGCAGTTGGATTCCGCGCCGTAGGCTCCGGCCGAAGTAGTGCAGCCCGCGGGTGTTGGTAGCACNCCGAAGTAGTGCAGCCCGCGGGTGTTGGTAGCACCCCGGGCTGCGTGGCCGAACCCCGAATCCCCGGAGTCCGACATGCTGACCCTAGTCCAGCCGCCCCCTGGCGGCCAAGGCGGAGGTGCGCCCGCGCGCCGCCGTCGCCGATCCATCCCCTGCCTCTCCCTCACCCCGATCCAGCGCAAGCGGCTCCGTGCCGCGCTGCGCAACCTGCGCACCGCGTACGGCTCATGGTCCTGCCTCGCCGAGGTGATGGGCATGTCCGTCGTCGCCGTCGAGGCCATCGCGAACGGCCGCGAGAACGGCTCGCCCGCGACCGCGCAGCGCGCCGCGAAGGCGGCCGGCATCACCGTTGAGCAGCTCCTCGGCGGGCTCGTCGCCGCTGACCGCTGCCCAACCTGCGGGAGGTCCGGATGACGCCGCGGCGGAAGGGGGCTCGCCGCCCGCCTGCCGCGAGACATCCCCGGAAGCGACCGACGATGGAGGCGATCCTCGCCGAACGCGGCATCATCCTCGCCACGCTGGCCGGCATCCCGTCGCGCGACCGTGCCGACGTGGAGCAGATCGTGCTCGTCGCTGCGTGGCGCGCCATCCGGCGGGGCCGGTACCGTCCAGACCCGCGAGCCGAACCTCGTGCGGCCCTCCGCGCCTGGCTCCGAGGAGTCGCCTGGCGGCATGCGTCGCACTACTTCGAGAGCGCCTGGGTGCGTCGCATCGTCCTCGACGAGCAGCCCCTCTGGCTGCTGCGTGAGCCTGTTGGTCCGGACCTCCACGCCCAGGTCGAGGCGCGCGACCTGCTTCGGACGCTGGACGAGCTGCCCGACCGGCACCGCGAGATCCTGCTCGCGGTCGACATGCCGGAGAGCCTCTCCGCGTATGCCAGGCAGCGCGGCGTCAGCCCGTTCACGGCGGCGTCTCGACTCAGGATCGCCAGGGAAGCGCTCGCGCTGCGGCTCCGGAGGCGTCGATGAGCTTCAACATCCGCGACCCCAAGCACCGGCACAGCCTCACCTTCCCCGGCAGGCCGATCACCCGGCGCGTCTCGCCCGACGACATCGAGCGGTACCTGTGCGCGAAGGGCTACCGGCCGGCAGGTTCCATCGCGCGGGACTGGCCCAGGGACATCGCGTTCGCCTGGCTGCCGCCCGAACCGCCTGACCCGCGCGCTCCGCAGTTCCCTGTCCGCCCCCGCCTCGTGCGGGGTCCGCGGCTCTGCTCGCAGCCGCTGGAGCCGGTCATCGAGGCCATCGCCCACAACGAGAAGCGCACGCCGGGCGAGGTGCTCCGCGAGATCGCCGTGATGGCGCTGATGGCCGAGGGGGGCGGGTAGCCCAGCCCGTTCACCGCGGCGTCGACGCTTCGCAGCGCCCGCGAGGCGCTGACGCTGCGGGTTAAGAGGTGGCAGAGATGAGCGCCCGCGAGGCCGTCGCTTAACTCCGCAGAGCGGCTCGTCTTGCGGCGCGGGCCACCGAGAGACGGCACTGCCATAGGACGCCGCGGGGTGCCGCGATGATCGCTGCCACTGGATCGCGACGCTCATTTTTCCTCCACTGTTCGCTTGCGCCGGGGAGGACGGATGAGCTATGGACGTCCTCGTGAGCAAGTTCATGAAGGAGATGGCCGCGGCGCAGAGCCTGACGCGGCTTCTTGATGCGGCGGAGGAATGCCTTCGCGCTCACGATGCAGCCGGCATGAAGTACCCGGAGCCGCTCCTGCGCATGCTGGGCGAAGAGGAGGCGCCGCGCGGCGGAGAGAAAGGGCGTCAGTGCCTCGTCATCCCGGCCCCCCAGAGACCGCCCGCGCCGCCTGAGGCGGACGACGGATGGATCTGGGTAGAGATCACCGCCATGAAAGCGTCCAACCTGACGCTAGGTGTACTGCGCGGCGCTCGGAAGCCGATGACGCCTTCGGAGATCTCCGAAGCGCTTGGGCTGATCGGCGTAGAAGTGAGCAGGGGCACAATTGGGAACATCGGCACCCGGCTATTCGGCTCCCACATCAGGCGTTTGGACGATGGGTGGGTTCTTGTTGAGGGGGCCACCTCCCCCGTCCTCTTCCAGGGATTCGCATGGGGACCGCATACGATTTTTGAGGCGACGGAGTTGGCCGCCCACAGGAGGGCGGGGATCGTGCACCTGCTTCGGGTACAGCCGGACGGGATGCAAATGATGCAGATCGCCCACACCCTCGCGGAGAGTTGCCCGTGGAACAAGGCGCCGGTCAACAAGGACCTCGTGAAGGCGGACATGGAGGCGCTGGATGAGCTTGGACTCGCCAAGCGCATGGCCGGCAACTCGGGCAAGTGGAGGGCGGCATGACGGCGGCCGGCATGAATGCCGAGACATCCCCGGCCGCCGCGCGGCCACTGAATAGTCTAGCGTCCGGTCCGTTGGGGCTGGACGGACTATGGACGGATCTCCTGGAAGCGGCTCATGCGGAGCCCGGGAAGTCCGTCCTCGGCATCCTGTACTACCTCCCGCGATCAGAATGGGGCTCGTGACGCATCGCGAGGAGGATGACCAGTTGAAGGAGATCGCGCCCCAGAGCCACGAAAAGCGGAACGCCTCGGAGACCGCCACAGTCTCCGAGGCGCGGCGCGACGCCCATGCTTGCGGGCGTTACGCTGGAGGGCATGGGACCCCTTTCCACACGGGAAGGTACGCCCTCGCCGCGCAGCACGCAAGCGAGATGACCCAGCCGGACCGGTGCTGGCTGGGCCCGCGCCGGAGGACGTGCGCGCATGCGTACCCCGATTTGTCGGATATTCCCGTGGGCCGCTGGTCAGGACGAGGCTCCTGACTCGCAGAACGCCAACCCGCTCCCGCCCGCGCCGCTGATGCGCCGGGAGCCCAACAGGAAGCAGTTCCGCCCGAAGCCGCCGCCGGTGCCGCGGAGGATCCGGCGGCAGAACGAGTAGCAGTCGGGCATCACTGGGGGGCAGCCTCACGGCGCCCCCCCCCAGTGATTTGGCTCGGTGGCAGCAAGCGGGCCCGGGACCCAGCTCCCTGCATCCGTCGGCATCACTCGGACTCGTCGAACAGGTCCAACTGCACCATCCTGCGCGGCCCTGGCGCGGGCGGTGGCTCTGACGGCGGGGGCTCCGGCTCCGGCTGGGCCGCTGCGGGGCCCGCGGGCGCTATGGGTGGCGGCTGCGGCGCGACGGGTGGAGACGGGGGAGACCCGCCAGAGACGAGCCGGAGCCAACCTTTGCCGCCGGGGAGCTGCCGGACCGGCCCGGTTTGCGCCGGCAGGGTGAGCGCCTGCGGGACGGGCGGCGTGGCGGCGGGCTCCGACAGCGCGGCCCGGACGAGATCCTCGACCGACCAGAGCTCGGAGACGAGCCCCGCGGCCATCGCGGGCGACACGCGAAGCGACGCGTGGACGCGCGCCAAGTTGTACGTGGCGACTGAGAGCGCCACAGCGGCGCGGTGGCTGCGCAAGCTCTTGCTGAACGACAGCGCGAGGCGGCGCTTGCGCCCGTTGATGTGCCGCGCCGTGAGGTGGTAGCGCTCGACGCCCGAGGTGCTCATGCGCTTCGGGTCGGGTGCGCCGAACACGGCCGTCTTCCGGATGAAGTGCGCGTCTCGCGCGGGCTCGTACTTGTGGTCCGGGCTCTTGTTGTGGCCGTACTGCTTGACGACCATGCCGTAGTCGACGCAGCCCCGGAACGACGCCTCGACGGCGGGCACGTACAGCGTGAGCCCGTCGCTCGTGATCTGCGGGACGACGAGCACGCGGGCGCGCAGGTCTGCCAGGAACGCGTCGGTCGTCGCCTGATCGCGCTTCCCCACCGCGTACGAGATGACGAGCTTCGAGCCCTTCGCGAACGCGGTGTAGGTGAAAACGTCGCCGAACTCCGCCGGGTCCTCGGCCGTCACGCGCTTGTCCTTCTTCGCGATGAAGCTCCACTGCTCGTCGAGCTCGATGTCGGGCTCGCACAGGCCCTGGACGATCCGGTTGTGCAGGCGCGCGCAGCCCTCGCCGAGTTCGACGGCGAAGCGGAGGATCGTGCTCTTCGCCACCCCGGTCATGCGCTCGACGGCGCGCACGCTCGTCCCCTCGACCAGCGCGGCGGCGATGCGCACGCGGGTCTCCATCGGAAGCACGTTCGCCACGGGCCCCTTGCCTCTCCCCGGACGGCGGCCCATGATGCGCGTTGCGACGTGCGCAGGGCGGGCCAACCGCTCGGCGTTCCGCAGCCCCGTCTCGGGTACCAGCCGAGGCGGGGCGCTTTGCTAAGTACCCATCAGTATAGCGCGAAACGCCTTGTTTTCTCGACGTTTTCAAGCGGCTAGGACACACGCCGTCATAGCCTGCGCGCGTCGTCGGCGTGCTCGGCGCGCCACCGGGCGGAGGACTATCACGCGCGGCCGCCTTGACCGGATCGCGATGCCGTGCGAACGAAATCTGATGAGTGCCAGCCATTACACACGCATAGAACTCCGCCTCAAGGTGGAGGAAGCCGGTCGCGCGTACCTTGACGCGCTGTCCCACGCCAACTCTGTCGAGGAGGTAGAGGCGCTGCGAGGCCAGTGGCGCGCTGCGGAGAAAGACCTACTCGACAACCTGCGTGGCCCGCCAGCCCCGGAGACTGTGCAGGAGCGGCATCAGCGCATGACTGCGGAACTCGTCGAGAGGGTGAGAAACGGGTAGGGCGAGAGCTTCAACGCGTGCGAGCAAGGCTCATCCTGGAGCACGGCGGACACGCCATCACGAAGCGCGTCGAGCTGCCCGAGGCGCGCGGGGAGGCGGACGTCTACCTGCGGGAGGACGCGCTCGACCTGAAGATGCAGACCATCCCAGATGGCGCACCTGGCCTACCTGGAGCTCATGCAGCGTGATGGGTGGACGATCGAGGAAGAGACGGTGCTGCGGACGCTGCTGCGGCACCAGATCGACCGGCAGGACGAGGACGAGCCGGTCACGCTGAATTGATGGCGCCCCAACCATGGTGCCTGTGTCGCGGCCGAGGCGGCCTCACTCGGTCGTATACGCCGGGTGCTTGATCACCATCGAGTCCGGGTCTTTGAGGTTGCGGCCGTCGCGGGTCTCGACGATCCACCCGTTCGCTCGATACCGCCGAGCGATCTCGCACCAGAATGCGACTCTGGCCTCGCTCTTCATGGGCGTCGGGAACTCGTAGTACCCCTTGCCGGCGCGGAGGTTCGCGTCGATCTTCTGCTCCTCGTTGGCAAGTTCGGCCTTGGCGGCGTCGTCGTAGACCGTGATGTCATCCGGCTTGATCATTCAGCTTGCTCCTTGGTTTGCCCGGAGCCGAGTCGCTCAGGGCGTGAGCAAGCCGTACCACGCCGCTGGCGGCGCTGTCCAGAAAAATCGTAATCCCGTTCCGGGGTCTAATTTATCACATCGCTCGCACCTGTCAACAACGGCGCTCCGAATCCGCGCAGATGGTGCTCATGTATAGCACATTGTGCGCGCCTGTGACCGACGGTCCCGCCCCATCGGGTGGCCGGACGCCCGGAGCGTCTTGCGCGTTCCGGCGAAGTGGTCGCAGTTGGATCGGGGTGGTCGCGTTTCAGGCAAACGCGACCACTACCGCCCGGCCACGCCCCCGCCCATGTCGCGACATCCCCACCGCCTGCCCGGCCACGCCCCCACCCCTATCGCGACATCCCCGCCGCCCGCTCGACCAGGCCCCCGCCCATGTCCGGACATCCCCGCCGCCTGCCCCGCCACGCCCCCACCCATGTCGCTCCCCCTCCGGCCCAGGCCAGCGACGCCTCCTTCGCCCCTCCGCTCACCCCCCCGCGAGCAGCCGCGCGATCTCCCCGCGCTGCCGCCGCGCCGCGCGCGCCAGCGAGAGCTGCCCCGCGGCCCGGTGCAGGTTGTGCGCGACCCGCGTCGGGAACCGCGCGGCGTCCCAGCCGAAGTACCGGTCCTCGAACGCGTCCCGGCAGAAGCGCGCCGCGAGCTCCAGCGCGATCCGCTCCACCGCGTCCGCGAGCGCCTCGCGCTCCTCCGCGCTGAACGGCCGCACCTCGCGGTAGCCGGCCACCGCGGCGGCGAAGACCTCGAGGTCGAAGCGCGCCTCGGTCGCGTCCTCCCCGGCCGGGTTGCACCACGACCGCCACGCGTCGCCGAGCTCCACGTCGAGCGACTGCAGCGCCAGCGTGTCGAGGTCGAGCAGGCAGATCCCCTCGCCCGCCTCCGAGAAGCGCAGGTTCGAGATCTTGAGATCGCCGTGGCAGTGCCGCGCCGGCAGGTCGAGCCGACCCTGCCACGTGCGGAACGCGTCGAGGATCGCGTCCGCCAGCCGCCGCCCCTCGCCCCCCGTGGCCGCGCCGTCCAGCCGCTCCATGTGCAGCGCCGTGTCGTGCGCGCCGGCGCGGACGTGGCGGTACGCGTGCTCGAGATCGTCCACCGCCCGGTGGAAGCGCGCGGCGAGGGCGCCCGCGGCGCGGGCGAGCGCGGGCGAGCCGACCCGGTGGTGCGTGCGGCCAGGGACGAAGTCCATCGCCCGCCACACAGCGCCCGCGCCGTCCCGCGCGAAGAGCGCGCCGTCGTCCGCGCGCAGCAGCCGCGGCGTCGGGACGCCGCGGCTCGCCAGGTGCGCGGTCACCGCCTCGATGTCGTCGTGGACCGGCGGGGCGAAGATCGGGCTCACCCGCTGCACCACGAACCGCGGCGGCTCGCCGGCCACGCCGGCCACCCACGTTCCGTTGATGAGCCCCTCGTCCTCGCAGCGGCGCACCGAGAGGCCGCGCAGCGGCGCCCACACGTCCGGGATCATCGGGGCCGGAGGCTACCTGCCCTCCGTCCCGGGCCGCAAGGAAACCTCCTTCGCCCCCGCCGCGGCCCGCCGGCGCACAACCCACTGCGACCCGAGCCAGGCGACGACGCCGGCGCCGAGGCCGAGCCACGCGGCCGCTCCCACCGGCGCGCCGACCCGCTCCACGAGCACGGCGCCCCCGAGCGACGTGGCGCACAGGCCGACCGTGAGCACCAGGTTGTCGATCGCCGAGAGCCGCCCGACGAAGCGGTCCGGCGAGAGCCGCTGGATCTCCGCGCTCGACAGCACCCAGTTCGCGCCGCTGCCCAGGCCCCACACGAGCGCGATCCCGAGCAGCGCCGCCCAGTGCCGGGTCACCGCGAACGCCGCGATCGACGCGAACGTCACCCAGGCGGCCCCTGTCGCGGCGAGCTCGCCCCGGAGGCCGCGGCGCACGAGCGCGACGCCGAGCAGCGGGCCGACCCCCGTCCCCGCGCCCCGGACGCACTGGAGCACCCCCAGCGTGAGCGCGCCCGTGCCCGCGAAGGCGAGCTGCGTCGCGAGCACGTTGAGCAGCAGGAGCGCCCCGCCGTTCGCCAGGTGGACCGGCGTCTTCGCGAGCACGGCGTCGAGCAGCGGCGGCCGCTCCCAGGCGTGCTTCCAGGCGAGCACCATGTCGCCGCGCACCGACGCGAGCGCGGCGACCGCGCCGCCCTCCGCCGGCCGCCCCTCGGCGACCATCCGCGGCAGCCCCCACAGGAACACGACCGACAGCCCGAACGACGCCGCGTCCAGCGCGAGCGCAGCCGCCGGGCCGAGCGCCGCGATCAGGCCGCCGAACGCCATGCCGACCGCGAACATGACGCTCCACGTCGCCGACGCGATCGCGTTCGCCTCGAGCAGCTCGTCCTCCTCGACCACGTGCCGCAGCACAGCGCTCTGGGCCGGCAGCCGCAGCGCGCCCACCGACGCGCGCGCGAACACGAGCACCTGCACCGCCGGCACGCTGCCGAGGACGGCGGCGACCAGCATGCCCACCGTGAGCGCGCCCTGCGCCGCGCTGGTCCCGATCAGCAGCCACCGGCGATCGAGCCGGTCCGCCAGCACGCCCGCCACCGGCGCGAACAGCGCGTTCGGCAGGTGATGCCCCACCATGACGAGCGCGAGCGCCACGACGCCGCCCCCCTCGCCGCCCAGCGCGAGCAGGCTCACGGCGACGAAGCTCATCCAGTCGCCGAGCAGCGAGACGATCTCGCTCAGCCAGACGCGACGGAAATGGGGGCGGCGACGGAGCAAGCCCGGACGGGGCTCCGGCCGACGATCGCCGGCCAGCGTCGAGGGGACATGCACGAGGAAGCTCCTTGGGCTGGACGCGCGCTACCCGGGCAGCGCGGCCGCGGCCGCCCGCCAGGAGCCCCGCGCAGGTTCTCCCGCGTCGAGATCGAGCGCGGTCGAATGTCTCCCCGCCGACAACGTAGAGGACAGATCGTGCCTGCCGCTGTTCATCCAGGGCACACCGTGGTAATCGCACTCTGCTTCATGCGGATCTGCGCCATCATTCCCGCCTACCAGGCGGAGCGCAACGTTGGGGACGTCACACGCGACGCGCTCCGCGTCGACGGGCTCGCAGGATCGGTCCTCGTCGTGGACGACGGGTCGACCGACAGGACGGCCGAGCTGGCGCGCGCGGCCGGCGCCACGGTGCTGAGCCACCCGGAGAACCTCGGCAAGGGCGCCGCCCTGCGCACCGGGATGGAGTTCGCCCTCGCCTCGGGCTTCGACGTGGCGGTCACCGTGGACGCGGACGGCCAGCACCCGCCGGACGAAGCGCGGCGCCTCGTCGAGGCCGACGCCGACCCCGAGGCGCTCGTGCTCGGCATCCGGGATCTCGCCTCGGCCGGCGCGCCGCGCGCGAACCAGATCTCGAACCGCATCTCGAACTTCTTCCTCTCGCTCTTCGCCGGCCGCCCCTTCGCCGACACCCAGTGCGGCCTGCGCCGCTACCCGCTCCGGCGGACGCTCTCGCTCGACGCGCGCGACGAGGGCTACGCCTTCGAAGCGGAGATCCTCCTGCGCGCCGTCGCCGCCGGCGTCCGCATCGTCGAGGTGCCGATCCGGGTCATCTACCCGCCCGAGGACGAGCGGCTCACGCACTTCGACAGCGTGCGCGATCCGGCGAGGATCGTGCGCCGGGTGGTGACGACCCTCGCGCTCACGCGCGGGCTCCGCCACGTGCCCGCCGCCCCGGCGCCGTCCCCGGCCGCGCGCCGCCCCGCCGCGGCGAGCGCGATCGCCGCCGAGATCGACCCCCGCCCGTCGCAGCCGACGACGGCGTCGCCCTGATGTGAAGCGCGCCGCCCGCCACCGGCGCAAGCTCATCGCGGCCGCCGCGCTCCTCGCCGCGCCCGTCCTCGCGCACCTCGGCATCGCCGCCGCCACGCGGATCGAGCCGCCGCCGATCGCCGCGGCCTCCGGCGAGCCCACGGCCGGACCGGCGGGCCTGCGCGTGCTCGGCCCCGCCTACGCGCGCCGCCGCGGCCGGATCCTCGAGGCGCGCCTCGCCGGATCGCCCGAGGAGATCGGCCACCAGCACGGCCGGCTCTTCTACCCGGAGATGGTCCGGAACGAGGGCACCCTCTACGAGCAGTTCCAGCGCTACGTGCCCGTCGCCCCGCTGCGGTGGCTCCTCATGGACCTCTCGCGCCTCCAGTTCCGCGGCGTCGACGAGGGCATGGCCGAGGGCGCGCGCCGCGAGATCGCCGCGCAGGCCCGCGCCTTCTCGCCCGACCCGTTCGACGGCGTCCTCCCCACGTACCACCGCTTCGTCTTCCTTCAGTCGCTCTACGACATCGCGCTCTCGTTCGAGCACTCCCCGCTCATCGGCTGCACGAGCTTCGCGCTCACCGGGACGGCGTCGGCGGGCGGGCACGCGGTGCTCGCCCGCAACTTCGACTTCGAGGCCGGGCCCGTCTTCGACGAGGGCAAGGCGGTGTTCCTCGTCCACGAGCAGGGCAAGATCCCGTACGCCTCGGTGGCCTGGCCCGGCCTCGTCGGCGCGGTCACCGGCATGAACGCCGCGGGCCTCGCGCTCGTCGTCCACGGGGGGCGGGCCGGCGCGCCGCGCGCGGCCGGCGAGCCCGTCGTCCACACGATGCGCGAGGTGCTCGGCCGCGCCGACGGCGTCGACGCGGCGCTCGCGATCCTCGAGGCGCGCGCGCCGATGGTCTCCCACCTCGTGATGCTCGTCGACGCGGCGGGCGAGGTCGCGATCGCCGAGCGGGCGCCCGGCGCGCCGCTCCACGCGCGCCGCGGCCGCGGGAAGGTGCCGCTCACCAACCACTTCGAGGGGCCGCTCGCCGGCGACCCGCGCAACCGGCGCGTCGAGGCCGAGACCTCGACCCACGCGCGGCGCCGCCGCCTCGACGAGCGGCTCGCGGCCCTGCCCGAGGGCGCCACGATCGAGGCGGCCGTCGACGTCCTGCGCGACAGGCGCGGGCCCGGCGGCGCGCCGCTGCCGCTCGGCGACCGGCGCGCGATCGACGCGCTCATCGCGACCCACGCCGTCGTCATGGACGCCACAGCGCGCGTGCTCTGGGTGAGCGAGGGCCCGCACCTCGCCGGCCGCTTCCTGCGCTTCGACCTCGCGCGGCTGCTCGATCCGGCCTTCGACCCCGCCCGCGACACAGCCGAGCCCGAGGCCCTGCCCGAGGACCCGCTGCTCACGCGCGGCGACTACGCCGCCTGGGAGCGCGCCGGCTCGCCCCACCCCGGCGGCGAGCAGGGAAGCGACGCGGTCGATCCTTCCTCTTCGGATGGCGAGCGCGACCGTGACACTCCTTAAATAAACAAACAAATAAATTAACGATGCGGAACCGCGAGCGCCGCCGCCGCAGGCGCTGGTCCGCGCGATCCAGGCGCGCGGCCGTTTCGCCCCGGGTTCACCGACCGCGCTCGCCCACGCCCGTACATCGGCGGTAGGACACCTCTCGTCCGGGGCGCCCTTACCGCGAGATTGCCTAGCGAGAACTTCCGTCCGACAATGCGATCCGGGGCGCAAGGGTCGGCGCATCGGAGCGGCGACCGGGTCGACCGGACCATGACGGACATCAACCTGATCAACACCACCCTCGATCAACGGTACCTCATCCTCGGGCTGCTCGGAGAGGGCGGGATGGGGGCAGTCTACGAGGCACGGCACCTCGGGACCGGTCGTCGCGTCGCCGTCAAGGTGATCACGAGCAAGCTCGCGCAGGACGAGGCGGTCATGGCCCGCTTCGAGCGCGAGGCCAGGGCGGCGGGCGCCATCGACAGCGAGCACATCGCCAGCGTGCTCGACAGCGGGAGGGACCGGGCGACCGGCTTGCCCTTCCTCGTGATGGAGCTGCTCTCCGGCGAGGACGTCGACCAGCTCCTCCGGCGCCTCGGTCCCCTGCCGCCCGAGCTCGCGCTCTGCATCGTGGCTCAGGCGTGCATGGGCCTCATCCGGGCGCACGACGCGCGCGTCCTCCACCGCGACATCAAGCCCGCCAACCTGTTCCTGGCCCGGCGCGACGGGGGGGAGCTCTCGGTCAAGCTGCTCGACTTCGGGGTCGCCAAGATCCAGGCGGACGACAGCTTCGAGAAGCACCAGGAGCTCACGGCCACGAGCAACCTGATCGGCTCGCCCATCTACATGTCGCCGGAGCAGGCGCGCAACATGAAGGACGTCGACGGCCGGACCGACCTCTGGTCGCTCGGCATCGTCCTCTTCAAGATGCTCGCCGGGCGCACCCCCTACCGGAACTCCCGCGGGCTCGGCGAGCTGATCGTCGCCATCTGCTCGGTGCCGGCGCCGCCCATCCAGAGCCTGGCGCCCTGGGTGCCGTACGAGGTCGGCGAGATCGTGCACCGCGCGCTCCAGATCGACAGGAACCTGCGCTTCCAGAGCGCGGCGGAGATGCTCGACGCGGTCCGGACGCTGCTGCCGTACGGCGCCTCGATCCGCGAGGACATGCTGGAGCCGCTGCCCGACTCGGTGCAGGCCGACGCCCCGCCGCCGTCGCGGGCGAACCCCGAGGCCCTGACGCGGCGGCCGCCGACGCCCGCGGGCACGGCCGTGAACTGGCCCGAGCCCGGCGACCTCGCGACGCGGCGGCCGCCGACGCCCGTGGCCACGCCCCGGAGCTGGCAGGACTACGGCGACCCCGGGTCGCGGCGGCCGCCGACGCCCGTGGCCACGCCCCGGAGCTGGCAGGAGCGCAGCATGCAGTACTCGCAGAGCGGCGCCCCGGTCCGCACGTCGGAGCCGAGGCTCGACGGCCCGCCGCCGTCGATGACGGGCGCCGGCACCTCGGTGCCGTTCCAGCGGACGATCATCGTGGCGGGCGAGGCGGCCCACGCCGCGCCGCGCCCCCGCAGCAAGGCGGCCCCGCTCGTGGCGGCGGCGGCGCTCGTCGCCGCGACCGGCGCCGGCGTG
>NZ_JEMA01000689.1 GCF_001589285.1 Sorangium cellulosum | reverse complement strand
GGCGCCGGCGGCGGCGGGCCCGATCCGTCGCTCGTCGTGCACTACATGTTCGACGAAGAGGCCGACCTCGTGGCGCACGACGCGTCCGGCAACGGGCATGACGCCACGCTCGCCGGGAGCGCCGGATGGACGTCGACGGGGCGAATCGGCGGCGCGCTCAGCCTGCAGGGCGCCGACCCCCACGTCGATCTCCCCGACGGGCTCACCGACGGCCTCGACAATCTCACCATCGCGACCTGGGTCAACCTGAGCAGCATCGACGACTGGTCGCGCATCGTCGATGTCGGCGGCATCAACGGGTTCATGTATTTCACCCCGCGCGAGGGCTCCGGCGCATTGCGCTTCTCGGTGTACTCGGACGGCAACGAGGCGACCGTGCTGGCCGCGAGCCCGCTCCCCGTCAATGCCTGGAAGCATCTGGCCGTCACGATCTCGAGCGGCACGTACCAGATATGGATCGATGGTATCTCCGTCGGGTCGGCCACTCCAGCAGCTCCACACGATGTGAAGCCGTCCCGGATTGCGCCCACGGTAGATAATTACATCGGCAAGTCGCGGTTCGAGGCAGATCCCTTGCTCAAGGGTTCCATCGACGACTTCCGGATCTACGACCGAGCTCTCTCGGCTGAAGAGATCGCGGCCCTCGCGGCGCCGTAGGAGCGAGGCACGCGGGGGCCGGGATCCGTCAGGATCCCCGCGGACCTCCGCAGGCAAGCCTTCGGGGCGAAGGTCGGGCAGCGCCCTCATGGCTGCTTCGGGGTGACTGAGCGCCTCGATGCCGGCGCCTGGCTCGAGCGTCCCCCGGATCGTCACGTCTACCAGCCTGGGGTCGACGTCTCGGCATAGGCCAGTATGCCTATGCCTCGATCCATCGATGTCGTGTACGAACCCGTTGCGGTCACCCCGATCGGGTGATGCGAGTAAGGTGCTGACCCATGATGAACGGACGAACGAGTTTGCCAAGGCACATCCTGCTGTCAGGAGCGCTCGGTATTGCCCTCTGGGGCTGCGGCGGCGGCGACGACGGGTCCTCCAGCGCCGGCGACGGCAGCGGCGGCTCCGGTACCAGCGCGGGGGTCACCTCGGGCAGCACGAGCAGCACCGTGTCAGGGAGCACGACGAGCTCAGCGTCGGGGAGCACGACGGGCTCAGCCGGCGGTGACGGCACCGGGGGGAGCGACGCCGCGACGAGCGGCACCGGGGGCAGCGGCACCGGTGGAGACCCGACCGGGGGCGCTGGCACCGGGGGCAGCGGCACAGGCGGTGGCACCGGAACCATCACCTGTCCGTCGCCCGCGCTGAGGGCTGGCGACACGAACCGGACGGTCACGGTGGGCTCCGCGAGCCGCAGCTATGTCTTGCACGTCCCCCCCGCGTACGACGGCAGCAAGCCGGTGCCGCTCGTGCTGGACTTCCACGGCCTCGGCGGCGATGGCCCGTCGCAACGATCGGGATCGCCGTATCCGGCGCAGACCGATCCGGAAGGGGTGATCATGGCCTTTCCTAGCGGTCTGTCCGGCCCGTCGGGCCCCGCCTGGAACGTGGGACCGTGCTGCGTGGCCGGCACCGACGACGTGGCCGTCGCCAAGGCGATCGTGGCCCAGATCCAGGAGACCGCCTGCATCGACCCGAAGCGCGTCTATGCCGTCGGCTTCTCCATGGGGGGCGGGATGTCCCACTACCTCGCTTGCCACGCGGCCGACGTGTTCGCGGCGGTGGCGCCCGCCGCCTTCGATCTCCTGGAGGAGAACGTCGGCGACTGCAACCCGTCGCGGCCCATCCCCGTGATCACGTTCCGCGGCACCTCGGACCCGATCGTGCCCTACGCGGGCGGATATTCCTCGGTCGTGCGGGGCATGCCCATCACGTTCCTCGGCGCGAAGAGGGGCTTCGAGGCGTGGGCCGAGATCAATGGATGCACCGGCTCGCCCTCGGCCGAGAACGGCGACGGCTGCTCGACCTATTCGGCGTGCCAGGACGGCGTCGATGTCACCCTGTGCACGAAGCAGGGCGGCGGCCACGAGGCCGGCAACGCCAGGGTCGGCTGGCCCGCGCTGAAGCGGCACACGCTGCCGTAGAGCCCGGGAAGGATCGTAGATACACCGCGGCGCCGAGCTCCTCGCGGAGCTCGCGTCCCACGGCCAGCGCCCCGCCCCGGGGGCGCCCTGGCCCGGCCACGCGGCGCGCGGCTCGTTCGGGCGGCCCGACGCCCGCGCGACGCCGCCGCGCTCAGATGCAACGCGTCGCGCAATGCGATGACCCTGCGCCGTCCGCAGCGCGAGGTCCTGGAAGGTGGCTCCGTTGAAATAGTCCGATCATGATGCTGCTCGCAGCATCATGATCGCGGCTGCCGCATGGCGAGCGAGATCGCGTGTTGACCGCCCGCGCCATGATCGTCCATACTGGCCTTGATACGCTTACGATCCTGCTTCTGCGCGGATTCGACGTGCAGCTACAGGAGCGGAATTGCTTGTCCATGAAGGTCAGCGGAACCACAGTCCTGACGCGGAAGACGCTGGTGAGCCGTCGATTCGGCTCGGAGGCGTGGCACAGCCTCTTTCGTGACGTGGCGCAGACCAACCCGTGGTTCCGGCGGCCGATCACGGCCAGCAGCCTGGTCCCGCTGCCGGAGTTCCTCGCCTTCCATGACGAGCTCGTCCGGCGGTTCTACCCGGACGGCAAGGACGCGCTCTTCGAGCTCGGGGCCGAGTCGGCGCGCTGGGCGCTCGTCGACGGTCCGCTGAAGCGCCTCGTCGAGGACCCGGAGATCTCGTCGCTTGTCGCGACCGTCCAGAACCTCTGGCAGCGGTACTTTGCCGAGACGGAGAGCCGCTCCGAGGCCTCTCTGATCGACTCCGGCGTCGAGTTTCGCGTTCGCGACCTCCCGGCCTGGCATCCGTACCTGGAGTACTTCGTGGTCGGGTACACGAAAGAGGTGCTGGAGCTCTATTGCGCCAACCCGATCTGGACGCATCGCCTCCCCGGGGGGAACGGAACGGCGTACGGCTACCTGCTCGCCACCGATCCTGTTCCGCGCCCTGCTCGGAGCAGCGAGCACGCCGGCGCCGGGCGCGGCCGGCTCGTCCGGCCACGCAAGGCGCTCACGGCGCGCGAGCTGGAGGTGCTGCGGCTCGTCGGGACCGGCAAGACCAACCGCGAGATCGCCTCCGTCCTTTGCATCTCCGACAAGACCGTGCAGCACCACGTCGCCCACGCCTACGACAAGCTCGGCATCTACAGCCGCGCCGGCGCCACGCTGTGGCTGGCCGAGCGGGGGCTCCTGGGCTGAACGGCGTCACGCCGGCCGTGGATCACGCGCGTCGTCGCCGCGATCGACGCGAGCACAGGCGGCTCAGGAATACCTGACAGGAGATGTCAGGATCGCCGTGCGACCCTCCCGCGCGCTGGCAAAGGAGGATCGATCATGAGCGGAGCACTTCACGGCAAGGTGGCGCTCGTCGCGGGCGCGACGCGCGGGGCGGGCAGGGGGATCGCGGTCGAGCTGGGCGCGGCGGGGGCGACCGTGTACGTCACGGGCCGCACGACGCGCGCGCAGCGCTCGGAGATGGATCGGCCCGAGACCATCGAGGAGACAGCCGAGCGGGTCACCCGGGCCGGGGGCAGGGGGATCGCTGTGCAGGTGGATCACCTGGAGCGCGAGCAGGTCCAGGCGCTCGTGGCGCGCATCGAGCGGGAGCAGGGCCGGCTCGACGTGCTGGTCAACGACATCTGGGGCGGCGAGCACCTCTTCGCGTGGGACAAGCCGCTGTGGGAGCACTCGCTGGACAGCGGGATGCGGCTGCTGCGGCTGGCCATCGATACCCACATCATCACGAGCCACTACGCCCTGCCGCTGCTCATCAGGAGGCCGGGCGGCCTTGTCGTCGAGATCACGGACGGCACGGCCGAGTACAACGCAGGGCACTACCGCGTCTCGTTCTTCTACGACCTCGCCAAGACAGCGGTCCTCCGCATGGCGTTCGCGCAGGCCGAGGAGCTGCGGGCCCACGGCGGCGCCGCCGTGGCGCTGACGCCGGGGTGGCTGCGCTCGGAGATCATGCTGGGGCACTACGGGGTCACCGAGGAGCGCTGGCGCGACGCGCTCGCGAAGCAGCCGCACTTCGCGATCTCCGAGACCCCCGCGTACGTGGGCCGCGCTGTGGCGGCGCTCGCGGCCGACCCGGAGGCGGCCCGCTGGTCCGGGAAGTCGCTGTCGAGCGGCCAGCTCGCGAAGGTGTACGGCTTCACCGACGTGGACGGCTCCCGGCCCGACGCCTGGCGGTACCTCGTCGAGGTCCAGGACGCCGGCAAGCCCGCCGACGTCACCGGCTACCGGTAGCCGCCGCCCGGGCGAGCGCTTCGCCGATCCGATGGGACGCGCTCAGTCCGCGGCGCCCTGGCCCAGGAGCAGCACCCGGCCTTCCGCCCCGTCGACGACGATCTCCTGGCCGTCCGCGATCCGCTCGGTCGCGCCGGCGGCCCCCAGGACCGCGGGGATCCCGTACTCGCGCGCGACGATGGCCGCGTGCGACACAGCGCCGCCTGTGTCGGTCACGACGCCCGCGGCGAGGGTGAAGAGCGGCGTCCAGGCGGGGTTCGTGTAAGGGCAGACCAGGATCTCCCCCGCCTTCAGCCGCTCGAACTCGCGCTCGTCGCGCACGATGCGCGCCTTGCCGCGCACCACCCCGGACGACGCCCCGCTGCCGCGGAGCTCGCTGCCCGAGCCCCCCGCGCCCGCCCGGAACGCCCGCTTCTGCCACCTGCCGTTGACCACCCCGTACGTCGCGCGCCGGCGCCGAACGAGCCGCTTCACCTCGTCGAGCGGCGGCGCCTCCCCGCGGATCCAGGCCCGGACCTCGGCGTCTGTCAGATAGAAGATGTCGTCGGCGACCGGCAGGCGCCCGCGCTCGTGGAGGCGACGCGCGAGCTCGGCCACGATCGCCTGGAGCGCCGAGAACGAGCGCACCACGTCGAAGTGCGAGCGCTCCCGGAAGAGGATCGCGCGGCGCAGCCTGTCGAGGGTGCGGCGGAACGCGTCGGGCAGCCCCGGCACGAAGCGGAGCTTCCGGGTGACCTCCTCGAGCGCCGTATGATAGCGCTTCATCCCGGCCTCCTCGGACGGCGGCTCGACGGCGTCGAGCAGGCCGCGGAGGAGCCCCCACAGGGGCGCGGGGTCCTGCCGCCACGTCGGCGCCGAGAGGTAGAGGCCCTTGCTCTCCCGGTACCCATGCTCGTCCAGGAACGCCTCGACCTCGGCGAGGTACGCCCGGCCGGCCTCGGAGCCGCGGAGCTCCTCCGGGTGCCCCTCGCCGATCGCGCGGGCCACCTCCGGCCCCGCGCTCGCCGCCCTGCGCGCGAGCTGGAAGAGCGCGAAATTGACGTCGGACGTCCGGGTGTGAAGGCCCGAGACGAGGTCGCCCAGCACGGCATCGGCCCGCTTCCTCCCCACGGCGAGGGTGACCGGAACCCGCAGCGCGACAGCGGCGAGCTGGCTGACGCTCCGCTCGAACCGCTCGCCAAGGACCTCCGTCGTGGTCTCCACGATCCGGTCGGCGCGGCGGAGGAGCGCGGCGTCGTCCATCGCGCGGAGATCGGCCGGCGCGCAGACCTCCTGGATCCGCGGGAACGCCTCGCCCTCCCACCACGCCATCCCGTCGTCGCGCAGGCTGGCCGCGACCTTGTGCGGCAGCCCGAGCAGCCGGAGGGTGGGTCGCACCGGCGGCAGGACGAAGAGCTCACGCCACACCTGGTCGACCAGCGCGCGCTCGTCGGCCTCGTCCACGTGGAGCCCGAGGAAGCGCACAGCGCGGACGATCGCGGGGATCGACATCCGGAAGCCCCATTGATCGAGCGGCCTGGGGGCGACGGGGAACCGATCGTTGTCGTTCGACTCGACCATCCTCCGCTGGAGCCGCGTGAGCGTCGGGGGCGGCGGGAGGGGCTCGATCTCGGCCGCGCCGAGCGTGGTGATCGGGCGCGACTGGAGCAGGTGGATGGAGCCGCCCGCGATGGCGAACTCCACGTCCTGCGGGCAGCCGAAGTGGGACTCCAGGCGGAGCCCGAGCCGGCCGAGATCGAGCACCACGGCGTCGCTCGGCGCGGGGCGGCCGGCCTCCCGGAGGTCGCGGTCCTCGATCGCGACGTCGCCCGCCCCGGCGGGGTCCGGGGCGCCGTCCGGCCCGTCCGGGCGGAGCTCCGCGGGCCCGGCGAACGGCGCGCGCCGGAGGCGGTACACGTCGCCGGTCGTGTGGCCCGAGACGATGGCCTCGCCGAGGCCCGGCGCGACCTCCAGGAGCATGCGGTCGGCGCGCTGGGCGACAGGGTCGACAGTGAACAGGACCCCGGCGAAATCGGCCGGCACCATGCGCTGCACGACGACAGCGATGTGGACCCCCAGGTGATCCATGCCGCGCACGGCGCGGTAGCGGAGGGCCCTCGGGCTCCAGAGGGACGCCCAGCACCGCCGCAGCGCGACGAGGAGCTCGTCTTCTCCGGTCACGTCGAGGTACGTCTCGTGCTGGCCCGCGAACGAGGCGTCGGCGAGATCCTCCGCCGTCGCCGAGGATCGCACCGCGACAGCCGGCGCGCCGAGCTCGCGGTAGGCGTCGCGGACCGCGGCCTCGATCTCGGGCAGCAGCTCGCCGCTCTCGAAGAGCTCCGCCACCTGCGAGGCCGCGGCCTTCCAGCCGCTCCTGGCGAGGTGCGCCGAGAGCCGCACGCCGAGCCCCCACGCGCGCGCTTGCTCCGCGTACGCCGCGGCGCTCACCACGAACCCGGGCGGCACGGGGAGCCCGAGCCGGACCAGCTCACCCAGGTTCGCGCCCTTGCCGCCGGCCGTGGAGAGATCGGCGCGGGACAGCTCGCTCAAGCGATGGACCAGCATCAACAAGCGTCTCCTTGGGACAAGTAAGGTTACCTCACCTGTGCCCGCGCCGCGCGCGCGCGGCGCATGAACAGCTCCATCGGCACGACAGGCATCGACAGCGTCCTCGCCGGCAGGGCGCCCCGCGCGCCGTCAGCGCGCCGCGCCCGCGTCGGCGCGTCTGCCCACGACGATGTACTGATCGGGCAGGTCCTCCGCGACGACCTCGGGCGAGAGGCCCCCGGCGCGGAGCTCGGCGGCGACCGCCTCGGGGGCGATGCGGTGCTCCTTCGGGGGGCCGTGGCGCGCTGTGTCGGTGAAGTCGACGACGACCACCGCCCCGTCCGGGCGGAGCGCTGCGCGGAGCTTCGCCGCGTAGGCGGGGCGATCGGGGATGTGGTGCCAGGTGTTGACCACGAGGATGCGGTCGACCGAGCCGGGATCGAGCCCGGGATCTGCGGGGCCGACCTGGCGCGCGGTGACGTTGGCGAGGCGCTCGCGGGAAGCGCGCTCGGTCATGTAGCGGACCATGTCCCGCTCGATGTCCAGGCCGACGACCGCGCCTGTCGGCCCGACAGCGCGCGACAGGTGCGGCAGGAAGTAGCCCGTGCCGGCCCCGAGATCGGCGACCCGCATGCCGGGCGCGATCCGCATCGCGGCGACGACCTCCGCGGGCTTCTGCCAGGCGTCGCGCTCGGGGCCCTCGAACTCGGCCACCCAGTCCTCGGCCCGCTCGAAGCGGTGCACGAGCGGCCCTGCGCCGTTGTCGTGCCCTCCGTGGTGGCCGTCGTGCCCTCCGTGGTGGCCAGCGTGCTCGCCGCTGCCCGGCGCGGCCGCGTCGGGCGTGGCGCTGCAACCGGTGAGGAGCGCGGCGAGGGCGGCGCCGGGGGCGACGAGGCGAGGACGGCGGTGCATCCGCGCTCCCTACCACGATCGGCGCGCCAAAGTCCCCTGCGGGCCGCTGTCGCGCAGATTGCGCAAGGTCACGCCCAGTTGAGCAAGCGTCTGCCCGATCCGGGCGGCCCGGGCGCCGCGGAGGGGCGCGCGCGCCGCGAAAGCCGCGTGGCCCGACTCCTGCCAAGGGGACTACGCCTCCGCAACACAGCGATGGACGCCTCGATGCCTCGTCGCCGAGGCGCCCTCGACGCGGCGATCGCCGCGTCGGTCATCGCCGCGGAGGAAGGTGCTCGTGCATTGTCATCGCCCCGCCCGGAGCGGCGAGGCGACATGGAGAGACATCATGAACGTTCAGGATCTCATCAAGAACCATCGCATCGCATCCGCTCTCTGGCTCGCGCTCTCGATGGCCCCGTTCGCCGCGGGCTGTCAGGTGGAGGTGGCCGACGGCGACGCCGAGCAGGTCGTCTCCGAGGCGCAGGAGGTGAGGGGAGACAGCAGGCTCCCCGGCGCCGTCTGCGGCGGCTTCGCCGGCCTCGCCTGCAAGCCCGGCTTCTTCTGTGATTACGAGATCGAGGCCCAGTGCGGCGCGGCCGATCAGACAGGCACCTGCGCGCCCATCCCGGCGGCGTGCACGAAGCAGTACGACCCTGTCTGCGGCTGTGACGGCAAGACGTATGGCAACGAGTGCTCCGCGAACGCGGCCGGCGTGTCGGTGGCGTCGCGCGGCGCGTGCGAGACGCCCCGGGACGAGGCGTGCGGCGGCATCGCCGGCCTCGCGTGCGAGCGCGGGTACTTCTGCGACTACAGCCCGAAGGCGAGCTGCGGCGCGGGCGATCAGATGGGCACCTGCGAGGTCATCCCGGAGGCGTGCCTGCACATCTACGACCCTGTCTGCGGCTGCGACGGCAAGACGTACAGCAACACGTGCTCCGCGAACGCGGCGGGCGTGTCGGTGGCGTCGTCCGGCGCGTGCGACGAGCGCCTCTGAGAGAGCGCCTCGGGGCCCTCTGCCGCGCTGGCGGCAGAGTGGAATAATCCGAGTGTGACGGACGGCAGAGGCGCGCGCGAGCGCCTCGCCGAGACCGCGTGTCGGCCCTTCGAACACCTCGCCATCGAGGGGCCGAGCGCGTCTCGATCACAGCGGCGCGCGGCGCGGCGTTCGTCCCCAGCGTGCGGATTTTGTGACCCGGCCGTTGCACGATCGTCATAAGATCGCTCCCGGACTGCCGAGCTTAGGAGCGATCCATGAAAGTACGAATCCTGCATTATCTGTTGCCGTTCGCGGCGTTGGCAGCGGTGCCGCTCGCGGGCTGCGGCGACTCCACGCCCGGCTCGCCCTCCGGGACGGGGGGCGCCGGCGCGAGCGACGGCACGGGCGCGGGCACCGCGGGTCCGGGCGGCTCGGGCGGCGGCGGCATGGGCCCGGGCGGCACGGGCGGCGGCGGCGGCGGTGAGAACAATACTGCAAAGGAACAGCCCGATTACGCCCTCGCGTTCCCGCAGGACCGGGTTCCCCGCATCGACATCACCATCGCGCCCGAGCGATGGCAGGAGATGGTCGACGACATCACGTCGATGATCGGCGAGTTCGGCGCGCAGGCCGGCGGGCCGGGCGGATTCGAGCCGCCGCAGGAGTGGGTCGACGCCTGCACAGGGCTCGTTGTCGGCGACGACTGCACGATCGATCTCTTCGGATCCCCCGCCGAGGGGACGTGCTCGGAGCTCCCCGGCGGCCTGACGTGCCAGCCGAAGCCGCAGGATCCCGGTGATTTCGAGCCGCCGCAGGACTGGATCGACGCCTGCAACGATCTCGCGGCGTCCGACCCCTGCACGATCGACGTCTTCGGTACCGAGACAGCGGGGACGTGCACCGAGCAGGAGGCTGGTCTGGCCTGCATGCCGGCCGGTCCGGGCGGTCCCGGCGGCGATCCCGGGCTCATCAGCAGCGTCGACCATTTCCCGCGCTCGCCTCTCTACGTCGAGTGCGACGTCGCCACCGAGGACAGGAAGTGGCAGCACGTCGGCATCCGCTTCAGGGGCAACGTCAGCCTGCTCTTGCCCTGGATGCAGGGTAACTGGAAACTTCCGCTGCGACTCAACTTCGACAGATTCGAGGACACCTACCCCGAGTCGAAGAACCAGCGCTTCTACGGGTTCGACGGGCTGGCGTTCACGAGCAGCTACCTGGATCCGTCGCTCCTGCGCGAGAAGCTCGGCACCGACATCTTCGCCACGGCGGGGATCCCGGCGCCCGCGACAGCGTTCTATCGGGTCTTCGTCGATCACGGGGAGGGGCCGATCTATTTCGGGCTGTACACAGGGATCGAGGTCCCGTCGGACGAGTCGTTCCTCGACACGCATTTCGGCGGCCACAAGGGCAATCTCTACAAGCCCGACGGCACCGGCGCGCGGTGGGAGACCTGGGATCCCGACTCGCTCGTCAAGGAGAACCACGAGGAAGAGGCCGACTTCTCGGACGCGCGCGCGCTCTTCGACGCGCTGCACGCCGACAGGACCGACGCCGCCGCCTGGCGCGCGGGGCTCGAGGCGCGCCTCGACGTGGACGGCTTCCTGCACTGGCTGGCGCTGAACGCGGTGGTCGAGGACTGGGACGTGTACGGCCGCCTGCCGCACAACTACTATATGTACTCGGACCCGAACGAGAACGGGCGATTCTCGTGGATCCCGTGGGACCACACGTTCGCGTTCATCGATGGCGCCGTGGCCGGAGCGACCCCGATGCCGGCGCTGCCCCTCTCGATGGAGGACGTGAACGAGCACTGGCCGCTCATCCGCTTCCTGCTGGATGATCCGGAGTATCTCGAGGTGTACCGCGGCTACGTGGCGCAGGCCGCGGAGCAGGAGTACGAGCCGGTCGCCGCCGAGGCGTGGTTCAAGGCGGCGCACGACCTGATCGCGCCGTACGTCGTCGGGCCGGAGGGCGAGATCGCGGGGCACACCCACCTCGCGTCGCCCGAGGACTTCGACAAGGGCCTCGAGGCGCTGATCGCTCACGCCAAGGGGCGTCAGGCGGACGTGGCCGAGTACCTCGGCCAGTGACGCGGGCGCGCGGCGCGGCGGCGGCCTGACCGGGCCGCCGCGCGGCGCCGCGTGGTATCGTGTTACCGATGGGCGGCGCTGACGACCTGGGGTTGCCACGCCGCCCCCGTCTTGCTGGCGCAGAACCCGAACGAGGTCGACGCGCCGGGGTCGAGCTGGCCGTTGTAGGGCAGGCTCGCGGCGGTCATCTCGCTGCCTGCGAGGTCGACGTCGGCGGACCAGCTCGAGATCACGGCCGATTGCTGTAGATCGATGACCACCTCCCAGGCGCCGATGTCGAACCTGCGGCCGTTGGTGACGGCGACTTCGACGCAGTAGCCCGTATCCCAGGTAGAGTTCACCGTGATGCTCGCCGTGACGGCCCCGGGGTTGGCCGGGACGTCGGGGATGTCGGTGCGCCAGGTCGTGTCGTTGCCGAAGTAGCGCGTGATCGGCGCCCAGTTGTGGGTGAGCATCGGCGCCGGCTGCCCGGCCGGGACGGGCCGCGTCGCGAACTCCGCCAGCGTGTTGAAGTAGGTGAGCTCGCTGTCGGTGAGATCGCGGCCGTGCGCTTCCATGATGAACGCGACGTGGAAGTCGCGCTGCGCCGTCGCCGGCCCCGGGGTGCGCACGCCGAGCCGCGCCTGGATCTGCTCGATCGTCACGGTGGCCTCGATCGAGGGGATCTCGAGGTCGCAGTAATCGAAGAGGCCCCCGCCGTGCCGGCGGAGCGGCGGGACCTGGCTCGCCGGGATGAGCCCCATCATGTACAGGTCGAGCGGCGAGGCCGTGCTTGCCCCGCCCCGGCCGTTGCCGTTGCAGTCGAGGGTGAAGGTGCCCGTCCCGTCGGAATAGTCGACGGGATCGCGCCCGATGCCGGTGGTGTCGATCTTGACGGCGGAGTGGACGCCCGCGTTGAAGTTGCTCGCATGGCCCGGCCGCTGAGGTGCGCCGTGGACGAGAGCACCGCGAGGTCGAAGACGTCCGGGACCACCTCGTACATGTCGCGCAGCATGGCGGCGACGTTGGCCCGCGCGCCCCGGAGCAGCCGCTGGCTGTCGGAGCGGGGTGAGACGGGAGACGCGCACGGCAGAGGTGAGCCGGCACAGGTGAACCGGTGGTCGCCGGAAAGACCTCCTGCATCGAGAAGCCGCGCCTGCGTCGTCGGTGCACCGGGGGCGGAGCGAGCGCTGGCCTGCCATGACCCTGCGATGGCCTTGACGGCGCGCGGCCCCTCATGCGAGCGTCCGACATGCAGGCCGAGGCGCGGTTTCCCCATGCGCACGGCGCGCAGCGCGCCGCTCAGCGCAGCAGGTCCTGCCGGGTGGTGCGCGCGTCGGCGAGATCCGAGGAGCGTACATGCAGGCGCCGGCCGATCATCCCCCTCCGTCGCCCTCGCCGCTGTCGAGGGATCCCGCTGCGTTCGTGGGCGCGCTCGTCGGCGTCTGCGCCGTGGCCGCGCTGCTCGTCAGCCGGGATGTCGACGTCACGCCGCTCGCGCTGCACGCTCTCTTTGTCCTCGCTCTCCTCGGCATCGCCGCCGCCGCTCGCAAACAGGCGCTGCGCGACGCGCTCCCGCTCGGCGTCCTCCCGCTCGCGGCCCTCGTCGTCGTGGGGACCCAGGCCGCCATCGGACGCTCCTTCGTCGACGGTGCCGGGCCTCTGCTGATCGTGTGGGTCATCCTCATCACCTTAGGGGCCCTGATCTTGAGCGGCATCGCGGGTCCCCCCGGGGCGCGGCTGTTCGCGGTCCTGGTGAGGCCCATGGCCCGCGTCGGTTCGCGCGTCCTACCGGTGCTGAGCGGCATCCTCCTCGCGTCGGCCACCCTCCTCGTCGCCGTCTCGCTCGCTCGCGCCGTGCGAATGCCCGGCCCGGACGGTTATATAGCGTCCATCCCGAGCATCGGTGTCATTCCGCCTGTCACGGGGGAGCCCTCGATGATCGAGAAGGGCCCGACGCACCCGTCCGGAACGCCGATGTTGACGCGCATCTACGACATGAAGCTCGGCGAGGTAGGCATTCGCCGGCTATGTCCCGGCCTCGTCCAGAGGTGCTTTCTCGAGGTAAAGCCTCCCGGGAGACCCTTTGATGTCCAGTATGTGACATGGCTTGCTGAGAGCGATCACTTTATCCACGGGGGTCGTTCCTCGCGGCATCTGGAAAATCGCATGTGGGTCGATCCCGGCGCATCCATCGTCGTCCGCCGGGCGTCTCTCGTCGAGCGCGGCGCGTATCCTTCCAGTCCCGAGAGCGAGCGTTACCAGGTGCTCGTGCTCGATGGAGAGATCTACCGCACGTCGCGCTACCGCGAGCCGGGCGTGGCCGTCCTCCAGGAGCCGTGGTTCCAGAGGATAGGCATGAGCATGCGCTCCATCGCCGGCGCGATCTCCGCGCCCAGGGGCTGGATCGCGATCGCCGCGTGCGGGGTGCTCCTCACCGCGGCGCTCCTGGTCCACCGCGCCCGCGTCCTCCGCGGGCTCTCCCGCATCGAGAAGGCCAGGCCCGCGGTGCTCGAGGAGAGCGGCTGGCTCACCTTCGCGGACGGCTCGCCTCCCGTGCGCGCCGGCGACCGCGGGTTGCCGGTCGGGCCGGTCCTGGTCCTGGAGCCGCGATCTGCGGGCGCCTACCGGGGCGCCGCTTCGCCTGGAGGCGAGCTCCTCGCCGGCGAGCAGCAAGAGCTCCTCGAGCGGGGGCGCGACCTTGTCGCGCAGCTCGACGTCACCGCGTTTGCCGTCGCGGCGCTCGCCCCGCTGCCGCTCCTGACCGCGGTGCTCGCGCTGCAGCTCTGGTAGGGCGCGCGGCCCGGGGGCGGCGCGCCTACAGCGCGAGTTCCGCCCTGCAGCTCGAGTCCTCCAGATCGTGGGTCAGCCGGAAGCCGAGCTTCTGCGACACGCGCTGCATCTCCACGTTCTCGGCCATGATGTCGGCGCTGATGCGCGAGAGCCCCTCGTCGCGCGCGATCTGGACGAGGAGGCCCAGCAGCCGGGAGCCGAGCCCCTGCCGCTGGTGCTCGTCGCTGATCAGCAGCGCGAACTCGGAGTCGTTCGTGCCCGGCAGCTTGCTCAGCCGGCCGACGCCGATGATCTCGCGCTCGGCGCCGGCCGCCGGCGGCCTCTCGACGACGAGCGCCATCTCGCGGTCGTAGTCCGCGAAGCAGACCCGCGTCAGCCGCTCGTGCGCGGTGCGCCTGTCGAGCTGCATCGGGTAGAAATACCGCAGGCGCACGGTCCGCTCCGAGAGCTTCTGGTGGAACTTGACCATCAGCGGCTCGTCCTCCGGGCGGATCGGGCGGATCGTGAACGCCTGCCCGTCCCGGCTCTTCAGCTCCGTCACGTACTGCGTCGGATACTCGCGGATCGCCGACCGGGGGAGCGCCGACTCCGGCGTGCCCGGCGGGTGCAGGACGACGCGCGCGTCGAGGGCGATCATGCCCTCGGCGCTCACGGCCAGCGGGTTGATGTCGATCTCGCGGATCCATCGCTGCTCGACCACCATCTGCGAGAACCGCACGAGCAGGTGCCCCAGCGCCTCCAGGTCCACGGGCTTGCGGCCGCGCACGCCCTTGAGGGCGGTGTAGATCTTCGTCTGCTCCATCATGCGGGAGGCGAGCGTCGCGTTGAGCGGCGGCAGGCCGAGCGCGCGGTCCTTGAAGACCTCCACGAGCTGCCCGCCGGCCCCGAACAGGAGCACCGGGCCGAACTGCGGATCGATCGAGCTGCCGAGGATGATCTCGTAAGCGTCCTTCAGCGCGACCATCGGCTGGACCGTCACGCCCTGGAAATGCTCTGCGCCGGCCTTCTGAGAGACGCTCTCCTGGATCTCCGCGAACGCCCGGCGGACGGCGGCGTCGTCGGCCAGGTCGAGCTTCACGCCGCCCACGTCGGTCTTGTGCGTGATCGTCGCGCTGTAGAGCTTGAGGACGGCCGGATACCCCATCTCCCTGGCCATGGCCGAGGCCTCGTCCACGCTCCGGGCGACGCCCGTCTGCACCGTCGGGATGCCGTACGCCGCCATGAGCTGCTTCGACTCGAACTCATCCATCAGCGTCCGGCCGGCCGCGCTGACGCCCGCGATCAGCGCGCCGGCCTTGTCGCGATCGACGTTCCGCGCCCGCTCATCGAGGCTCGGCGTCTCGTACAGGGAACGCAGGTTGTCGGAGTAGCGGAACATGGAACAGAACGCGCGCGCGGCGATGTCGGGGTACTCGAACGTCGGGACCCCGGCGCGGTTCAGGATCGATTCGCCGGCCTCCACCTCCACGCCGCCCATCCAGCTCGCCAGGACCGGCTTGCCGTCGACGTGCGCGTGCTTGCGCAGCGCCTCGGCGGTCTGGGTGGATTCGGTCATGTCCTGCGGCGTGAGGATGACGAGCACACCGTCGTTGTGCGGGTCCTTCGCGCAGATCTCCAGGGCCCTGGCGTAGCGGTCGGCGCCGGCGTCGCCGAGCACGTCCACGGGGTTGTTGCGGCTCCAGGCGGCGGGGAGGAAGCTGTTCAGCTCGCGCATCGTCTCCGGCGAGAGCGGCGCCAGCTCGCCGCCGTGCGCGACGAGCGCGTCGGTGGCCAGCACGCCCGGGCCGCCGGCGTTCGTGACGATGCACAGCCGGTTGCCGCGCGGGCGCGGCTGCTTGGCCAGCGTCTCGGCCATGGAGAACAGGTCCGCGATGTCGTTCACGCGCAGCACGCCCACGCGCCGGAACGCCGCGTCGAGCACCTCGTCCGAGCCGGTCAGCGAGCCGGTGTGCGAGGCCGCCGCCTTCGCCGCCGCCTCGCTGCGGCCCGGCTTGATCACGATGATCGGCTTGGTCAGCGCCACCTCGCGGGCGGCCGACAGGAACGATCGCGCGTCGCCGATCGACTCCATGTAGATGAGGATGCTGCTCGTCTTGGGGTCGTTGCCGAAGTAGTCGATGAGATCGCCCCACCCGACGTCGAGCATTGAGCCGATGCTGACGAAGCCGCTGAAGCCGACCTGCTCCTGCAAGCTCCAGTCGAGCACCGCCGTGCAGAGCGCGCCGGACTGGCTGATGAACGCCACGTTGCCCGGACGCGCCTGCCCCTTCGCGAACGTGGCGTTGAGCCCGCCGATCGGGTTCATGACGCCAAGGCAGTTCGGCCCGATGATGCGCATCTTCCCGCGGGCGCGCGCCATGATCTGCTGCTCGAGCTCGACGCCCGGAGGGCCCATCTCCTTGAATCCGGCCGAGATGATGATCGCGCCGCGCACGCCGGCGTCCACGCACTCGCCAAGGAGCCCCGGCACCGTCGCCGCGGGCGTGACGACCACGGCGAGGTCCACCTTCGCGGGCACGGCCGCGATGTTCGGGTAGGCCTTGATGCCGAGCACGCTGGACCGCTTGGGGTTCACCGGAAACACGGTCCCGCCGAACGGATTGCTGATCAGGTTCCACAGGAGCGTGCGGCCGACGGCGCCGCTGTTCTCCGTCGCGCCGATGACGGCGACGTTGCGGGGCTTGAAGATCGGGTCGAGGCTCTGAAACTCCTGACGAAGCACGTCGTGGGCGCGGTCCGTCGTGGGCAGCGAGTCAGCCATGAGGCTCCTTGAAGGGGGTTCGGCGGGAGGTTCTGGGGCCGTCGTGCGGAGACCGCAATGGCCGTCTCGCCGCCCCGCTGGCCGGATGCGTTGGATGCTTCTCCGGGAGGACGTACGCCGATGCGTGGATGTTCGCAAGTTTCGTACCTGGCGACGACGGCCTGTCCGGCTGGCGGACTCGGCCATTGAATCTCCACGATCGCGCGTGATCGCTGGCCGCCAGCGCACGCGGGGCGGGCGTCGCTTGACGACCCCTGGTTTGGTTGATAGACAAGTCAATCAACGCCTCGGGGGGAGCGTTCATGTGTCCTCGCAGCGCCGAGCAGTTCGAGCAGATCAAGGACGAGCGGCGCCGGGCGCTGCTCGGGGCGGCGCGCGCCGTCTTCGGCCGCAAGGGGTTCGCGGCGGCCAAGATCGCCGACATCGCCGCGCAGGCCGGGATCAGCCACGGGCTCGTCTATCACTACTACCCCGAGAAAGAGTCGCTGTTCGCGGCCACCGTCGAGGCCTCGGCGGAGGGGTGGGAGTTGCTCATGGCGCTGGCGCGGGCGCGCGAGGGGACGCCGTGGGAGCGGCTCGTCTATGTGTGCGGACGGATGATCGCCGGCCTGCGCGAGGAGCCGGAGCACCTCTTGATGACGGTGCATGTCGTCGCCGAGGACGCGTCGCCGGTGCTGAGCGACCTGTTGAGGCGCTTCCGCCTGCGGGTCCTCGGTGATCTCGAGGCGATGATCCAGGAAGGTCAGCGCGCGGGCGAGGTCGCGCAGGGCCCCTCCGCGGAGCTGACGCGCGCCCTGGTGGCCATCATCCAGGGCCTCGCCATCAATCGACTCGTGGAGCCCGACGCCGCGCTGCCACCGCTGGACGTGGTGCTCCGTATCCTGAAGTCATGAGCAGAGAACGAGGGAGGGACGCATGAAGATCGTGGTGGACGAAGAGCGCTGTGAAGCCAACGGCGTCTGCGTGCGTGCGGCGCCCGAGGCGTTTCGCGTCGACGACGACGACCGCCTGCACCTGCTCGTCACGGACGTGACGCCCGAGCTCCGCGACAAGGTGGAGAGGGCGGTGCGCGATTGCCCGCGCGGCGCGCTGTCGCTCGTCGAGCGCTGAAGCGGGGAGGAGAAGGGCCGACCGAACGCAGGACCGAAGGCAAGGAGAGGTGCTCACATGATGCAGGAGAGTTCACGCCCCACGGTGGAGTTCAATCCGTTCGCGCCGGGGTACACGGAGGATCCGTATCCCGTGTACGCGCGGCTGCGCGAGGCGCCCATCCGCTACTGGCCCGAGGGCCACGGGTGGATCGCCAGCCGCCACAACGAGATCCAGGCCATCCTGCGCGACAGCCGCTTCACGGCCGATCGCGCGGCGTGGGCGCACGCGCCGGACTTCGCCAAGATCACCGTCCCCGAGGTCGAGGAGATGAACCGGCACGGGCTCTTCTCGCTGCCGGACAGGGATCACGCCCGGGTGCGCAAGCTCGTGAGCCCGGCGCTCACGCCGCGCGCCGTCGAGCGCCTGCGCCCCCGGGTCCAGGCCATCGTCGACGAGCGGCTCGACGCGATCGCGGGCAAGGGCGTCGTCGACGTGGTCCACGACTTCTCCGAGCACATCCCGGTCCGCGTGATCAGCGAGATGTTGCATATCCCGCCGCAGCACGACGCGGCGTTCCACCGCTTCGCGGACTCCGCGGTGAAGCAGCTCTTCATGATGCTCCTGTCGCCCGAGGAGCTCGAGCGCATGGTCGCCGGCATCCGCGAGGGGATGGGGATGCTCGGCGACGTGATCGAGGAGCGGCGCAAGCACCCGATCGAGGGCGACATGCTGACGGCCCTCATCCAGGCCGAGGAGCAGGGCGACCGCCTGAGCAAGCCGGAGCTCGTGTCGCTCGTCTCGGCGCTGCTCGTGGGGGGCTCCGAGACAACGGTGCACCTCATCGCGTTCATGGTGCTGAACCTGCTGAAGCGCCCCGAGGTGCTGGCCGAGGTCCAGCGGGACCCCGAGCTCATGAAGGGGGTCGTCGACGAGGTGCTCCGCTTCGACAACTTCGGCAAGCTCGGCACGTTCCGTTACGCGACCGAGGACGTCGAGATCGGCGGCACGCGCATCCCGAAGGGGGAGATGGTCGTCCTCTTCTTCGCCGCGGCGCTGCGCGACGAGGCCGCCTATGCGAACCCGGATCGGTTCGATCCGCGGCGCGACGCTGTCGGGAGCGTCGCGTTCGGCGGCGGCGCCCATTATTGCATCGGCGCGAACCTGGCGCGCCTGGAGGCGCAGGTCGCCGTGAGCTCGCTCCTCCGCAGGTTCCCCGACATGAAGCTCGAGTCGCCGCCGACGTTCGGGCCGCACCCGGCGATCCGGAAGATGGATTCGTTCAAGGTCCGCCTCGGCGCCTGATCGCGGGCCGCGCGCGCGAGGCGCGGTCCCGGGAGGCGCAGCGCTTTCACGCGGATCGCAGCCCGCGCGCGCGACGCGCGGCCCGGGGAGGCGCAGCGGGCCTCACCCGGCGCTCGCGCTCGCGGCCACCCGGATCGCGAGCGGCAGGAAGCCGCACCGCGCCGCCAGCGCCCGGGCGCTGGGCTCGTCGAGGCGCGGGGCGAGGGCGCGCGCCAGCGCGCAGGCGTCGTCCGGGGCGAGCGGGCCGAGCTGCCGCGTGTAGACCTCCGGGAGCGCGACCGGCTGGAGCGACGTGACCAGGAAGAGGGCCTGCGTGCAGCCGGCGAGGAGCGGCGCCACCTGCGCGGGATCCCTGGCGTTGTCGAGGAGCACCAGCGCCGGGGTGGAAGAGAGGGTGCGGCGGTACAGCGCCTCGAGCGCCGCCGCATCGCCGGGTGGCTCGAAGTCCGCGAAGATCGCCTCGAGGACGCGCACCATCGCCAGGGTCGGATGCAGGCACGCGGGGCCCGCGCCCCCGAGATCGACGTGAATCCGCAGCTCGGGGTAGTGCGGCTCGAGCTCCTCGGCGAGGCGGAGCGCGAGCGCTGTCTTCCCGACGCCGGCAGGGCCGACGATCGCTGCGCCCGAGGGGCCGAGGTTCTGGAGGATGTCGGCGATTTCCTCCTCGCGGCCCACGAAGTCCGCGGGCGCGGCGGGGAGCACGAGCAGGGGGCGCCGTCGCGTAGAGGGCGCGCCGGCGTGGCTGGGTAGGGGAGCGCTGCGGGCCCACCGGCCAGGAGCGTTGGTGGGCGGTGGTGGCTGCTCATGGTCCTCCGAGGGCGTCGGAGGCAGCCCGAAGCCAGGTCGGGGCGACGGAGGCGGCCCAAAGCCAGGAAGCTGCCCGTAGCCACCTTGGGGCGGGGGAGGCGGCCCAAAGCCAGGAAGCTGCCCGTTGTCACCCGGGGGCGGCGGAGGCGGCCCGTCACCCCGAGATTGCACGAGGGGCGGCGGCGCCAGCGTGCCCGGAGCGCCAAACACGAGCGCCTCCAGCGCGCTCCTCCCGCGCGCTTCCACGAGGCGCCGGATGCCGCGCGCCACATCGGCCCACGCCTCGTTGCGGTTGCGCCAGCTCGAGACGGGCTTGCTCCCCGTGGGGAGCACCCTCAGCGTTCCGAAAGGCGCGCTCGCCCAGTCGCACGCGTGGAGGAGCACGGGGATCACCTGCGCTTCGCCGCGCTCGTGGCGCGCGAGCGCCCGGCTCATTTCGAGGGTGAAGCACTCCTCGGAAGCGAGGTAATCGGCGCTCACCAGGAGCAGGACGAGCCACGCGCGCTCGAGGCTGGCAGCCGCGGTCGTGTCGACCACCTCCCCGGCGCCCACGCGCCCGCGGTGCCACATGCGGAGCAGCCCTTGCCGCATCATCAGGCCGAGGTGCACTTCGAGCCGCGTGCGGTGGCGTTCGTCCTCCGGCACGTACGAGATGAACACGTCGATCGGCTCTGGACCGGATGGCAAGGGCGAGGAATCCCCCGCGCGCCTCGCGGGTGCAGGCGAGTCAGGCGGTGACGGCGGCGTCAAGCCGCCCGCCCGGAGCGCGAGCGCTTGCTGCGGGGCGAACCACGGCGCCGGCACGCCGCACATGAGACAGAAGCGCTCGGCGTCGTTCAGCGTCCAATCGCAGGCTGCGCACCTGATGCCCACCGAAAGCGAGCTTACCCGCGGCGCCTGAAGGGGAAAACGTTCCGGAGGCCGCGGATGCCGGATCTCCACCAGAGGCCTCGCAGCGAGGCGGGGAGAGAGGGCTCGCGTTCCTGCCGAGTACGACGCGAACGGATATTCTTGGGCGAACCCCTCATTCGGCCACGGGCGCTCCATACCCGCCGCCCCCCGGCGTCTCGATCACGAACACATCGTCTTTCCCCATCTCGACCGATCCGATGTGCGACAGCACCTCGATCGATCCATCCGCGCGCTCCACCACGTTGCGCCCCGGCTCCCCGGCGCCCCCGCCGGCAAGGCCGAACGCGGCCGTCGAGCGCCCGTTCGACAGGATCGACGCCGTCATCGGCTCCAGGAAGCGCACAGCGCGCGTGCCGCCGTTCCCGCCCGGGAAGCGCCCGGGCCCGCCCGAGCCCTCGCGGATCTCGTAGCGCTCCAGCCGGACCGGGAAGCGGTGCTCCAGCACCTCGGGGTCGGTCAGGCGCGAGTTCGTCATGTGCGTCTGCACCACGCTCGTGCCCGGAAAGCCGCGCGCGCCGCCCGCGCCGATCTCGATGCCTCCGCCCGACCCGCCCGAGATCGTCTCGTAGTACTGGAGCCTCTCGTTGCCGAACGTGAAGTTGTTCATGGTCGGCTGGCTGCTCGCCAGCACGCCGAGCGCCCCGTACAGCGCGTTGGTCACGCAGGTCGACACCTCCACGTTGCCCGCCACCACCGCGGCCGGCGGGCGCGGGTTGAGCATCGATCCCTCGGGGACGATGACCTCGATCGGCTTCAGGCAGCCGGCGTTGAGCGGGATGTCGTCGTCCACCAGCGTGCGGAACACGTAGAGCACCGCGGCCATGGTCACCGCCCGCGGCGCGTTGAAGTTGTCGTCCACCTGCGCGGACGTGCCGGTGAAGTCCACGACCGCCGAGCGCGCCTCGCTGTCGATCCGGACGGCCACCTCGATCTTCGACCCGTTGTCGAGCGGCACAGTGAACCGGCCGTCGCGCACGAGCGCCGGGTCGAGCCGGGCGATCGCGAGGCGCACGCTCTCCTCGGCGTTGTCCTGCACGTGCTTCATGTACGCCTGCACCGTGGCGAGCCCGAACTGGGCCACCATCGCGCGCAGCTCCTGCGCGCCCTTCTCGTTCGCCGCGATCTGCGCGCGCAGGTCGGCCAGGTTCTGCTGCGGGCTCCTCGCCGGGTACGGGCCGCCGCCGAGCAGCGCCAGGATCTCCGCCTCGCGCAGCCGCCCGCCCTCGACCAGCTTCACGTTGTCGAGCATCACGCCCTCCTCCGCGATGGTCCGCGAGAACGGCGGCATCGAGCCCGGGGTGATGCCGCCGATGTCGGCGTGGTGCCCGCGCGAGGCCACGTGGAACAGCACGCGGGCGCCCGCCTCGTCCCACACCGGCGTGACGACCGTCACGTCGGGGAGGTGGGTGCCGCCGTGGTACGGGTCGTTGAGCACGTGGACGTCGCCCGGCTTCATCCCCGGGTTGCGCGCGATCACGGTCCGGATCGACTCGCCCATCGATCCCAGGTGCACCGGCATGTGCGGGGCGTTCGCGATCAGGTTGCCCTCGGCGTCGAACAGCGCGCAGGAGAAGTCGAGCCGCTCCTTGATGTTCACCGAGTGGGCGGTGTTCTGCAGGCGCAGGCCCATCTGCTCGGCGATGTTCATGAACAGGTTGTTGAACACCTCCAGCATCACCGGGTCGACCTCGGTGCCCACCGCGCGGCGTTCGGGGCGGGGCGCCACCCGGGTGAGCACCAGGTGGTCGAGCGCGGTGATCTCGGCCTGCCAGCCCGGCTCGATCACGGTCGTGGCGTTGGCCTCGGCGACGATCGCCGGCCCGTCGATCACCGCGCCGCGCTCGAGGCGCTCGCGCCGGTGCAGCGCCGCGTCGCGGAAGGCCCCCTCGCAGAAGACCCGCGCCCGCGCGTCGGCCTCGGGGCGGTGCGGGCGCGCCCCCGCGGGCCGCTCCTCGGCGGCCTCGCCCGGCCCGATCGCCTCCACGGAGACGCTCTCCAGGATCAGCGCCTTGTCGGGCATCAGGAACGCGAACCGCGCGCTGTAGGCCGCCTCGAACGCCGCGCGGATCGCCTCCGCGCTGCCGTGCGGCACGACAAGGGCGGTGTCGGTGCCGTCGTAGCGCACGTGCACGCGCCGGAGCGTCCGCACGCCGCCGGGCGCGAAGCCTTGCCCGACGAGCTCGGCCTCTGCCTCGGCGCCGATCCGGTCGAGCGCCTCGGTCGCCGCGGCCAGGCCGGCGTCGTCGAGGCGCCGCTCCACGGCGGCCTCGCGCATGGCGTTCTGGTCCGAGAGGCCCATGCCGTAGGCGGACAGGACGCCGGCGAGCGGGTGCACGAAGACGCGGCGCATGCCGAGCGCGTCGGCCACCGCGCAGGCGTGCTGGCCGCCGGCGCCGCCGAAGCACTGCAGCGTGTACCGGGTGACGTCGTAGCCGCGCGCGACAGAGATCTTCTTCACCGCGTTGGCCATGTTGGCGACAGCGATCTGCAGGAAGCCCTCGGCGAGCTCCTCCGGCGTGATGGGGCGCCCCGTCTCGCGGCGCACCTCGTCGGCCAGCGCCTGGAAGCGCCGCGCGACGACCTCGCTGTCGAGCGGCTCGTCCGCGCCGGGGCCGAACACGCGCGGGAAGAGCTCCGGCTGGATCTTGCCGAGCATCACGTTGGCGTCGGTGATCGCCAGCGCCCCGCCGCGGCGGTAGCACGCAGGTCCCGGGTTCGCGCCGGCCGACTCCGGCCCGACGCGCAGCCGCGCGCCGTCGAAGGTGAGGAGCGAGCCGCCCCCCGCGGCCACTGTGTGGATGCTCATCATCGGCGCGCGCATGCGGACGCCGGCCACCTGCGTCTCGAAGGCGCGCTCGAGCTCGCCGGCGTAGTGCGACACGTCGGTCGAGGTGCCGCCCATGTCGAAGCCGATCACCTTCTCGAACCCGCCCGCGAGCGCGGTGCGCACCATGCCGACGATGCCGCCGGCCGGCCCGCTCAGGATCGCGTCCTTGCCCTGGAACCTGTCGGCCCGCGTCAGCCCGCCGCTCGACTGCATGAAGTAGAGCGGCACGCCGGGCATCTGGCGGGCCACCTGCTCGACGTAGCGGCGCAGGATCGGCGAGAGGTACGCGTCGACCACGGTGGTGTCGCCGCGCGAGACGAGCCTCATCAGCGGGCTGACCTCGTGCGAGGCGGAGACCTGGGTGAAGCCGACAGCGCGCGCGATGGCCGCCGCCTCCCGCTCGTGCGCGGCGTACCGGTAGCCGTGCAGGAAGACGACGGCGCAGGCGCGGATGCCGCCCGTGAACGCCTCCTCCAGCGCGCTGCGCAGCGCCGCGCCGTCCAGCGGCTCGACCACCTCGCCGCGCGCGCCCACGCGCTCGCGGGCCTCGATCACGCGCTCGTAGAGCAGGTCGTGCAGCACGATGTGGCGGTCGAACAGGCGCGGGCGGTTCTGGTAGCCGATGCGCAGCGCGTCGCGGAAGCCGCGCGTGGTGACGAGCACGGTGCGGTCGCCCTTGCGCTCGAGCAGCGCGTTGGTGGCGACCGTGGTCCCCATCTTCACGCACTCGACCTGGGCGGGGGAGATGACATCGCCGGGCGCGAGGCCGAGCAGGCGGCGGATGCCCTCGACCGCCGCGTCCGCGTACTGCTCGGGGTTGTCCGACAGCAGCTTGGCGGTGGTGAGCGAGCCGTCCGGCCGCCTGGCCACGACGTCCGTGAACGTGCCGCCGCGGTCGATCCAGAACTGCCATGCGCGTGAGGTCGAGGTCATGGGATCCACTCCTTACTCCGGCCCGGCGGCGGCGGCGCCTGTAGCGCCGGTGGCGCCCACGCCGCCCGAGGCGCCGCAGCCTGAAGCACCCCGGACCGGGAATCTCATGTCGTGGACACAGCTTGTGTATGCTCTCCTCGATGGAGGTCCTTGCCCTCGGCCCGCTCCCTGTCGCCTCGCTCTTGTGGCAGCCGCGACCGGATGCGTGGATGCTCACGTTCGCCTGCAAGGCCACGTTCGCGCTGCGGCCGGGCGAGTCGCCCCTCGCGCCCGAGCAGGAGCCGCTGCGCGAGGCCGACGCGCACTGGCGCGACGATCCGGCCTTCAGCCTGTACGCCTCGACCGACATCGTCCCGATCCGCCCGCGCGCCGACGTCGTGCTCGTAGGCCACGCCTTCGCGCCGGGGCAGGTGCCCGTCCGCTCGCTCGTCGCCCGGCTCTCGGTCGGCGAGATCGACAAGCCGATCGAGGTGTTCTGCGACAGGAGCTTCACCAAGGAGGGCGCGCTCCGCGAGGGGCAGCCGTTCGCGCGGATGCCGCTCCTCTGGGAGCGCGCCGCCCGGGGCGCCGACGCGGCGAACGCCGTCGGGATCGCGGCCGGCGCGCGCGACGCCTACGGCGCGCACCGGCTCCCGAACCTCGTGCCGCCGGGCACCGCGATCTCCGGACCGGAGGACGTCATCGAGCCGGTCGGCTTCGGCCCGATCGCCCCCTCCTGGCCAGCGCGGCGGTCCAGGCTGGGGCGCCACGCCGCGGCGTTCGCGTCGGGCGAGTGGCAGCGGAGCCCGCTCCCGGCCGACCTCGACGCGTCGTACTTCAACGCGGCCCCGCCCGACCAGCAGGTCGCCGCGCTGCGCGGCGACGAGCGCATCGTGCTCGAGAACCTCCACCCCGAGCTCCCCCGCCTCGCCACGCGCCTCGCCGGAGAGCGCGCGCAGGCGTTCGTGGAGCGCCCGGGGCAGGCCGCGCAGCCGGTCGCGCTGCGGCCGGATCTGCTGTGGATCCACACGGATCGCGCCCTGTGCGCGCTCACCTGGCGCGGGCAGATCCCGCTCGCGCACCCGCACGAGGCGGGCGCGGTGCGCGTCAGCCTGGTGAGCGCGCCGGTGAGCGCGCTGTTCAGCGCGCCGAGCGCGTCGGTGCGGCGCGAGAGCGACCCGGGGGAGGGGCGCGAGACGCCGTCCTCGCCCGCGCCGAGCAGCGCCGGCGCCCGGTCCGCGCGCCGCGGCGGCGTCGGCCGCACGGACATGCCCGCGAGCGGGCTGGGCGAGACGGTGCCGACAACCGGGGCCAGCGGCCTGGCGCTCCCGTTCGTCGTGCCGGCCCCGGCCCCGCAGCCCGCTGTCGGC
>NZ_JEMA01000688.1:184-3969 GCF_001589285.1 Sorangium cellulosum | reverse complement strand
GGGGTGACCGCGCCCGGCGCGCTCGACGCGCGCGCTGCCGATCGCCCGGGCGCCCCTCAGCGCGNGCGCGCGCTGCCGATCGCCCGGGCGCCCCTCAGCGCGCCGGCCCGGCCGCCGGCTCGGCGGCCGGGCCGTTCTTCATCGCCTTGACCGACTCGACCATCAGCGACAGCGCGAGCCCGAGCAGCGCGAGCCCCACGAGGCCGTTCAGCGTCGTCGCGTTCAGCGTGAGCCCCTCGGCGCGCACGGCGGCGAACGCGCCCCGCACCTGGAGGATGAGGGCCCACACCGTGATCGTCATGACGAACACCATCGGGATCGCCGTGTACCAGATGCGCCGCTTCTCGCGGTGCAGCCAGACCGTGACCGCGAGCAGCGTCAGCGCCGCGAGCAGCTGGTTGCTCGTGCCGAACAGCGTCCAGAAGTCGAGGTACGCGGGCCGCACGCCGGGCGCGGGCGGGCGCGCGGTCATGATGAAGAGCGTCGGCGGCGCCAGCGAGAGCGCGGTCGCGGCCGCGGACAGCACCCTCCCCTTCCAGTGGAACAGCTCCTCGAGGATGTAGCGGCTGAGGCGGGTCGAGACGTCCAGCGTGTCGAACACGAAGGTGGAGAACGCCATCGCGCCGAAGGTGGCGGCGAAGAGGAAATGATCCTTGCCGATGATCACGGTGAGGAACCTGCCGATCCCGTCGCCGTAGATCTTGCCCGGCCCGGGCAGCTTCGTCCCCTGCGCCACGATGACGAGCGTCGCGAGCGCGATCAGCGCGACGAACGCCTCGGCCAGCATCGCGCCGTAGCCCACCGGATGGGTGTGCGTCTCCTTCGAGATCTGCTTCGACGTCGTCCCCGAGCAGACGAGCCCGTGGAAGCCGGAGCAGGCGCCGCAGGCGATGGTGACGAACAGGAACGGGAAGAGCATGCCGGTCGCGCCGCCGGCGTCCCACGTGGTGAACGCGGGCTGCCGCAGCTCGAACTCCCCCGGGTACCGGAGGTTCCCGAAGAAGATCCCGATCACGCCGACCGCGAGCGCGATGTAGAGGACGAACCCGCCCAGGTAGCCGCGCGGCTGGAGCAGCAGCCAGACCGGCAGGAGCGAGGCCACGAAGCAGTAGACGAGGATGATGAGGCCGAACGCGCGCTGCGGGTTGTCGACCGGCAGCACGAACGCGGTCGAGATCTGCGTGCCCATCCAGACCACGAAGAGCGTCGCCGGGACGAAGATCAGGGTGGTGAGCCAGAGCGGCGGCTTCAGGTACCGATCGACAACGCCCATGACGAGGGAGAGCGTCAGGTAGGCGGCGCTCGCCGCCGCGACGGCGCCGCCAGGGTTGAACTGGAACGTGCCTCCCTCGAACTCCTCGGTCTTGCCGACGAAGGTGCTCGCCGTGATGTCCGTGAAGGCGACGATCACGTAGGAGAGCGCGAGCCAGATGAAGATCATCATCGACAGCCAGGCGCGCCGGCCGATGTGCCGCTTCGCGATCTCGGCGACGCTCTCGGCCTCGTGGCGGACGCTCGCGATGAGCGCGGAGAAGTCGTGCACCGCGCCGATGAACACGACGCCGAACGAGATCCAGAGCACGCACGGGAGCCACCCGAACGCCTGGCCGGCGAGGATCGGGCCGGCGATCGGCCCCGCGGCGGCGATGGCGCTGAAGTGCTGCCCGAAGAGGTAGAACGGCTTCGTGGGCACGTAGTCCTCGCCGTCGTTCACCTTGACCGCGGGGGTCACCGCGCCGTCGTCGAGCGCGTAGTTGCGCGCGACGAGCCTCCCGTAGAAGCGGTAGCCAAGGCACAGCACGACGATGACGGTCAGGGCGAGCAGCGGCAGCACGCGGCGGAGTATAAGGCCATCCGCGCGTCGCTGTGATCCTGCAAACGAGAGGCGTGAGGCGAGGCGCTCGCTCGGGACGATGACGATACCGAGCGCAGCCCCCGCTCAGGAGGGCAGCATCAGGGGCGCGCGAACCTTCGCCGCGACCTCATCACCGCGGAGCCGCGCGACGAGCGCGAGCGCGAACGGCAGCGCGGTGCCCGGCCCCTGGCTTGTCACGAGCTGCCCGTCCTCGACGACCGGCCGCGCGACGAGCTCGCCGTGCGCCGACACCACGTCGTTCACGGACGGGTGGCACGCCATCCTCCTGCCCTGGAAGAGCCCGTGCGCCGCGAGCGCGATCGGCGCCGCGCAGATCGCCCCGACGGCGCGGCCGGCCTGCGCCTGCGCGTGAAGGCGCTCCCCGACGGTCGGCGAGGAGGCCAGCCGGTCGGCGCCGCCCTTGCCGCCCGGGAGGACGACGACGTCGAAGTCGCCCGCCACCGCCGACAGATCCGCGTCCGGCACGAGGCGCACGCCGCGGCTGCAGCGCACCGGCTCCGGGCCGTCGAGCCCGGCGAGGACGACCTCGATCTCGGCGCGCCGGAGGACATCGACGATGATGGTCGTTTCCATCTCCTCAGCTCCCTCGGCCAGGATCACGAGCGCTCGCGGTGTCTTCATGCCCGCCGGCATGGCGCCGCGGCCCGCCGGATGCAAGCAGGCGTGAACGTGCGCGGACGCAGCGCGACGCGGGCGGACGCAAGCCGACGCGCGCCGACGCAGGCCGACGCGCGCCGCGGAAGCCCCTTTGCCTGGGAACGGCGACGCGCTAGGGAGGCGGGGCATGATGGAGCCGTCCGACGATCCGTTCGGCCTCGCGGGCCAGACCATCGAGGGGAAGTACCGCGTCGCCGCCGTCATCGGCGACGGCGGCTTCGGCGTCGTTTACCGCGGGGTTCACGAGGGGTTCGGCGAGCTCATCGCCATCAAGTGCCTGAAGCTGCCGACCTCGCTCGACGCCGCGCAGCGCGACGCGCTGCTCGAGACGCTGCGGGGCGAGGGGCGCATCCTGCACCGGCTATCGCGGGCCACGTCCGGCATCGTGCAGGCGCTCGACGTGGGCGCGTTCACCACGCAGGCAGGCGTGTGGGTGCCCTACCTCGTGCTCGAGTGGCTGGAAGGCCAGACGCTCGGCCAGTACCTCCGCGACCGGCGCGAGCGCGGCCAGGCCGGCATGTCGATCCCCGAGGCGCTCCAGCTCCTCGCGCCGGCCGCCCGCGCGCTCGCCGTCGCGCACGCGCACAAGGTGGCGCACCGGGACGTCAAGCCGGCCAACCTGTTCCTCACCGACGTCGGCGGGGTGCTGACGCTCAAGGTGCTCGACTTCGGCATCGCCAAGGTGCTCGCCGACCACCCCACCTTCACCGAGGCGCTCGCGGCGACCCGGCAGGGGCCGAGCGCGTTCACGCCGCGCTACGGGGCGCCCGAGCAGTTCAACAAGGCCCGCGGCGCGACGGGCCCCTGGACCGACGTGTTCGCGCTCGCGCTCATCTTCGTCGAGCTCGTGAGCGGCCAGCGCGCGCTCGAGGGGGACGACCCCACGCAGCTCTACATCGCCTCGGCCGATCCGGCGGTGCGCCCGACGCTGCGGACGCGCGGGCTCCCGGACGCGCCGGAGGCGATCGAGCGCGTGCTCGACAAGGCGCTCTCGATCGAGCCCAAGCACCGCTTCACGAACGCGGGCGAGTTCTGGGACGCGCTCGCGGCCGCGGCCCGCGGCGAGCGCCTCGGGTCGGGCGCGGAGTACGGCGCCGGGCTCGGCGCTCCCGGCGCGGACCACGGCGGAGGGCTGTCGACCGCCGAGTACGCGGCCGCGCGGGGGCTCGGCGTCGCCTCCGGAGACGCCGGCTCGCCTGTCGAGCCGACGATGCTCGCCGACGCGCGCGCGCCCGCCCCGGCGCGGCCCGCC
>NZ_JEMA01000688.1:0-160 GCF_001589285.1 Sorangium cellulosum | reverse complement strand
CCCCGCCCCGGCGCGGCCCGCCGTGGTCAAGGTGAGCCACGGCGGCGCAGGCACCACCGGCGGCGCGTCGGGCGCGGCCAGCGCGCTGGCCACGGGGGGCTCCCGGACCGCGCAGGTCGATGACTCCATGATCGAGACGGTCGCGCCCGCCGGATACCCC
>NZ_JEMA01000687.1 GCF_001589285.1 Sorangium cellulosum | reverse complement strand
CGCGCGTCACGCTCCGCCGCGCCCTGCGCCACCTGCTCCGCCAGCGCCGCCACCCGCTCGGCCTGCTCCCGCGCGCTCCCGGACATCCCCGCCGTCGCCTCCGACAGGCCCTCCAGCAGCGCGTCCAGCCGCGCGTCGCGCGCCGCGTCCGCCTCCGCGCGCGCCGACAGCCGCTCCGACGCCTCCGCGATCAGCCGCGACGCCGCCTCCGGCGCTGCCTGCGCCGCGCGCGCCGCCTCCGTCAGCGGCGCCGCCAGCGCCTCGCCCAGCGCCGTCAGGTGCGCCGCGCGCGCCGCGTCCAGCTCCGCCTGCCGCTCCGCCGCCTCGGCCAGCCGCGCCGCCTGCGCCCGCTCCAGCCGCTCGATCGCCTCCCCCACCACCGCCGCAAGCCGCTCCGCCTGCCCCTCCAGCCGCGACGCCGACTCGGTCTCGAGCGCCTGCCGGCGCGCGACAGCTTCCCGATCCAGCCGCTCGAGCCGCTTCGCCGCGCCCTCCTCCATCTGCTCCAGCCGCGACGCCACGCCCCCCTCGAGCCGCTCCAGGCTCTCACCGAGCCCGCGCGCGTGCGCGCCGAGCCGCTCGGCCAGCCCCTCGGCCGCCTCTCGCCGCGCGCCGTCCAGCCGCTCCTCGAACGCCGCCAGCCGCGCCGCCTGCTCCGCCAGCAGCGCCCCCGCAGCATCCCCCAGCGCCGCCACCCGCGCCTCGGCCCGCGCGTCACGCTCCGCCGCGCCCTGCGCCACCTGCTCCGCCAGCGCCGCCACCCGCTCGGCCTGCTCCCGCGCGCTCCCGGACATCCCCGCCGTCGCCTCCGACAGGCCCTCCAGCAGCGCGTCCAGCCGCGCGTCGCGCGCCGCGTCCGCCTCCGCGCGCGCCGACAGCCGCTCCGACGCCTCCGCGATCAGCCGCGACGCCGCCTCCGGCGCTGCCTGCGCCGCGCGCGCCGCCTCCGTCAGCGGCGCCGCCAGCGCCTCGCCCAGCGCCGTCAGGTGCGCCGCGCGCGCCGCGTCCAGCTCCGCCTGCCGCTCCGCCGCCTCGGCCAGCCGCGCCGCCTGCGCCCGCTCCAGCCGCTCGATCGCCTCCCCCACCACCGCCGCAAGCCGCTCCGCCTGGCCCTCCAGCCGCGACGCCGACGCGACGTCCGCCTCCCGCCGCGCGCGCGCCTCCTCGTCGAGGCGCCGCTCGACCGCCTGCAGCGCCTCGCCCGCTGTTGCGCCGGCGCGCTCCACCGCCTCGGCAAGGATCGGCCTCACCACGCTGGCCGCCACGTCGGCCGTCTGCCGGAGGCCCGCCGCGATGTCGCCGCGGATCCCGGCCGCGGCCTCCGCGAACGAGGCGGCGGTCTGGCGCGCGCCCTCGACCTGGACGGCCAGGAGCCGCTCCTCGAGGCGCTCGAGCCGGGTGGTGGCCTCGCGCAGCGACGACGCCGCCGCGGGCAGCGCGTCGCCCTGCCGCGCGAGCGCCTCCAGCGCGGCGAGCTGCCGGCCCGCGACAGTGAGCGCCGCGAGCGGGCCCGCCGCGTAGGCCTGGAGCGCGGCAACGGCCGCGCCCTCGGTCCGGCGCACGAGCACGGAGGCGAGCCCGAGCATCGCCGACGCGGCGACGCCCGCCGCCGATGTGCCGAACGCGCGCGACAGGCCCTGCATCGGCGCGGCCAGGCTCTGCCGCAGCGCGTCCACATCGGCGCTCAGGGTCAGCGCCTCGCGCGCCCCCCGCAGCGTCTCGAACAGGCCGAGGAACGTGCCGAGCAGCCCGATCGTCACGAGCAGGCCGACGAGGTACGACGCGAACGATGCGCCGGCCGTTGGCGACGCCACCCCGGCGATCCGCGCCTCGAGCAGCGGCCGGAGCGGCGCGCTGCTCTGCTCGATCGCCGCCCGCGTCGCCGGCCGCGACAGCGCGGCGATCTCGCGCCCGAGCCGCGCGGCCCGCCCCGCGCGCACGAACAGCTCGAGCGTGCCGAGCGCGAGCCCGAGCGCGATGAGCTGCACCAGGCGGTACGCGAGCGGATCCGTCCCGCGGTAGACGAGCGCCGCCCGCCCCACGAGCGCGAGGCCGAGCCCCCCGGCGAGGAGCACCAGGAGCCGCGTCGTCCACTGCCGCGCCGTCGCGAACCGCATCGTCAAGCCCCCCGCGGGCTACGCGGGCTCGCCCGCCGCCGCGGCCCCGTCGACCAGCGCGAGCAGCCGGCCCGCCTCGTGCGCGAGCGCCGCCTGCACCACGAGCTCCATGCGCTGGAGCTCCCGCCCGAGCCACCGATCCTGCCCGAACCAGCCCGCGATCTCCTCGATGCCGGCCTCCTCCGGCAGCGCGGCCACCGCGCCGCGGAGGCCGCGCGCGAAGGCGCGCGCGAGGCCGGGGACGAGCTCGGCGAGCGCGCGCTCACGCCGCTTCTGGGTCGCGGCGGAGATCGCCGCGTCGAGCCGCTCGAGCCGCGCCGCGCCCGGGCCGAGCGCCCGCAGCGACGGCGCGAGCTCCTCCCGCAGCGCGCGCGTCTCGAGCCGGATGCGGCCGAGGACGCGGTCGGCGAGCTCGCCGAACGGCCCCCAGAGCTGGCCCGCCGCGTGCGCGAGCGCGCGCCCGGCGCGCGAGCGCGCGGGCAGCACCCCTGTCTGCTCCAGCGTCGCGAGCACCGCCCCGGCGTCGGGCAGCTTGTTCCGCCGGTGGAACGGCGCGGCGAACACGTGGTCGAGCGCCTCGGCGAGCTCGCCGAGGCGATCTGCGGCCAGCGCCCGGACCTCGGCGCGCGCGCCGGCGGCCGGCGGCGGCGCCGACGACGGGGCGGCGCGGTCGAGCTGCGAGAGCTCGCGCGCGAGCGAGACGCTCCCGTGCAGGTCCATGAGCCCGGCCAGGACCGCCGCGGGGTCGGAGAGCTCCGCGAGCGGCGCGCGCGGCTCCTCCGCGAGCGCCGAGACGGCGGTCGCGAGGGGGCGCGAGGTCAAAGGCCCGCGCCGCGAGGACCCGGCTCCGGGGTGAAGCATTCGCACAGCGGCGCGTTGTTACCCGTCGCGGCGCTGAGCCGCAAGCCTGTCCGTCGCGCCGCCTCGCGCCTTACCTGATGGCGTGCGCCTTCGCGCTCGTGGCCGACAGCGCGAAGGAGATCTGGTCGGCGCCCTTCTCGACGGCCGCCTTGATGAGATCCGCGCCCCCGTGCCCGGCGTTGCGCTCGATGCGGAGCAGGACCGGGCCGCCCGCGCTCGCCGCCTGGAGGGCGGCGGCGAACTTGCGCGCGTGCATGGGATCGACCCGATCGTCGCTGTCGGCCGACAGCAGCAGGACGGCCGGGTACCTCGTCCCCGGCCTGACGCGGTGATAGGGCGAGTAGGCGTGAAGCGCATTGAACTGCTCCGGGTCGTCGGCGGATCCATATTCGCTGATCCACGTCTTGCCGGACCCGAACAGGTGATATCGCACCATGTCGAGCAGGGGAACGCCGCAGACGACGGCCCCGAACAGCTCCGGCCTCTGCGTGAGCGCGGCGCCGACGAGCAGCCCGCCGTTCGAGCCGCCCTGGATGACGAGCCGCTCGGGTTGCGTGTACCCCTCGCGGACCAGGTGCTCCGCGGCGGCGATGAAGTCGTCGAAGACGTTCTGCTTCTTGAGCAGCATCCCGTCCCTGTGCCACGCCTCGCCGTACTCGCCGCCGCCGCGCAGGTTCGCCACCGCGTACACGCCGCCCCGCTCCAGCCAGGGGTACATCGACGCGGTGAACGAGGGGGTCTGCGAGATCTGGAAGCCTCCGTATCCGTAGAGCAGCGCGCGGGAGCTACCGTCCTTCTTCATGTCCTTGCGACGGACGATGAACATCGAGATCTTCGTGCCGTCCCTGGACGGGAAGAACGTCTGCTCGACGGTGAAGGGCGACGGGTCGACTGGCACGTCGATGCGCGCGTAGAGCGCCGTCTCACCTGTCTTGATGGAGGTCGCGTAGATCGCCTGAGGCGAGGTGAAGGACTCGAACGAGAAATACGCCTCGTCCTCGTCGGGCAGCCCGGACGGGCCGCCCACGGTGCCGATGCCGGGCAGCGGGACCTCGCGGACCAGCTTGCCGTCGAGCGAGCGCACCTCGACCCGGCTCGAGGCGTCCTCGAGATAGCTCAGCGCGAGGTGCCCACCCACGACGGAGACGCTGTCCAGCGTGGCGTCGGGGCGCTCCGGGACGATCTCCTTCCACGCGGCGCGCTCCGGCCTGCCCGGGTCGACCTCGAAGAGGCGGTAATGCGGCGCGCCCTCGTCGGTGTGGACGTAGAACCGGTCCTTGTGGACCTCGACGTTGTAATGAGCGTCGCGCCCGACGGCGAGCGGCTTGTCCACCGCCTGCGCCTGCCCGCCCGGCTTGCGGAGATCGCGGAAGTAGACGTCCGTCGAGGTCCACCCGTGGGACACCGTGAGCACGAGGAAGCGGCCGTCCTTGGAGAGGGACACATTGAGGAACGTCTTCGGGTCGCCCGTCTTGCCGCGCACAACGCGATCCTGCTTGGGATCCTGGCCGAGCCGGTGGAAGCGCACCTCCGCGTAGCCGGGCCTGTCGGCGACCGGGATCGACGGGTCGGTGGGGAGCCAGACGTAGTAAAAGCCGTCGCCCGAGGGCGTCCACGACGCGTACGCGTACTTGCCCCCTTCGATGACGTCGACCTCGGAGCGCTTGCCGGACGCGACATCCATCACATAGAGGGTCGCCTCATCGGAGTTGTTCTTCTGGACCTTGTAGGCGACGTTCTTGCCGTCCCACGACACCTCCCAGCCGCCCAGCGAGACGCTGCCGTCGTCAGACCACCGGTTCGGGTCGAGCAGCGCGCGCTCCTCGCCGCCCTTTCCTTCCTTCCAGTAGATGATCGACTTCTCCTTCGTCGCGTGCCTCCGGCTCAGGAAGTACCGGCCCCGCCGGTGGCGCGGCGCGGAGACAGCGTCGATGTAGAAGAGCTGCTTGAGCCTCGACGCGATCGCGTCCCGCTCCGGGAGCCGGGAGAGCTCGGCGCGCGTGAACGCGTCCTGAGACTTCATCCACTCCTTCACTTCCGGCGAGTCGCCGTCCTCGAGCCAGCGGTACGGATCGGTGATCTCGACCCCATGCAGGGTGTATTTCACCGGAACGGCGCGGGTGGGCGGGTACGCGGGGCGGCCAGGGGGAGCGGGGGCGGGCGCAGCGCTGGCCGCGCCAGGGGGCAACGAGGAGCTTGCTGTCATGGTGGGACCCGTTCGGTGTGCGTCGGCACCTCCACAGGCGCCAGCGAGAAACGCCGCGAGGAGCAGGCCGGGAGAAGCCTTCATTGGACGAGCAGCATAGCGCGCCCCGCGTTGCCCGCGCACCTGGGCACGCGGGTCTGCTCCGCGCGCTCCGGCGCGGCGCGCGGAGCAGGCGCGCGCGTCTCCCCTCGGCGCGCGGAGGCCGGGGCCAGCTCTGGCTGGCGCGGCGCGCCTCGCCGGCGACGAGGACGTGCGCTCGGTGGTCGATGAAGGGATGGACGGCAGAGATGATGTCGACTTGCTCCGCCACGCACATCGTCAGCGACGAGTCACCCTGACCCACGATGGGGACTTCGGGATGCTGGCCTATCGCGGCGGCGAGCCGTTTCGTGGCCTCATCCACCTGAAGCCCGGGCACATCTCCTCGATCTTCGTGCTCGAGACCCCGGCCATCGTATAGGAAGGAAGCCCATGGCGACGCCCCTCCACCCTGGACGCGCGACCGCGCTGCCGGCGCTCCTCGGCATCTGCCTGCTCCAGTCCGCCGCAGCCGCGCAGCAGACAGCGCCGGCGGACGCAGCCGCGCAGCAGACAGCGCCGGCCGCGCCCGCCGGCGCGGAGCCGCAGCCCCCGGGCGCAGCGGACGACCCGGCCGGCGCGGAGCCGCTGCCTGCCGCGGAGACGCCAGCGATCGATCCGCTGTTCTCGCCGAGGCGAACGACGCGGCGCGGCGGGTTCGCCGCGGGGATCTCCGGCGGCCTCGCGCTCGGGAGCGCCGCCGGCTACCCGAATGACGTCCAGAAGATAGGATTCCAGCGTCACTACACCGAGACAGGCGTCGGCATCGGCGGGGGAGGCTACGTCTGGCTCGGCGGCGTGCTCGCGGACTGGCTCACGTTCGGCGCCGGGGTCGGCGGGCACGCCCTGGCCGCCGCGGACCACTCCATCCTGGCCGGCGGCTTCATGTTCCACACCGAGATCTTCCCGCTCTTCTCGCTCGGGGAGCGCTGGACTGACGTGGGCGTCATCCTCGACGCGGGCACCGGCTTGGCCTACACGACCGCGGACGCCGACGACGACACCGACGCCATCGACGGCGCCCTCCCCGCCCGCATCGGAGGCGGCGTGTTCTACGAGGGGATCCGCCTCTGGAAGGTGTCGATGGGCCCCTGGCTCTACGCCGATTACACCTGGAGCACGTCCGTGCGCCAGCCAGGGTTCTACCTCGGCTGGCGCACCGCCCTCTACACCGAGCCCTGAGCCGCCCATCCCCCACCCCGCGCGGAGAACACCCTCTCCGGGGGCCGGGCAGCTCGGCGAATCCCGCCAAGACGACCCTAGGCCTGCAGCTCCGGAACCCGCCTCCGCGACAAGGCCTCTCGCCCCGGCGTCACCATCGTGAGCCGGATCCCGCGCCGGATGAGCTGTATCGCCAGGAAGGACACCGCGCCCACCAGGATCTTCCGCCCGATCTCGCGCGGAACGCTCGGCTTCGCCCGCGGCGCCACCCAGTCGGGGTGCCGCCAGAAGCGGACGAGCGCCCGCACGCGCTCCCGCCGCAGCCGCGCGTCGCGCGCGCGCGCCTCCCGGACCACCGAGATCACCGCCGCGCCCCCCATCAGCACGAGCATGAGCCCCCCCGTGACCACCCCGGCGCCGTGCCGGCGCACCTGGGTCTTCACGTCGAGGATCGCGTGGCGCCGCTGATCGATCGCCTCGATCGTGTGCAGCAGCCGATCGCGCAGCTCGTCCGCCTTCCGCTCGAACTCCTCCCGCTGGCCGTTCAGCCCCCTCATACGATGTGCTCCCGGACCAGCCGCACGTCCGACCCGAGGCGGCCCCGCGTCCGCTCCAGCGGCCTCTTCGGCACGCGCCCGTAGCCGACGAGCCCCACCACCACGGCCACGGCGATGAGCCCGAGCCCGATCAAGAGCGCCGGCAGCGGCGCCGGCGCGATCGCCAGCGCGATCGCGACGAGCACCAGCGCGACGCCGAGCAGCGCCGCCGCGGCCGCCGCGCCGAGCGCGACGCCCGACGCCTTCGCCCGCGCGATCTCCTGGTTGATCTCGTCGCGCGCCAGCGCGACCTCGACCTCGATCAGCTCACGGGCCTCGACGATCGCCTCCTTCACGAGGTCCGCCGTCGAGCTCTCGGGCCTGGGATCCACCTGCCTCATGGAACACCTCTCCGCCTCAGGGAACGCGCTCGGACAGCGGAGCAGGCAACCTCCGGCGCACCCGGATCACCCGGATCGCCGCGGAGCCCCCGCCACCGACCGCGCCACGCGGTGCATACGGCACGCCAGCCCCATCCTCGCGAAGGCGCGCGCGCGCTGCGCGGCCCCCGGGCGGCCTCTGCGCGCGCCGCGCGCCGCGGGCGATCAGGGCAGGACGCCGGAGACGACCCGCTCGTGCCCGCCGTAGTCGAGGTTCCTCGCGACCTCGGTGAACCCCGCCGCGGCGAAGAGCCCGGCGACCTCGGCCGCCTTGCCGGCCTCGACCTCCAGGGCCAGCACGCCGCCAGGGGCGAGCCAGCCCGGGGCCTCCGCGACGATCCGGCGCGTGACGTCGAGCCCGTCGTCGCCGCCCGCGAGCGCGAGGTGCGGCTCGTAGCCGCGGATGTCGATCTGCAGCGCGCCCACGTCCTGGTCCGGGATGTACGGCGGGTTCGCTGTGATCAGGTCGAAGCGGAGGCCGGACGGCACGCCGGCGAAGAGATCCGAGCGCAAGAACCCCGCGTTGACCGCGCCGAGGCGCAGCGCGTTCTCGCGGGCGACCACGAGCGCGCCGGCCGAGATGTCGACGCCGAGCACACGGCCGGTGGGCCGCTCGCACGCGAGGCTCACCGCGACGCAGCCGGACCCGGTGCACAGATCGAGCACGCGCGCGGCGAGCGCGACGCGACGCGTCCGGGCGAGGCCGACCTCCACGAGGATCTCGGTGTCGGGGCGCGGGATGAGCACGCGCGGATCGACGCGGAACGGGCGGCCGTAGAACTCCCGCACACCGAGCAGGTACGCGACCGGCTCGCCGGCGCGGCGGCGCTGGTGCAGCTCCCTGTAGGCGGCGAGCTCGGCCTTGTCGAGCGGCCGCTCGGCGTCGATCAGCAGCCCGACGCGGTCGAGGCCCAGCACCTTGCCGAGCAGGAGCTCGGCGTCGAGGCGCGCCGAGGACGCGCCGCGCTTCTTCAGGTCGCCCGAGGCCCACGTGATCACGCGGCGGATCGTCCAGGCTTCGTTCTGCGGCTCGATGTCGGGCTTGTTCACGGCAGAGGGGCGGCGAGGGACGCGCGGACCGCATCGGAGACGACGGCCTCCACCTCGGCGCGGGCCGCGTCGCGGTCCGCGACCGACCGGGCCTCGAACCGCAGCACGAGGATCGGACCGGTGTTCGAGGCGCGGCAGAGCCCCCACGCCCCGCCGCCGAAGTCGATGCGCGCGCCGTCGATGTCCACGACCGGACGGACGCGGCGGAAATGCTCGGTCACGCGGCGGACGACATCGAACTTCACCGCGTCGGGGCAGTCGACCCGGATCTCGGGGGTGGCGAAGGTCTCCGGGACGTCCGCGAGCAGCTCGCCGAGCGGCCGCCGCGCGCGGCCCACGATCTCGAGCAGGCGGACTGTCGCGTAGACGGCGTCGTCGAACCCGAACCACCGATCGGCGAAGAACATGTGCCCGCTCATCTCGCCGGCGAGCAAGGCGCCCTCCTCTTTCATCTTGGTCTTGATGAGCGAATGGCCCGTCTTCCAGAGGATGGGGCGCCCGCCGCGCGAGGCAATGTCCGCGTAGAGGGTCTCGGAGCACTTCACCTCCCCGAGCACCGCCGAGCCGGGGCGCTCGGCGAGGAGCGCCCGCGCGAAGAGGATCAGCAGCTTGTCCCCCCAGAGCACCTCGCCCCGCTCGTCGACGACGCCGATCCGGTCGCCGTCGCCGTCCCACGCGACGCCGAGCGAGGCGCCTGTCGCGAGCACGCGGGCGCGGAGCGCCGCGAGGTTCTCGGGCACGGTCGGGTCCGGGTGGTGGTTCGGGAAGAGGCCGTCGATGTCGCAGAAGAGCGCGTCCGGCGCGAAGCCGAGCGCCTCGAGCGTGCGGACGCCGAGCGGGCCGGCCGCGCCGTTGCCGGCGTCGATCACGAAGCGGACGTCGGTGCCCGACAGGCGCGACGCGGCGCGCACCGCCGCGATGTAGTCGGCCGCGAGGTCGACCTCGGTGAGCGCGCCCCTCGCCGCCGGCGCGTCGCGGCCCCCGGCGGCGGCGCCCTCCTCGATCAGATCGGCGAGCGCCTGGATGTCCTCGCCGAAGAACGAGGCCTTGCCGCGCATCAGCTTGAACCCGTTGTCGGGCGCCGGGTTGTGGCTGGCCGTGATCATGATCGCGCCGTCGGTCCGGAGGTGGTGCGCGGCGAAGTAGAGCTGCGGCGTCGGCCCGACGCCGGCCGAGATCACGTCGGCGCCGGCCCCGAGCAGGCCGTCGGTGAGGGCGGAGAACAGCCTGTCGCTCGAGAGCCGGCCGTCGCGGCAGACAGCGACGCGCGGCCGGTCCGCGCCGGAGCGCGCCCCCTCGGCGAGCTCGCGGCGGAGGAGCAGGGCGAAGGCAGCGCCGAGCTCGCGGGCGAGCTCGCTGCTGAGGTCGCGCTCGGCGACGCCGCGGATGTCGTACTCGCGAAAGATGTGTCGGGGGAGCTTCATGGACCAGCGGTCGAGCGCTCGGCCTTCCACGCTGCGGCGCGGGCCGGCGGCGCCAGGGACGCTCTGACACGGCGCAATCGTGGGTGAAACGAAAAACGCCGCGCGCGCGGCTCGCACGGCTCACAGATTGCGTTCCCGGCCGCCGGCCGGGTAACTTTGGCGCGTGGAGCCCAGGACCGCATGATGACGCGCGCACAGAGAACCGGTCTCGCAGCCCTGGTGGCCCTCTCCTGCCTCGCCCGCGCCGACGCCGCGCGGGCGGCGGAGCCGTCGCCCGCCGCCGTGCCGATCACCGTCATCGCCGTCCGGACCGACGACGCCTACGACCAGGCGGACGCGCTGACCAAGGCGCTCCGCTCCGCCATCAAGAACAGCGCGGGGTGGTCGGTCGGCGAAGGAGATTTCTCGCTCGAGGTGCTGACGCTGTCCCTGCAATGCGAGGATCGGCCCGACGCGGCCTGCCAGGCCCGCATCGCCGATCACATCAAGAGCGACCGCTACCTCTGGGGCGTGCTCCGCAAGAGCGACACCAACGTCGAGGGCGACGTGCACCTCTGGACCCGCGGAAGGCCGTCCTCGAGCGTGCCGGTGAAGTACAGCGCGAACCTCACCGAGGCGAACGACGAGCCGCTCCGCAAGATCGCGGCGGACGCGCTCGCGACGCTGACCGGCGGGCCGCCGCAGGGGTCGCTCCGCGTGAGGACGGGCGCCGCGGAGGCGAGCGTGCTCATCGACGGCAAGCCTGTCGGCAAGGTGCAGAACGGCGAGGGGGTGTTCACGGTGGCGGTCGGGCCACACAAGGTGCTCGTCAAGTCGACAGGCTTCCTCGACGCCGAGGCGTCGGTCCTCGTCCGACCCATCGCCACCACGGACATCGCGCTCAGCCAGATGCCCGCCGACGCATCGCAGACCAACTGGAAGCGCGTGGGCGGGTTCATCGGCCTCGGCGCAGGAGCCGTGTTCGGGACCGTGGGCGTCATCAGCTCGGTCCAGGTCGCGAGCATCCAGGGCGACGCGCGGTACGACGCCTACCGAAACCTGTTCGGCACCGAGGTCAAGGACGTCTGCGACCCCGAGCAGCGCGAGTCCGTCCGCGGGCTGGCCGGCAGCGAGGGCCGGACGGCCGACGCCGGCGTCAAGCTGTGCGAGCGGGCGGACACGTTCATGGCGCTCCAGTACGTCTTCTACCCGCTGGCGGTGATCTCCGCGGGCCTCGGCGCCTACCTGCTCGTGACAAGCGACGGACGGGCGGGGGAGCGCACCGGCTGGACCGTGCAGCCCAGCGTCGGCCTCGGCGCGGGCGCCCTCGACCTGACGTACCGCTGGTGAGCCGCGCCGCGCGGCCCGCGGCGAGCGGGCGACGACCATGCGGGTGATCGCCGGCCGGCTCGGCGGACGGCGGCTCGCCGCGCCGCGCGGCGAGGGCACGCGGCCGACAGCGGATCGCGTGCGCGAGGCGCTCTTCTCCTCGCTCGGCGACGTCACCGGCGCGCTCGTCTGCGACCTCTACGCCGGCACCGGCGCGCTCGGCATCGAGGCGCTCTCGCGCGGGGCGCGCCGCGCGGTCTTCGTGGAGAACGGCCGGCCCGCGCTCGCGACGCTCCGCGAGAACCTCGCCGCGCTCGGCCTCGAGGAGGCGGCGCGGGTCGTCCCCCTCCCGGTCGAGCGCGCGCTCGACCTGCTCCGCGACGAGGGCCCCTTCGATCTCGCCCTGCTCGACCCGCCCTACGCCGCCCTGGCCAGAGCCGCCGCCGCGGCCGCGCGCTTAGCCGGGCCGCTCGGCCTGCTCGCGCCGGCCGGGCGCCTCGTCCTCGAGCACGCGCGGCGCGACCCCTCCCCGGAGATCGCCGGGCTCACCTGCGCCGCCGTCCGCACCTACGGCGACACCGCTGTGTCGTTCTACGCGCGCTGAGCGGCCCGCGCGCTGCGCCGCCCGCCTCCCGCGCGCGCCGCGCTGCCCGCCGGCGCGGCCCCGCCGCGTTCATCCCCGGCGCATCCAGTTTCCTGGCGCGCTTCCCTGTCGGCCCTTGTAGACTCGCCCCCCGCCGGACGCACGTGCGTCTCGGCTCCGGCGCCCGACGGCCCCGCCGAAACGGCCGGACCTCGCGCGCCTCTCCGGGAGGACTTCTCACGTGTCCGCATCGATGCCCCCGTCATCTCAGCAGATCCCCGGAAAATCCGGCAACTCAGGTATCTACATCGCAGGCATGGTCGTCCTCGCCGCGCTCATGGCCGGCCTGCTTTACTGGAAGATGAGCCCCGAGCCGGACGCGCCGACCCCGGCGCCGTCCGTGCCCGTCGCGAGCAAGCCGGCGGATCCTCCGCCGCTGTTCGCGCCCCCGCCGCCGCCGCCCGTCGACGAGGTCGAGGACGCCGGCGCGGACGCCGGCAAGGTCGCGTCGGGCCAGGGCCCGGCCACGACGGGCAAGTCGCCCTGCTCCGGCAAGTGCGGCGACGGCGCGAGCTCGCCCGCGCTCGACTCCGCCGTCCTCGGGCTCGCTCGCTCGGCGCAGGGTTGTTATAACCGCGCGCTGCGCACCTCGGAGGTCTCCGGCAAGCTGACGGTGAGCGTGCAGGTCGCCTCGACAGGCGCGGTGTGCAGCGCCTCGATCCTCAACGACACGGTAGGCTCGGGCGAGATTGCGTCTTGCGTCCTGGGACGTTTCCGCGGCAAATCACTGCCTCCGCCGCAGAGCGGATGCGTCGTGGTGAACGTTCCGATCAACTTCACCATCAAGCAATAGGAAGCAGCCGATGCGTACGCTCCCCCTCCGGATGGCCAGCCTGCTCCTCCTCGCGCTCGCGCCGCTCGCGCTGCAGAGCGCCGCGTGCCGCGCAGAGGACGGCACCACGCCTGTCTGCAACGACAACCTCGATCCCGAGCAGGGGATCGTGAAGGATGCGGACGGCTGCCACCAGTTCCCGTACTGCCTGGTGAACGGCGCCGCGGCGGCCCCCGAGGAGTGCTGCAAGAACGCGGAGGGCCTCGTCAACCAGGAGTGCGTCAGGGGCTATGCGCCCCTCACCTCCTCGGCCAGCACGACGTCGGCGACCAGCACGACATCGGCGACAGGCACCGGAGGCAGCGGCGGCGCCGGGGGCAGCGACGGCGCCGGGGCCGCCGACGGCGGG
>NZ_JEMA01000686.1 GCF_001589285.1 Sorangium cellulosum | reverse complement strand
CCCTCACCCGCCGCGCCGCCCTCGCCGCCTGCCCCGCCCGAGCCAGAAGACCCCGGCGTATAAGGAGTCCACGCGGGCTGCTCGGTGGCGGGCCCGCAGATCCCGGGGGTGCTCTCGGCGTCGCCCGACGGCTCGCCGGGCGCGCTCGGCGAGGAGGACGGCAGCGGCAGGCACGCCTTCCAGCCCTCCGGCTCCGTGTCGACGATCACGGCGTTGCGCTCGCCCGGCGCGATCGCCGCCGCCTCCCGGACATCGCGGAGCGGGACGCAGGCGTAGCCGCCGCGGCAGTCGTCGTCCTCGTCGCACGTGGCCATGCAGAAGGTCCGCTCGAAGCGCGGCCAGCGGGCGTTCTCGAGCGCGCCGCACGCCTGGTCCAGCACCGGGTTGAACGCGACGCAGACGCTGCTGCCGGAGCAGCCGTTCGGCTCGCAGTTGAAGATCGTGCAGTAGCCGCCCGGCTGGGTGGTGTCGCAGAAGAGCGCCTGCTCTTGCTGCACACAGTCGAGCGACGTGGTGCACTCATCGCCGATCTGCGGGCCGCAGCCGGCGAGCAGGCAGGAAACGCCGAGGAGGACGAGCAGTTGGGCGGGCCCGGGGAGGCGAAGCATCGAGGAGGGCCGCTTAGTACTGGCGGGGGCGCCCGCGCGCAAGCATACGCGCGGCTCTGGCGCGCAGAACCGGCGCCCGCTTCCGCCCGAATTGACACCCTGCGGTCAGGCCTCTACAAACGAGCGGACCGGGGTTGGACCCCGGAGAATGAAGCGAAGGTCATGGCGACTTACATCACCGAAGACTGCATCAACTGCGGCGCCTGCGAGCCCGAATGCCCGAATGAAGCCATCAGCGAGGGCGATGAGATCTACGTGATCGATCCGGAGCTCTGCACGGAATGCGTCGGCTTCTATGACCACGAAGCGTGCCAGGCCGTGTGCCCGGTCGAGTGCTGCCTGCCCAACCCGCAAATCGTGGAGACCGAGGAGGCCCTCATCGCGCGCGCGATCAAGCTGCACCCCGACGATGCCGATCTGCAGAAGCGGGCCGCTGCCAACGACTACCCCTCGCGCTTCCGCAAGTAGCGCCCCCTCTCGATCCGCATCGCGTCGCCAGCCGGGCCGCGCTCGCCATGTCTCCGCTGGCCCCGTCGGTTCGATGCGGCGCCCGGGTCGCGCCGTGATCCGGCGCTGGGCCGCATGGCTCCTCGCGAGCGCGTGCGCGGGCTGCCACGGCGGCGGCCCGCTGCTGCACCCGGCCCACGCGCTCCGTCCTGGCACCGTGAGCTTCGGCGGAGGCCTGTCCGGCGAGATGGTCGTCGCCGGCGCGACGACCGCCCCGCCGGACGCGAGCCCCGGCGACCCGGCGGCGGCGGAGGGCGCCGCCCGGCGGAAGCTCTCCGAGATCGCCGTGGCGCCCGGCGTGGCGCCCTGGGCCAGCGCCCGCGTCGGGATCGAGGGCGACAACGAGGCGGGGCTGACATACACGGGGCGCGCCCTCCGGCTCGACGGGCGGCATGCCTTCCCGATCGGCGAGGCGGCCCTGTCGGTCGGGCTCGGCGCCGCCGCGCTCTTCGCGGGCGGACCGGGGTCAGAAGGAAGCGACGTCCTCGGCGCGGGGATCGACGTTCCTGTCCTGCTCGGCTTCCGGTCGGACGCCGACCTCTACGCGCTCTGGTTCGGCCCGCGGCTCGGGCTCGACCTCCTCGGCGGCCAGGTGCGGCTGCCCGCCGCCGGGGCCGCCGCGCCGGGACCCCTCGTCGACGCGTCGGGACAGCACCTCCGGGTCGGGTTCGTGCTGGGCGTGCGCGGTGGGTTCCGCCATGTGCATGTCGCCGTGGAGGCCACAGCGACCTACCACCACGCCGAGGGCGAGATCGCCGGTGTTCCCGTGGCGATCGACCAGGCGACCGTCGTTCCGGGCGGCGGTCTCACCGTCACCTTCTGACGTGGCCGTAACCGCCGCCGGCCAGACCGCAAGCTAGCGGATTTTCTTGCATTTTCTGTGGGTCGCACAGGCGCTTGCCCGCCCGGAGGACCCGCCTTAGACTCGGATCTATGCGTCCCAACGGCGCCCTCTCCATCGCATGCCTCGTCCTCGCCGGTGCGGCTCTCGTCGGCTGCTCGGCCCCTGTCGCGGGCGACGACGCGGCCGACGCCAGCGGGGTGGTCACCCAGGGGGTCGTGCGCGTCGAGCGCGCGATCAACCTGAGCCGCGACGACGCCTGGACCACCTCGGCCGTCGAGCTCGATGAGGCGGCGCTGCCGAGCGCCGCCGTCGAGAGATCGGGGTCGGTCACCAACGTCTCGGCGAAGTTCATGCGCCTCTCGTCCGCGGCCGATTCCGAGCTCGCGGAGCGGGTGGTCGGCTCGCCCTTCGACCTTCCGTCCGCCGGCAGCTGCATGGTCCTCTCCCCCGCCGACGACGAGACGGCGACGAGCAGCCTGAGCTCGCTCGGGCCGATCGAGCTCCTCGACGCGGGCGACGTGACGATGAAGACCGACAGCGCGGCAATGCCGCTCGCTGCCCGCGCATTCCCCGACGTCGGCGATCTGGTCTTCGGCGTGTTCTACACGTCGCGCGACGCGACGAGCGATCTGCCGGCGCCAGCGAGGTACGTCTTCGAGAGCTCCGGGTCGGGCCTGCTCGACAGGTTCTCCTTCGAGGCCGACGCGCCCGCGGGCCCTGAAGAGGTGCGGGTCGGCGACGCCGACCTGGCCGACGGCGTCGAGCTCGACGCCGGGGTCGGCGCCGTCGTGCAGTGGCGCGCCGACGAGGGCGCCGAGGACGGCCGGTCGCGGGACGTCATCTACGTCGACGTCACCTCCACGCGCGGCGCGGCCGTGCGGTGCGCCTTCAAGGACACGGGGCGGGGCGTGATCCCGGGCTCCTTGCTCGACCCCTCGACGCTCGGTCCCCTGCCGGCGATCGCGACGCTGGCCGTGCACCGCACCCGGCAGGTGCCGTTCAGCGCCTCGGGGATCGACCTCGGCGAGGTGCGCTTCGATCTCTCCGTGGTCGGCCGCGCGCGCATCGCCGCGCACTGACGGCTGGACGGCCGACGTCGGGGTGGCGCACGAGGACCTGCGACGGCGCGCGGCCGAGCTCGCCGCGATCGGGCAGCGCGCCCGCGGCGCCGCGCTGCTCGTGGCGGCCGGCGATCACGCGGGCGCCTCGGAGCTGCTCGAGCGGGCCTGCGACTTCGTCGGCGCGGCCCGGGAGGCGCTGGCGGCCGAGGATCCGGCCCGCGGGGCGCTGATG
>NZ_JEMA01000685.1 GCF_001589285.1 Sorangium cellulosum | reverse complement strand
CGCCACGCGCGGGCCCAAGCCGACGCCGCCGCCCGCGGCGAAGGCCCCGCCGCCGCCCGACCTCGCGCCGCCCCAACCGGCTCCGCCGGCGCACTTCTACCGGGTGAGCAACACGGCGACGGCCGTCATCCGCAACCTCGACCAGGTCGGGGCGGTGCTCGACGCCGTCACCTCCGCCGGCGCGAACAACGTGTGGGGCGTCTCGTTCGACCTCGACAAGACCGACCCGCTCGAGGCGCAGGCGCGCGAGAAGGCGATCGCGGACGCGCGGGCGCGCGCCGAGGCGCTCGCCAGGCTCCAGGGCGTCGCGCTGGGCCGCGTCGTCGCGATCAGCGAGATCGTCGACTCGGGCCCCGTCCACGCCCGCATGTCCATGGCCTCCGCTGCCTACGGCGACGCGGGCACCCCCGTCGCGCCCGGCGAGGTGCAGTTCAGCACGCAGGTGAAGGTCGTCTACGGGCTGGACAGCGCGCCGGCCGGCACGCGCAAGTGACCTCGCGGCGCGACGGTGCCGCGCGTCCTCGACGCCGCGCACCGCGCGCCGCGCGCCGCTTCCGCCGAGGCCGTCCAAATGCAGCTAGATGCACCGCGCGCCGCCCGAGCGGATACAGTTCCGGCGTCCGGGCTCGGGCCCGCGTCCCTCGGCCCCCCGCACCGCGCCACCATGATCGCTCCCCCCTGCCATCCCCCTGTCCGCGCCGCCGCCCTCGCGGCGCGCCCGCGCTTCGTCGCCGCCCTCGCGCGCTCGCTCGCGGCGGCGGCGCTCGCCGCGTCGGCCTCGGGCTGCCTCGTGATCTCGCCGCCGGAGTACGATCACCCCTCGAAGAGCGCGCCGGTGCTCAGCGCGATCTTCCCGCCGCAGCACATCCCCATCCACATGGTCGATCCGAGCTTCGGCAGGGCTTTCACCGCGTCGGTGCTGTCCGAGGACAACGGCGATCCCGTGTGGGTCGCCCTCTACATCGATTACGGCAGGCGCAGCCTCGGCGGGAGCCCGTATCGAAGGCTCCAGCCCCCGAGGTCGGTCGTCGGGGCGGGGACGATCGCCGGCGGACAGCGCTCCTTCACGCTCCCGTGGGACCTCGATACGGCGAGTCTCCCGACCGACGGGGTGACGCCGGATCGGGAGTGCCACACCGTCACGATGATGGCGTCGCACGCCTTCAACCAGTGTTACTGCCCGGCCGATCCGGAGGACATGAGCTCGCTCACCTGGCAGATCATCAACTGCGACCCGGACGACCCGGAGTGCCCCGAGTCGTGTCCTGCGCTCGACTGCGAGACCACCCCGTGCCTCTTCTGTGATGACCCCGAGTTCCTCGAGGCGTGCAGGGATCCCTGACGCCGCGGCGGCGTGGTACATGGGGTCCGATGATCGCTCCGCCTGCCGTGCCGCTCGACGTCCAGCAGTCCCCCGCGCCGGGCGGCGGGGTCGTGCGGCCCGCGCGCCGGCCGCCTGGCTGGGTCGCCCCCGGGCCGCGGCCCGCGACGCCGCCGGATCGCCCGGAGGTGTGGCCCGGCCCCGGCGAGGACCTCTGCTACCTCTCGGGCGACTTCCGCATCCTCCAGCGGCTCGACGGCCACCGCTGGTCGGCCGACGACCTCGTGACAGCGTGGTTCGCGGCGGAGCGGGTCGCGCACGCGCCCCCGCGCCGCGCGGTCGACCTCGGGTGCGGCATCGGCACGGTGCTGCTGTTCACCGCGTGGCGCTTCCCGGACGCGCGCTGCGCGGGCGTGGAGGCGCAGGAGGTGAGCGCGGCGATGGCGCGGCGCTCGGTCGGGTGGAACGGCCTCGACGCGCGCTGCGAGGTGCGGTGGGGGGACCTGCGCGAGCCGGCGCCGCTCGAGGGGCTGGGGCCCGCGGATCTCGTGACGGGCACGCCGCCGTACCTGCCTGTCGGCACGGGCATCGAGTCCCCTCATCTCCAGCGCGGGCCGTGCCGCTTCGAGCACCGCGGCGGCGTGGAGGACTACTGCCTCACGGCGGCGCGGCTGCTCGCGCCCGGCGCGCCGTTCGTGGCCTGCGCGGCGGNTGCTCGCGCCCGGCGCGCCGTTCGTGGCCTGCGCGGCGGCGCGGCAGCGGGGGCGGGTCGAGGCCGCCGCGGCGGCCGCGGGGCTCGCGCTCGAGGCGTGGCGCGATGTCGTCCCGAAGGAGGGCAAGACGGCGCTGTTCTCGGTCTATGCGCTGCGCCGCGCCGCAGAGGCGGCGCCGCCCCGCGACGAGCCGCCGCTCGTGCTGCGCGGCGAGGACGGGCGCTTCACGGAGGAGTTCAACGCGCTCTGCCGGGCGATGGGAATGCCTGTGTGACGTCTGCTCCCCCTCAGACCCCCCTTTCCCGCCAGGATCTGCCTGATCCGCCCGCCGTCGGCGGCCGTCAGCTCGGCTGGGACAGGAGCGGCAGGGGCACGGTCTGCGCCTGGAACAGCGGTCGTCCTTCGCGCGACGCGAGCGTGCCTTTCCCCGGAGCGCCCGGGGCCGCGCGCGGTCGAGGCGGGCGAGCGGGCTTGTCCCTGGGCTCGGGCGCCGGCGCGGGCGTCGACGCGTGCGCCGGCGCGTCGGCGAGGCGCTCGACAGGGGCCTCCCACGCGTTCCGGGTGCCGCCGGCCTCGTTGGCCTGGAAGAACACGGCGCGGAGCGCGCGCCCCTCGACGTCCGTCTCGATCGCCATCATCCAGAACCACGGGCCGTCCGGCTCGATCTCCTGCCCCATGAACGAGAACGCCATCTGGCGCGGCTCCGAGCGGCGATTGTGCTCGCTGCGGGCGGCCTCGAGGTGCCGCTGAGAGGGCTTGTCGGCGGGGCCGCGGTACACGCGCACCGCGACCCCCTCGATGTGCGGCATCAGGTACAGCCCGTCGCGGTAGACAGTGAGCCAGGGGTGGTTGCCGCTCTCCGAGAGCCGGCAGAGGGCGTGACCGAACCGCTCGTGCGCCTTGCAGCCGATTCCCCAGCTCGTATCCCCCTCTTCGCGGTTCGCCTCGCTGAACGCCTTGTTGCGGACGTCGAACGCGGTCTGCGCCAGGAGGAGGAGCCGGCTCTGGTCGAGGGCGGGGTTCAGCTCCCACGGCAAGGTCGCATCCATAGGGACTGGCACGGTACGCGCGTTCACTGAGAAGTCAATCGGATCCGGCCCTTGCGCCCGGGCGAGCGGCGGCGCCGCGCGGGGCGCGGCGCCGCCGCGCGGGGCGGGCGGCAGATCCGCGCGGCGCCGCCGTGGTAGAGGGCGCTCTCGCGCGCGCTTGTTCCGCCGCGCGGGAGGTGTCCTGTGGGAGGAGCGATCGTCGGAGGGAGCGCCGCGGAGCGGCCGCAGGTGGGCGTGGGCGTCATGCTGGTGCGCGACGGCCGCGTGCTGCTCGCGCGGCGGCGCGGAAGCCACGGCGACGGCAGCTACTCCTGGTGCGGGGGCCACCTCGAGCTCGGCGAGTCGTTCGAGGACTGCGCGATCCGCGAGGTGCGCGAGGAGAGCGGCCTTGTCGTCACGAGGCTCTCCTTCCTGTGCCTCAGCAACATCGTCGCCTACGGCAAGCACTACGTGGACATCCAGCTCCTCGCCGACGAGTTCGAGGGCGAGCCGGAGGAGCGCGAGCCCCACAAGATCGCCGGCTGGGGCTGGTACCCGCTCGACGCCCTGCCCACCCCCCTGTTCCGCCCCGTGGAGCTGGCCGTCGCGAGCTACCTCACCGGCCGCCGCTACAACCCGTGAGCCTGTCTGCCACGAGCGGCGCCGCCCCGTCTTCTGACGCGGGCAGCCACACGGATCGGGTCCCGGCGAATAGAACGGGGCTTCACGTCACCCGCCTCCGAGCCGCGCCAGCACGCACGTCACGTCGTCCGGTTCGGCCTGCGCGAACACACCGCACGCATCGCTGACAGCGCCCGGGTCCTCCCGCGGATCCGCCTCGCAAGGATCCGGCGGCTTCTCGCCGCCGGGGCTGTGCGGGCAGGCTTCATCGTCCCCGCAGGACCAAGCCGAGAGAATGCAGCAGAAGAGAACGATGCCCACCCCCCGTCGGTGCTCGGCGCTTCGCGCCTGCGCGCCGCCGGCCCCTCCCATAGCCCGCGCTCCGCGCGGGCTGGGAGGGGTGCGTCCTTCCGTGGGGGGTCGCGTTGCGCTCATGCGGCTCGAAGACGACTTGCCCGTGCTCCTCATCTCGCTCTCTCCTTCACACTCAGCGGTCGTCGAAGCGCCGAAGCCACGCTTGGCTGCGCTCCAGATCGAAGCGCGGGCCGATACCACCGTATTGGAATGGCCGGTGTCTCGTGATCCGGATCGGCTTCAGATATTTCGACAGCTTGACGTAAAGCTCCGGCCACACATTGCGCTCCGCGTCGCCAAGCTGCGGACGCGGCCCCGCCTGGATCATGATCCCTCCCGCAAACCGACGGATGCTGAACCGGGGATCCAGCGCGTTCAGATCAGACTCGAGCTTGTCCAGCCCCCCCATCTCCTCGACCCATCGGTCCGCCAACACCGTGAGCCAATTCACTCCCTTGATGCCCTCCTTGCCATCCCTTCCCTCGAGCAGCCAAATGGAATGGCTTGTAGGGTAGTCTGCCTCCAACCCAGCAAAACGCTGAGACCAGCGATACACAACTTGTCCATACCGGCTGCTAATCGACGTATCCGGCGATTCGACCACGCCGATGCCGCCGTAGCCGCTCACCGGCTTCAGCTTGCGGCACATCTCGAGCATCACCTCCGGAAATGACTCCGACGAATCCGCAAACCAGAGCAACGGGAATGCCATCCGAAAGAACCCGAGCTCCACGAACGGTCGTCGAGGCAGCCCTAACGCGCTCGCATAGAACGCACTCGCGCCCCGGTCGTGCACCGCGCCATGGTAGATGAGCGAAAAGCTGTCGTCTTCACCAAACCCCAAGAGCCACGCCCGAGGGTACGAGCCTTTTCCTTTCCCATACGGGTCCATCAACCGCTTCTCGGGGTGAAGCGCCCAGCGGAGGCGATGGCCACAGCGCCGGAAGTAGTCTTCGCAGCACGAGACCACCGCCTCGCGCACTTCCCGCTTGTAGGCGTCCTCGAAGTACACGGTTGCCAGGAGCGCGACTTGCAGGACCGGGCGCCCCTCGTCGTCCTTCACCATCAGGTGCTCATCCAGCACCTCCGTCATCTCGTTCGTCTCGTCCGACATGATCTCCTCATCCGTCATGGAACAACCACAGGACCGCCGAGAAGCGGCGCGAGCTTGCCGAGGATCCGGGCAACCGCGGGCGGAATCGCCACATCATCGGCCTGCCCCCCTGGCACGGCGTCGTCCAGCACCAGCGCGATCACGAGCAGCGTCAGCGCCGCCACTTCCGCCACGTCACCGGCGGTGATCTCCTGCGCCTGCGGCTTCTTCGTACGCGGACAGCCGCAACGTTCGGGACCGAGTTCTTCCAGCGGAGCATCTCCTGCAATCTTCTCGTATTCCGCTCGTTGCTCATCCTCGAACTTATCCGGAGGGAACTTGATCTCGATCACCTCCTTGATGTTGTCGCGCGTGGGCGGCTTCGTGCCGTCCTTGACCACGACCACGTCCGGGATCCTGCTCCCCGCCGGACTGCTCCGCGTGGCTCGCCGCGGGTCGTTCTTGCTCATGATGGGCTCCGGCGGCCGCTTGCTCATGTCGTAAGGCACCTCGGCCTTGAGCGGGCTCGTGTGCGCCGACGCGTCCTCGAGCGCCCGGATGTGCTGGGTCACGCATCGCTGCCGCAGCTTCTCTTCCTTACACCGGCAGATGAAGCCGCACGCCGCCCCCTCCTCCGGCGTGAGCGGCCCACCTCCGCCGCCGAGGCCCCCGGCCTGCATCGGCGGCAAGCCGCCGGCGAAGCTGAGCAGCGGCAGCCGCACAGGATCCGCCCGCATCGGAACACCTGCCGGCAAAAGCGGCAGCGCCGGCCGCGCTACCAGCGCCCCGCCGGGTGCGCCGCCCTGCTGGATCTTCACCGCACCGCCGTCGATCGACACGCCGCTCGCGTCGATCCGGATGAAGCCCCCCGGCCCCCGGAGCGTCACGTCGCCCGCCTCGATCACGATCGCCCCGCCGGCCTTCAGATGGATCGTGCCGCCCGCCTCCAGCGCCGCGATCCCGCCGACCCGCTCGTGCCGGTCGCCGTCCGCCGTCAGCGACCGCGTACCGCCGACCCGCTCGCGCAGCTCGCCCTCCACGGTGACATGTGCGTCCTTGCCCACATACGCCACCGCACGCCCTTCCGTGCGCACGCTCTCGTTCCCGCCGACGCTCTTTGCACGACTCCCCCGCACCACCAGCGCCTCGTCGCGCCCCACCTCGGTGCGCAGCTGCCGCTCGGCCCGCAGCGACACCAGCTCCGCTCCCTTCCGATCCTCGAAACGCAGCTCGTTGAATCCCTCACCGCCCGGCGTCGACGCGCTGCGCCAGAGACTCTGTGTCCGCTCCTCGGGCAGCTTCAGCGGCACTGGATTGAGCGCATTGGAGAGGCGCCCCACGACGACCGGCTGGTCGGGGTCGCCCTCCAGGAAGGCGACCAACACCTCCTGCCCGACGCGCGGCAGCGCGAAGAGCCCGTAGCCCGCGCCCGCCCAGCCCTGGCACACGCGCAGCCAGCACGAGCTGTGCTCGTCGTGCCCGCCAAGCCGGTCCCACGGAAACTGCACCCGCACCCGGCCGTGGGCGTCGGTGTGGATCTCGTCGCCGGGCGGGCCGACCACCACGCCGCTCTGCATCCCGTGCACGAGCGGCCTCGGCGTCCGCTGCGCCGGCCGGTACGGCGCCGACGCCCGCACCGCCGTCCCGCTCACCGACCAACTACCCCGGACGCTTCCTTCGATCCACAGCGACGTCACCAGCAGCCCCACGCGCGGGTCGAGCTCCGGCCGCGGGTGCCCCTCGACCGCAACGACCGTGCCGGGCCGCACGTCGAGCGCGTTGGTACGAAACGAAATCGAGCACGCTCCCGTATGCTCGGCTTCCAGCGCCCGCGCCGCGAGCCTCGCCGCATAGCGGTCGTCGTGCGAGGCGGCGCCGTCGCGCTCGACGACACACGCGCCCGGCTGGTAGCGGTACCGCTCGGGGCGCGCGTCGGTGTAGCCCGCGCTCCGCGCCTGCCCGACCAGCGCCCACGCCGGGCGCACGAAATCGTGATCGCGCACCGCTATCGCGCCAGCGCGTGCGTGCTGCTCCACCGCGACGCGCGTCACCCAGGCGTGCGCGCGCACATCCAGCGGCTGGTCGACGTACGCGAGCGGCCCCTCCCGGCGCGGCGCGCTCTGGCGCAGCGCGTCGGCCAGCACCAGCCGCGAGCGCTCCCCGTCGTCGAGCAGCGCATACGCGATCCCCGCCTCCTCCAGCAGGCGATGGAAGAAATCGAGGTCCGTCTCGCCGTACTGCACCTTGTACGCGAGCCGCGGGTGCTCGGCCGCGTCGATCCGCCACGCCGCGTCGATGCCCCACGCGTCGAGCATCGCGCTCCCGATCTCGGGCACCGACTGGTGCTGGTAGATCCGGTGATCGGTGCGCAGCGCCATCCGCCACAGCGCCGGCACGATCGTCAGCGCGTACGTCGAGACGCCGAGCTCTCCGCCGCGCAGCTCGAGCGCGTGCACCTGCCGCGCGTGGCGGCACACGCCCGACCACACCCGCTCGCCGTGCAGACCGCCCCCCTCGCCAGCCTCGATCCGCAGCGCCGCTGGCTGCCCCGCGATCGCGCCGAGGTCGACGCACGGCTCCGGCGACGACGCCTCCACCTCCACCGTGAAGAGCGACGACACCGCCTCGCGGATCACCACCCGCTCGACGCGAAGCATCTCGCCGCACCCGAGCGACAGCTCCAGCCGCAGCACGTCGCCGCCGCGCACGTCAGCGCCGCGCACGTTACCCGCCTCCCAGCCGCGCCAGCACGCACGTCACGTTGTCCGGCCCCCCGTGCTCGTTCGCGAGGTCGACCAGCAAGCCCGCCGCTAGGCTCAGCTCCCCGTGCGCCCGCAGCACGCCCGCGATGCGCTCCTCGGGCACCGGGCCCCACAGCCCGTCCGAGCACACCAGGAACACATCCCCCGGCGCCGTCGCCTCCACCCGCGACTCGATCGCCACGCTCTCGTCGCACCCCAGCGCCCTCGTCACCGCGTTCGCCCGGTCGCTCAGCGCCTCCAGCGCTGCCAGCGAGCCGCCGCCGTCCCGCAGGAGCTCCTCCAGCAGCGTGTGGTCCTGCGTCAGCCGCTCCAGCTTCCCCTCGCGCAGCCGGTAGACGCGCGAGTCGCCCACGTGCGCGATGTACGCCATCCCCGCCCCGAGCAGCACGCCCGCGAAGGTCGTCGCCATCCCGCGCATCTCGTCCTGCCGCTGGCTCGCCTCGTAGATCGCCCGGTTCGCCCGCCGCACGCTCAGCACCAGCCGCACCTCGTCCCGGTCGTGCGCGCTCCCCGCGCCGTACGGCCATGTCTCCTCGAGATCCTCGTCCACTTCGAAGCAGCTCTTGACCACCTCGATGGCCATCCGCGACGCGACGTCTCCCGCCGCGTTGCCGCCCAGGCCATCGGCCACCATGAACAGCCCCAGGTACGGCAGCGCCGCGAAGCTGTCCTCGTTCCGGCTCCGCCGCCGCCCCACGTCCGACTGCGCCGCCGCCTCGATGGCGAGCTGTGGATACACGATCGTCCTCCTCGCATGCCCGTCGATGAGACGAGCCGAGCCAAAGGCGCGCCGCGCATCGCGGCGCGCGTTTCCCTGGTTGGTGAGGCCGCGCCACGCGCGGCCGTCGTTACGTCGCGGCTTCGCTACGCCGCTGCTCCGCTACGTCGCTTCACCCGCGCAGCCGCAGGATCGCGAGCGCCGCGCCGCACACGACCGCCAGCACGAACACCACCGTGCCGAGCCGCGACCTGCGCCTCTCGCCCGCGCCCTCCACCAGCACCACGCTCACCCACGCCTCGCTGACCTCTCGCTCTGTGGCCTCCAGCGCCTTCGTCCGCGCCGCCATCTTCGCGAGCTCCGCCCGCACCTCCGTGCCTCGCGCTATCCGAAGCAACAGCGCGCCGCGCGCCTGCGCCCGGGTGAGCCGCACAAGCTGCTCCTTCCGCGCCTCCGGCGTGATCGCGCTCCACACCGGATCGACCCACGGGCGCAGCCGGGCCCGCGTCTCTTTTGGGGACTTCATCGCTTCAGCCTCCACACGGAGACTGCATCGCGAAGTCCCAGCAGCTCCCTTCGCCCCCCGGTGCTCCGGCGTGTTCCAGCGCTCCTCCGGGGCCGGCGTCGCCGCCGGTGCCGGGCGTGCCGGCGGCGAACTGCACCGCCGGCGCTTCGCTGGGCGCCTCCGCATATGCAAGGCCTAGGGCATAGCCCCCTCGCCCGCCACCGCCGGCGCCACCGGGACCGCCCGCGCCACCCTTTCCGCCATCGCAGCCAGCTTTGCTGGGCGGGGTCGATGATGCAGCCCCGCCGGTCGCGCCACTGCCGCCTGTGGCTCCATTTTGCCCCGCCGCCCCGGCGCCTCCGTTGCCCGCCTTGCCCACCGCGATCGTCATCCCGGTCAGCTTCAAGCGATTGCCCAGGCTCACGATCCCCACGCTCGATCCACCCGCCTGCCCTCCGCCGCCTCCCTTGCCTCCGCAGCCTCCGGCCCCGCCGCCTCCGCCGCTCGCGCCGACGCCGGCGACGATGTCCTGGCCGACCGGGCAGAACATCCCCGCCTTCGCTCCGCCGCCTCCACCTCCGCCTTGACCCCGGCCGCCAGTCGAGCCTGCAGCGCCATCGCCGCCGCTCAACCCGGTGAGCGCCAGCGTCGCGCCGGTTCCACCGGTGCCGGCGGGACCGGCAGCTCCTGGGGCGCCGTCTTCACCGCGCCGGCAGGTTCCCGCCGCATCCGTCTGTCCACGCCCGCCGAGCCCGTAGCTCTCCGGATTCTCCTCCGGCACCGGCCCTCCATCCGCTCCCACCTGCCCGTTGCCTTCGTCCGTCTCCGTGATCCCGCCCAGTCCGCCGCTTCCGCCGGCCGTCTCGCCGTCCTCGCAGCTCGTCACCCCGCCGGCCCCGCCCAGCACCGCGTTGTCCGCCACGCACGCGTTCGACGCGCTCCCGGCCTCCGCGCTCGCTCCCGCCGCCGGCGCCTCGCCCGGCGTCGTCCCTCGCGCCCCGTCCATCCCGTGGCCCGCGGTCACTGTCATCTCCGCGAGCTCCGCCTCCACGGCTGCCACCACCACCCCGATCGACGACCCTCCGGCCTGCTTCGCGTCCGCCGCCCGGATCGCGAACCCTTCCACCCGCGCTCCGGCCGCGCCCTCTCCGATCGTCAGCGCCACCTGGTCCGCCGGCCCCGCGATCGCGCTCTTCTTCCCCTCCTGCAGCGTCCACCCCGCACACGCGAAGCTCCCGATCACCTCCAGCCCCGCCTCCACCTTCACGCTCTCCGAGAACGCCGCCTCCCCCTCCGCGCACGCGTACACGCGCTTCCCTTCCGCCGCCGCCCTCTCGATCGCCTCCTGCAGCGACCCGTACGGCCTTTGCCGCGTCCCCTCTCCTCCTTCCGCCGCCCCCGCCTGCGCGAACACACCGCACGCTTCGCTCACGGCCCCCGGGTCTTCCCGCGGGTCCGCCTCGCATGGATCCGGCGGCTCCTCTCCTCCGCTCCCGCCCGAGCCGCCGCCGCACGCCGCGCCCGGGTACTCCGCGCAGTCGCTGTAATCCACGCCGAACACGCACCCCGTGCCGGGCACCATCGCCGCCCCGGCGACGACCGCCGTGATGCCCATCAGCCCGCGCCAGTGACGCATGCGTCGATCCTCCTCACGCCTCGCTTCGCCCTTCACCACGCCCCCCGGATCACGAGCGCGCCGCCGTGCGCCGTCACGACCGGCGCCGCCGCGACCGCCGGCCGCGGCGCGCCGCCGCCCCAGAGCGCGTACGCCCCGGTAGCGAGCCCCACGGCCCCGGCGCCAACGAACGTCCACAGCACGGCGTTCTTGAGGTCCGCCGCGCCCTCCAGCGTGTCGCGCAGCGCCACGCACCGCGGCGAGTCCACCGCGCACGCCGTCGCTCCGCCCTCGCGCACGAGCGCCTCCCGCTGCGCGTCCGCGTCGCCGTCCCGCCCGACGGCGAGCACCGTCAGGATCACTCCGGCGACAACGCCCACGCCGGCGACCGCCCCGCCCGCGATCAGCACCTCCGGCCGCGGCCCGCCCGTGTCCGCCCCGTCGCTCGGCGAGGGCGCCGGGGCCTCGGCGCGCGGCGGCAACGAGGGCGGCGCAGGCGGCGCGGGCCGCTCCTGCGGCAGCAGCGCGAGATCCGCAGTGTACGTCTCGCCGGCGGGGACCTCCAGCGTCACGCGCGCCGGCTCGTGCCCCGCCAGCCGCGCCTCCACCGCGACCGTCCCCGGCTTCACGAACACCTCGTGCGGAAACGGCGTGCGCCCCACCGCGGTCCCGTTGAAGGAGACCTCGGCCCCGTCCACGTTCGCCTTGACGACGATCGACCCCACCTCCTTGCGCACGGCGCGGAACTGCGCCCGCACCTGCTCGTGCTGCGTGGGGTTGCCGGTCGCCGGGAAGCTCCGCAGGCAGAACGCGAGGTGCTCGGCCGCCTCGACCTTCATCCCGCGCTGGAGCTCGGTGTTGGCGAGGTTCGCCGCGATGTCGTAGCTCTGCTTCAGCGACCAGGCCTTCCGGTACTCCTCGTGGGCGGCGTCGAGCTTCCCCAGCCGGTACAGCTCCTTGCCCCGCGCGAACGCCGCGTCGGCGTCGCGGGACCTCTGCGCCACCTCGGCGCTCGCCTGCGCTCCCGCCGTCCCTTCCTGCGGGCTTGCGCCCGTTGCCTGCGCGCTCGTGCCCGCTGCCTGCACCACCGGCGACGCTCCCTGCGCGCGCGCCGCCGGCGCCGCGGCCACCGCGCCCACGACAAGCACCAGCCAGCCCGCGGCGCGGGCCCTCCTCGCTCTCGCCTTCATCTCAGAACACCTCCGGTGGCAGGGGACTCGGGCCCGCGCTGCGCTCCGGCGGCTGCGTCCCTGCGGGCGCGGAGCTTACTCCGGCCGGCGCGGTAGGGGGCACGGCAACGTGGCCCGCCGGACGTGGAGCGGGGCCGTCCGCCGTTCGCCTCGCGGGAGCCTGAGATGCGGGCGCCCGTACGCTCGCCGGCGCCGCCGCAGACGCGGGCGCCGACGCGGGCGCGCCGCGCCCTCTGCCATCG
>NZ_JEMA01000684.1 GCF_001589285.1 Sorangium cellulosum | reverse complement strand
GCCCGCGCGCGCCGCGGTCAGCCCTCGACTTCCTTGCGGAGCAGCTCGAGCAGCTTCCTCTGCGCCTCAGGCTTGAGCTTGCCCTCGGCCGCGAAGAGCACCTGGCCGTTCTTGCCGACGAGGATGACGTTGCTGATGCCGCGGCGGAGCCGGTAGGCCGTGCGGAAGGCGCCGTCCCAGTCGCAGTAGATGGTCGCGCCGACCTTCCTCGACTCCTCGCGGATGGCGTCCTTCACGAACCCCTTCACCGGCCAGAAGTCGTACGAGCTCACGTCGGCGACCGCCGCGAGGGCGATGGTCTTGCGGTAGCGGTCGCCCTTCGCGAGCTTGGCGAGCGCGTCCTTGAACGCCTGGTTCTGCGTCGCCGAGTCCTTGTCCTCGTACACGATGAGGATCGGCTTGCCCCGGAGGGCCTTGAGCTGGAGCTCGCGGCCGTCGGCGTCCTCGAGGCGCGCGTTCGGCGCCCGGTCGCCCTCGGACGGCAGCGCCAGCGCAGCCCCCGAGATCAGCGCCAGCGACAGCGCTGCGGCGGAGGCGGCCGAGAGGAGGCGGGCGGGCCACGAGCGGCGGGAGAAGGACGGGCGGTTCTTCATGTCCATGGTTTGTACCATTTTTCGGCAACTTATCCCAGGGTTGTTCAACGTGGATCGTACCATCCGGCGGGCGCCGTTGTAGAGCTCGTTGGGCGCTCTGGCGGCCGGGGGTATCCCTGGAGGCTCTCTCCCTGGGGGCTCTCGAGGAGTCCTCGGGGGTTCTCCGGATGAGGTCGCCGGGGCTTCCTTGGCGGCATTCCGGTGCTGTTTCCGGCCCGTCTGTCACGGGGCAGGGCGGCTGGCCCGGCTCTTGACACTCCGGGCGCCGTGCAAAGATTGGGCGGTGCGAAGAGACCGGCTCCTGGAGCCAAGGTCCCGTAACGCTACAACAAATCGGCCGTCGCGAGCAGGGTGACGGCGCCGTGGGCGAGGCCCCGGCGCGCGCCGCGCGCGGGGGTCACGGAGGAGTCGCCATGCTGAACCGTTACACGGATTTCGATCGCACGTTCGCCATGATGGATGAGCTTCGCCGGCGCATGGACCGGGTGTTCGAGGACTATGACGCCCCGCGCGCGTCGCTCCGCGGCGAGTTCGACCAGTCGCCCCGGTACACGCCGGGCCCGCGGATTCACCTGTACGACACGGGCAGCGCCCTTGTGGTCAAGGCCGATCTCCCTGGGCTGACGGAGAAGGATGTCCAGATCTCGCTGAACCAGGACGTCCTGACCGTGAGCGGCGAGCGCAAGTCGGACGCGCCGGAGGGTTACCTCGTTCACCGCAAGGAGCGGGGCGCGGTGCGCTTCAGCCGGAGCTTCACGCTGCCGAGCAAGGTCGACCCCGAGAAGACCTCTGCGGTCCTCAAGAACGGCGTGCTGACGCTCACGCTGAGCAAGGCCGCCGAGGCGCAGCCGCGGCAGATCGCGGTGACCGCTCGCTGAGGGATCCGGAGGTTCGACGGAGTCGAAGGAGAGAAGAGAAGGGTAGCGATACCGCGAGAAGCGGATCTGGACTGTACCGAGGAACGTACCGAGGAAGGAGCGATGAAGATGAGCACCGATCGCAATTTGACCAACCGTGCTGAGAATAACCCTGAGAAGATCCAGCAGCGCCCTGCGGTGCCCCCGGCGGTCGACATCTACGAGAATGCCGAGGAGCTCCTGGTCGTGGCGGATCTCCCGGGGGTGACGCAGGATCACCTGGCGATCCGGCTGGAGAAGGGCGAGCTGAGCTTCGAGGGCCGGCGCACCGATGCGGCCGAGCGCGAGCGGAGCGCGGACAACCTGCCTGATTTTCGTCGGAGCTTCGTGGTCCCGCAGGGCATCGACTCGGACAAGATCTCCGCGGAGCTCCAGGCCGGCGTCCTGCGGATTCACCTGCCGAAGAGCGCCGCGCTCAAGCCCCGTCAGATCCCGATCAGCGCGAGCTGACGTGGCGGGCCGACCACCGAGGCACCGCGTCGCGGGCGACCGGCGGCCCTCCGGAAGGGCCCGGTGCAGCGCGCGGTGCCTGACGCGCGATGATCGACGAGCCCTCTGGGCTGGAGGGGGCGGCATCGGCTACGGTTCCCGCGTGCCTCTCCTGCGTCGTCCTCTCCCCTCCATCCCATCCATCGCCATGACGGCGCTGCTCGTCTCCGGCTGCGGCACGCTGCTCGGCCTCGACGAGTTCACCGACGCCGCGGCCCCCGGCTCCGGCGGGGCCGGGGGCGGCGACGCAGCGCCTTGCGAGCGGGGCGACACGCGGCCGTGTTACGAGGGCGAGAGCGAGACCGAGGGCGTCGGCCTCTGCGCGCCCGGCACGCAGACCTGCGACGGGGACAGGACGTGGGGCGCGTGCGAGGAGCAGGTGCTCCCGGGGGAGGAGGACTGCAACGAGAGGGGCGATGAGGACTGCGACGGCGTGGGCTGCAGCGACGTCCTGTGGGCCAGGATGTCCAGCGCTGGAGCCGATCGGTTTGCAACGTCAGTGGCGATCAGCCCGAAGGGAGATCGCATCGCGATGGCGGGCATCTATCGAGGCGAGATCAACTTCGGCCCGGATGCCATGACAGTCTTACCGGAGCATCCTCACGGTGGCGCTTTCCTCGCCGTGTTCGACGGCGAGGGCAACCATGTGTACAGCCGGGGGGTGCCGCTCCCGGGGGAGAGCCATGCCGTGGTGGCGCTGGACGCGGAGAGCAACGTGCTGTTCGCGGCCAAGTACGCCGGGACCGTGGACCTCGGCGGCGACGATCTCCCGGCCAGCGGTCGCAGCGACCTGCTGGTCGCCAAGCTCGACGCGGACGGCGGGTACGTGTGGAGCAAGCAGTTCGGCGGCTTGGAGAGCGAGATCACGCCGTGGGACATGGCCGTGGCGCCGGACGGTGACGCCGTCATTACGGGGAGCTTCAACGGGGCGGTGGACTTCGGCGGCTCGACGCTCGAGACCTCGGACAGGGACGGCTTCCTGGTGCGATTGAGCGGTGAGGACGGCGGCCACGTCTACAGCGTCCAAATCGGGGATAGCGAGGGCTCCACCCCGGGCGGTCAATACGGAAAAGGCGTCGGGGTGGATGCGATGGGACGTGCCGTCGTCGCCGGCACGTTCGTGACCTCGGTCGACTTCGGCGCTGGCCATACCCGTCATTCCGACAACATGGAGAAGTCTGGCTGGGTGGCTCAGTACGATCCGAAGGGAGCGCTGCTCTGGAATACGTATTTCCACCATCGAGACGGCAGCACGTTCGAGATCGGCGGCGTCGGCGTCGACGCTGCGGGCAACGCTGGCATTGTCGGGCTCTTCTCCGGCAGGGTCACGTTCCATGGCACGAGCTCGGTGGACGTGATGCGCGAGACGACCGGCGCAGACGATGACGACCTGTTCGTGGTCCGCCTCTCCGCGACCGGCACCCACTCGTGGTCGAAACGGCTAGGAGACGCGAACAAGCAGAACTGGATCTTACCGGTTCAGGGCGTGGCGCTCGACAACGAAGGTGAGCTCGTCTTCACCGGTAGCTTTCTCGGGAAGGTCGATTTCGGCGGCGGGGAGCTGAGCGCAAATGACGCCGATTGGTTCGTCGCCAAGTTCGACGCTGCGGGGACACATCGGTGGAGTCATCGCTACGGCAGCGGCGCGGCCGCCCAGGCGGCGACCGCCGCGGCGATTCATCCGGAGACGCGCGAGATCGTCGTGGCGGGCCTGAGCGACGGCGCGCTGGACCTGGTGGACCCGCCGCTGATGATGGACAACTTCAGCGTGATAATGGCGCGGATGTCACCCTGAGCGCGGCGTAGCGACATCGAGGAGCGTCCTGTTTGTGGCGCACCGGCTCGGACAAGCTCTTTGCGGAGCTCCGGAACCGCATGCGGCGTCTCCACCTCACGACGAGCTCGTAGCTCAAGTCCATCGAACACCAAGCGGGCGGGGTGCCATGGCAACGGCTGATCAGTCGATATTGCCCTTAACCTCCAGTTCCCATCTCGCATCCTCGCCGCACGCGGTCCCATCGACGTGCCGCACCTCGATGACGAACCACAGGTCGTCAGACGGCCCCCCCCGGTCATCCCAGATGGCCGTGAACGACTCAGGCGTGCCTTGCCCCCTCACACCGGACGCGAAGCAGTCCGGCGCATCAACTTCGAGCTCCCCTTGATAGACGATCAGATCGAAGTTCATCCCCGGCGGGGAGGTGAGCGTGGCCCTGAAGCTCTCGGTGCTGGTAAACAAGAACTGTTCGTCGTCGACGACATACACCTTAAACCATTTCGACGTGGTGCCAGTCACCGTCCACGAATCGGAGCCCTCGTCGCCTGATACCGAACCGATATTCTCTGCGCCAGCGCAGGTGTTCGGCGCCGCATGGTCGCATTCGGCCACCGCTCCCTCGCCGCCAAGGCCTTCGCCGCTCCCGTCCTCACCACCCTCGCTCCCGGAGCCGCCGGCTCCGGCGGAGCTCACGCTCGAGCTGGAACTCGAGCTCGCGCTCGCGCTCGAGCTCGCCGACGCGTCCCTCCCTCCAGCGCCGCCCTCTCCACGGCCGTTGCTTCCGCCTCCGCCGGCCTGCTCCTCGTACCCGGGCAGCAGATCGTCGGTGCCGTTGGCGCACGCGGCGGGCGTGAGCAGGAGCGCGGGAACCAGGAGCAGCCGTCCGGGCGTGTGCATTGACAGGATTCTATCTGGTCTCGCGAGAGCGGTCCAAGGAAGCCACGTGGGCAGCGTGAGATATCGTGGCGATCTGCATCACGACCACGTAATGCCCAGGCCAGCCGAGTTTCATCCATTACGATAAGCCTGAATTTCCGAGGAAGCGACCGGACACGGCGCTGTCCAGCGCGACCGACGGCAACGTCATCGACACACGTCTGGAACTCGGCACCTCCCCACTCCCGGTCGACACGCCGTCTCGCCTCCAGGCTCACGTCGGCCCGTCCAGCGAGCGCCGGCCCTGCCACGGCCCATCCTGCACCGCGTCGCCATCCCTCTCCCCCTCCCCCGCCCCGCGCGCGGCCTCTCCGCCGCCGGCCCAGCCCGCTCCGGCGCTTCCGCGCCGTGCCGCGTTCCGATAGGCTCGCCGTCGCTGACGCTCAAGCCCGCCCTCGACGCCCTGCTCTCGCTGCGCGCGAAGACGCTGCTGGCGATCACCGCCACGCTGCTCGGGCTCAGCTTTGCCCTGTACGGCGTTTCCTCGCGGGCGCTCCTCGCCAACTCGATGGCCGCCGAAGCCCAGGACACGCGCCGCACCGCGCAGGTCGCGCTCAACCTCTTCCAGCAGGCCAGCCGCGACTTCAACGCCCGCTGGACCGACTGGAGCCAGTGGGACGACGCGTACGCGTTCGTGCAGGACGGCAATCAGGACTTCGTCCGCTCCAACCTCGTCGCCGAGCTCTTCGACATCACCCGGATCGACCTCGCCATCTTCGCGGACGCGGACGGAACCCCCGTGTACAGCACGGGGTACGATCACGGCACGAAGCGCTGGGCGCCGGTCCCGCGGGGCGTCGCGGAGCGCCTCCGCATCGGCGATCTCCTGTTCGCCCGGGACGCGCCGACCAGCGCCGTCCGCGGCGGCATCGTCCTCCTGCCGGACGGGCCGATGCTCCTCTGCTCCCAGCCGAGCGTCGGCAGCGCCGGCCGCGGGCCGGTCGCCGGCACCGTCACGTTCGGTCGCTTCCTGACCGACGCCGAGATCCAGCGGCTCGCCGAGCCGGCCGGCCTCTCGCTCGCCGTGCGCCGCCTCGACGACCCCGACCTGCCCGCCGACTTCCGCGAGGCGCGCGCCGCCCTGGAGGGCCGCGACCCCACGGTCGTCAGGCCCCTCAGCCAGGACCGGATCGCCGGCTATACCGTCCTCGACGACCTCGACGGCCATCCGGCGCTGATCGTGCGCGTCGACAACGACAGGGCGATCCTCAGGATGGGCAACGACACGCTGCGGTATCTCGTCCTCGTGACGGTGCTCGTCGGCCTTGTCTTCGGCGGCGTCACGCTGCTGCTCCTCGAGAAGCTGGTCCTCTACAGGCTCGCCCGCCTCAGCAGGGAGGTCACGGCGATCGGCGGCGTCGGCGACCTCTCCGCGCGGGTCGCGATGCCGGGGAACGACGAGCTGTCGCGCCTCACCGGATCGATCAACGGCATGCTCACCGCGCTCGAGGTGAACGCCCGCCGGCAGAGCCAGCAGAAGGCGGCGCTCGAGCAGGCGAAGGCGGCGGCGGAGCAGGCCCACGCGCGCTCGGACCGGCTCCTCCTCAACATCCTGCCGAGGTCGATCGCCGAGCAGCTCAAGGAGCACGAGCGGCTCATCGCCGAGCACTTCGAGGAGGTGACAATCCTCTTCGCGGACATCGCGAGCTTCACCCCGCTCGCCGCCCGGCTCAACCCGACGGAGCTCGTCGGCCTGCTCAACCGGATGTTCTCCTCGTTCGATCAGCTCGCCGAGCAGCACGGCCTGGAGAAGATCAAGACCATCGGAGACGCCTACATGGTCGTCGGCGGGCTGCCTGTGCAGCGCCCCGACCACGCGCGGGCGATCGCGCAGATGGCCCTCGCGATGACGGACACCGTGCGCCGGTTCCTGGCCGATAACGGCGAGCCCTTCCGGCTCAGGATCGGCATCAACACCGGGCCTGTCATCGCCGGCGTGATCGGCAAGAAGAAGTTCAGCTACGACCTCTGGGGCGACGCGGTGAACGTGGCGAGCCGCATGGAGTCGAGCGGAGAGCCGGGGCGCATCCAGGTGAGCGAGGCGAGCTATGCCCTGCTCGATCGGGACTTCGTCCTCGAGGAGCGAGGCCTCGTGGCGATCAAGGGCAAGGGCGCGATGAAGACGTATTGGCTCATCGGCGAGAAGACACCGCAGTAGCGCGGCCCGGCGTCAGCGCGGCGTGAGCGCGGCGCGCGCCCGAGGCCATGATTGACAAGGCCGGGCGGGCGTGCAATGGCTGCGCCCCCGCCCGATGTCAGACCAGGAGCGACGCGCCCTCATGGACAAGCAGGCCTCGACCGAGACGACGCTTCTTCCCGTCACCGTCCGCGAACCGGGCCCCGGAGAGGACCGCGACGAGCTCGTGCGCCTCCTGTTCGGCGACGCCGCCGCGTCGGCCAGGCGGCCCGAGGAGTACGAGGCGCGCTATCCCCGGCGCGCGCTGCCCAAGGGCGCGATGGTCACCCGGTTCGCGCCGAGCCCCACCGGGTTCATGCACATCGGCGGCGTCTTCGTGTCGCTCATCAACAAGCGGCTCGCCGTCCAGAGCGAGGGCGTCTTCTTCCTCCGCATCGAGGACACCGACGTGAAGCGCGCCATCCCCGGCGCGATCGACACCATCGTCGACTCGCTCGCGCGCTATGACCTCTCCCCTCACGAGGGCGTGCTCCGCGCGCCGGCAAAGGAGGGAGGAGCGGGGCGGGGCGAGTTCGTTCAGCAGGGCGACTACGGCCCTTATGTCCAGACGGAGCGGGTCGCCATCTACAGGGATTACGCGATCGACCTCATCCGCCGCGGCTTCGCCTATCCCTGCTTCTGCACGGTCGAGGAGCTCGACGCCATCCGGCAGGAGCAGGAAGCGCTCCAGAAGAAGGCCGTCCAGGAGCAGAAGGCGCTCCAGGAGAAGGGCGTACAGGACCAGAGGGCGGTCGCGATCAAGACCGGTTACTACGGCCGCTGGGCGAAGTGGCGCGACGCGCCGCTCGCCCGGGTGAAGGAGGCGCTCGCGGGCGGCACCCCGTTCGTGCTCCGGCTGCGCGCCCCGGACGACGTCTCTGGCCGGGTCGAGTGGAAGGACGGCGTGAAGGGCGTCATCTCGATGCCCGTCAACGATCTCGACACCATCCTCCTCAAGTCGGACGGCATCCCGACCTACCACTTCGCCCACGCCGTCGACGATCACCTGATGCGGACGACGCACGTCATCCGCGGCGACGAGTGGATCTCGTCGATGCCTCTCCACCTGCAGCTCTTCCGCGTGCTCGGGTTCAGGCCGGTCGAGTACGCCCACGTCCCGCCGATCCAGAAGCTCGATCGCGTCGAGGAGGCGGACCCGGAGACGGGCGAGACGAGGGTCTCGGACGCGCGGCGCAAGCTGAGCAAGCGCAAGGACCCGGAGGCGAACATCGAGTATTACCGGGAGATCGGCGTCCCGGAGACGGCCACGATCGAGTACCTGCTCAACATCGCCAACTCCGCGTTCGAGGATTGGCGCAAGGCGAACGCCGACAAGCCCTATACCGCCTTCCCCCTCAAGCTGAACAAGCTCGCCCCCGGCGGCGCCCTGAGCGACCTGGTCAAGCTGAAGAGCGTCAGCCAGGCGGTCGTGAGCCGGATGAGCGCCGAGGACGTCTACGCCCAGGGCCTCGACTGGGCGAGGGCGTACGACGCCGAGCTCGCCGCGCTGATGGAGCGAGATCCGGAGTACACGAAGCGCGCGCTCGGCATCGAGCGAGGCGGCAAGAAGTCGAACAAGCGCATCGTCACGTGGCCCGACCTGCGCCCCCAGCTCTTCTTCTTCTTCGACGAGCTCTACGGCCGCGTCGAGACGTTCGATTTCCCCGAGAACGTCCCGGAGGGCGACCGCAAGCCGCTGCTCCGGCAGATGCTCGACACCTTCGATCCGGCCGACGCGAAGGAGGCGTGGTTCGAGAAGATCCGGCAGGTCGCGGTGGCCGCCGGCTACGCCGGCGAGGTGAAGCAGTACAAGGCCTCTCCCGAGGCGTTCAAGGGCCATGTCGGCGACGTCTCGATGCTGCTCCGGGTCGCCGTCTGCGGGACGCGCAACAGCCCCGACCTGACCGAGGTCATGGCGGTGCTCGGTGAGCCGCGCGTGCGGGCGCGCATCGCGCGCTTCCTCTGAGGCGGGGCGCGGCGTGACGGGCCCGGAGGCCGCGCGCCCTGGGCGCGGGCCGCGGCGGCTCCCCGGCCCGCGGCGACGGCGGCAGGGGGCGCGATGACCGAGGTGTGCCGGTTCGCGCCCTCGACGACGGGGCCTGCCCACCTCGGCACGATCGCCGCGGCGCTGCTCTGCTGGCTCGACGCGCGGTCGCGCGGCACGCGGCTCGTCCTGCGGCTGGAGGACCTCGACCCCGACCGCTGCCGGCCCGAGTTCGCGCGCGCCATCGAGGAGGATCTCGCGTGGCTGGGGCTCGACTTCGACGAGCGCGTCGAGCAGCACGCCCGGCGGGCGCACCACGAGGCGGCCATGGACAGGCTGGAGGCGCTCGGCGCGCTGTACCCCTGCGCCGCGACGCGCGAGGAGGTGCGCGCGATCGGCAGGCGCGCGCCCGACGGCGGCTGGGCGTACGACAACCGCGCGCGCGGCCGCGCGCTGCCGCCCGGCGGGTGGCGCGCGAGCGTCGAGCCGATCCGGGCGCGGCTGCCCGACGGCGTGTTCCGGCCCGTGGACGAGGGCGGGCTCGACCTCTCGCAGGATCCGGCGCTCGCGATGGGCGACCCCGTTGTGCGCCGGCGCGACGGCGCGTTCTCGTACCAGCTCGCGGTGGTGGTCGACGACGGCGCGGCGGGCGTCACGCGCGTCGTCCGGGGGCGCGACATCGCGCCGAGCACCGCGACGCAGGCGGCGCTCCAGGCGCTGCTCGGGCTGCCTGCGCCTGTCTACAGGCACCACCTGCTCCTCCTGGAAGAGCGCGGCGGCAAGCTCGCGAAGACGCACGGGTCGGCGCGCGGGGCGGCGCTCACCCGGAGCGCGGAGGCGCTCTGCGGAGCGCTCGCGTGCTGCGTCGGCCTGCGCGATCGGCCGGAGCCGTGCACGCCGGCGGAGCTGCTCCGGGAGTTCGGCTGGGCGAAGGTCGCGACGGCGGACCGGGTCGTGCGGTGGAGCGACGGGGCGCTCGCGGTGACGCCGGTCCCCTGAGCCGAGGAACAGAGAGGAAGAGAGGAACCGACAGGAGCGGAGACGCGAGCTCCGCCCGCGCCGGGCGCGGATCAGGCGGGGAACGGCAAGGCGCCGAGTCCCAGCAGCGGGAACAGCGTCACGATCGCGCTCGGCCGCGGCAGATCGTCGTCATCGTCGTCATCGTCGCGCCGGCCGTCACGCCCGCGGCGGGAGCGGGCTCCGAACATCGTCCAGGCGCGCCGCGCCTGCTCGGCGAGATCGCGCGCTCGTCTCGGAGTTGTATCGCTTCCAGGGGGCATCATGTGGGGCCGCCGCTTACCATAGGAGCAGGCCGGCGCGCCAGCATTCTGCGCGGGGCCGCGCGAGCGTCACGGCGCTGAAGCACCGTTCGCCGCGAAACGCGCTTCCCATGGATCGAAACAGTCCCACTGGTTTCAAACACACCCGGTGGAACTGCGTCCCTGGCAGCCCGCGCTGGAATGCGCCATGAACGGCGCGCGGACCTGTTCATGGCCAACGCCCCCAGCGCTCTGGAACCGTCATCGCCCATCGCCGCCTTCCAGTCCCGCGACTTTCGCGTCTACGCAGCGGCCCGCCTGCTCGCCACGATGGCGTACCAGATGCAGTCGGTCGCTGTGGGGTTCCAGGTCTACGACCTCACGCGCGATCCGCTCGCGCTCGGCTACGTGGGGCTCGCGCAGTTCCTGCCGATCGCGGGGCTGTCCCTCGCCGCGGGGCACACGGCCGATCGCTTCGACCGGCGCGGGATCCTCGCCATCTGCTACTTCACCTCGTCGCTCGCCGCGCTGGCGCTCTTCCTCCTCGCGCGCTCGCCGGCCCCGGATCTGTCGGCCATCTATGCCGTCCTCGCGCTCCTCGGCACGGTGCGCGCCTTCCAGGGGCCGGCGGGCGCGTCGCTCCTGCCCGCGCTCGTGCCGGCGGCGCACTTCCAGAACGCGGCGACGTGGCAGTCGACGCTCTGGCAGGTCGGGGCGATCGGCGGGCCGAGCCTGGGCGGGCTGCTCTACGGCGCCTGGCGAGCGCCCGCGCCCGTCTACATGGCCGCGAGCCTCGCGCTCGCCGCGGCGTGCGCCAGCCTCCTGGCCGTGCGGGCGCGCACCGGCCGCATGGAGAAGCGACCGCCGTCGCTCGCCACGGCGCTCGCGGGGCTGCGCTACGTCTACCGGAAGAAGATCCTCCTCGCATCCATCTCGCTCGATTTCGTGGCGGTCTTCCTGGGCGGCGCGGTCGCCCTGCTGCCCATCTACGCGACCGACGTGCTGCACGTCGGCCCGCAGGGGTTCGGCGTGCTGCGCGCCGCGCCCGCCGCCGGGGCGGGGCTCATGGCCGTGGTCCTCGCGTTCCGGCCGATCCGGCGCCGCGCCGGGCGGAAGATGCTCTTCTGCGTCGGGCTGTTCGGGCTCGCCACGGTCGTGTTCGGGCTCTCGCGCAGCTTCCCGCTCTCGCTCATCGCGCTCACCGTGATCGGCGCCACCGACATGGTCAGCGTCGTCGTGCGAATGACCCTGGAGCAGCTCGCCACCCCTCCCGAGATGCGCGGCCGCGTGAGCGCCGTGAACATGGTGTTCGTCGGCGCCTCGAACGAGCTCGGAGAGCTCGAGTCAGGCACCCTCGCGAGGCTCGTCGGGACGGTCCCCACCGTGATCCTCGGCGGCCTTGGGACGATGGCCGTCGTGCTGCTCTGGGGGTGGCTGTTCCCCGAGCTGCGCGAGGTGGACCGGCTCGAGGACACGCGCGCGACCTCCGAAGAAGACGCCGCCGACAAGGCGTGACGAGCGCGGCGCCGGGGCAGCCAGCCCGCCCGCCCCGGAGCGCGCAGCGCACCGCCGCTCCGGGCTCGATGAGGGCGAGTCGTCCCGGGCGCTCCGAGGCAACGAATCCATGTGCGATCCCTCGCGGAGAGCGCGCGAGACGACTCAAGTGCGGAATCGAGCGCGAAAATAATTGCGCACCGCGTACTACCGTCCGCACGATTGGCAGTTTGACGAGGACGTTATAATGCAAGCAGAGCGTGCGCACAATCGCACAATGCACGACGATAATCCAGTCAAGCTGTCTGAATCGCTTGACGCAGGGAGAGACCGGGACCTTCCATATGCCATGGATGCACTCATCGCGTGGGCTGTCGGCATCATGGTCACATGGGCCCCGCCCGGAACGAGCCTAATCAAGGACGCGATCGAGACGCCCGAGGCGGGCCGCGCGCGCTATCACGAGATCGCGAGCGCGGCGGCGAAGGTGGCGTATGATCCCGAGTCGAAGCCGCTCTTCGGCGGCCCGCGCGGGCGAGCAGAGACGATGGCGCTGCTCCTGTCGATCGCGTATTACGAGAGCGGCTACCGGCGCGACGTCGATCTCGGCCTCGGCAAGCTCTCGCGCGGCTCGGGGGTCGACTCCTGCCTGCTCCAGGTGCGCGTCGGCGCCGGCAAGACCCGGGAGGGGTGGTCGCACGAGGATCTCGTCGGGGACCGCGAGAAATGCTTCCGCGCCGGGCTCGCGCTGATCCGGAAATCGTTCGGGGCGTGCCGCAAGCAGGACGCGCGCGACCGGCTGAGCGCCTACACGCGCGGCAGGTGTGTCGTCAACGACAAGCACTCGAGAGCACGCATCGGACGCGCGTTGAAGGTCCCCCGCGCGCCGATGACGGACGAGCAGGTGCTCGCCTCGATGGTCAACCGCGCCCCCGCCGCTCCGCAGAGCGCGCCCTCGGCAGCAGGAAACGACAGCTAGCGCTGCCGCGGGAAGCTCCCCCGGATCAGCAGAAACGCCGCCAGGGCCGGCAAGAGGAGATGGGAAGGGGCCGTCGCGCGGTATCTCCCCTGTTCCCCTGGTTTCCTGGCGCCCTTGGCGTCCTGGCGGTTCGCTGCCGCGGCTCAGCTCCTCTCGTCCAGCCGCTCTGCAGGAGAGCGGGATCGTCGGTTGGACATGGAGGCGAGCAGCTGTAGAGTCCGCGCGATCACCGGAGGACGAGGACGAAGCTCATCTACTTTGCAGTGCATGGGAGAGCGAAGATCGCCGCGACCAAGTCCATGAGCAGCTCGGACGCCGTCTCGACGACCTCGTCGATGCGCGCGGCCTCCTCGGGCGTGTCGCCGTCGAGCTTCAGCTTGCGCGCCAGGTAGCGGTTGATCGCCTGCGACGGGCAGGCGGTGAACTTCCCGTCGTGCAGCACGGGGAGCTGCCCGAGCTGCGTACACTGCAGGAAGCGCTCCTGGGTGCCCGGCTGGACCCAGCTCTCCAGAGACACGCGCTCGTCGTCGTAGGGCACGCCGCAGCGATCCATCATGAGCCCGCCCGACAGACGGGCTGGCGCAGGGGCGCGGCTCAGCCGCGGATCAGGGCCATGGCCGCCTCGGCGGTGAGATAGCTCTTGCTCTTCATCCCGAGGCGGACGGATGAAAGGCTCACCTCGCTCTCGCCCTGGATCGCGGCGATCGTCAGCGCGTTGTGGCAGAAGATGTTGATGAGCTTCGGGCTGCCGCTGCTCCTCGCGTGCAGGAGCTGCTGTGACGCGATGTCGAGGTTGATCCCCCGCCCGCTCCCCCCGACCGAGCGCATCCTGAAGTCGATGTACTCGATCATCTCCTGCTGCGTCATGCCGGGGAGCAGGAGAGACTGCGCGCCCGAGTAGAGCTCGCGCGGCACGCCGTTCGACGCGAGGGTCGCCGGGAGATCGGGGGCGCCCACCAGGATCATCGACAGCCTGCCCGGCGGGGCGGTGCGCAGGATGTCATGGAGCTCCATCAGGAGATCGTGATCGTCCGGATCGACGCCGTCGACGACGAGGACGGCGATCGCGTCCAGCCCGGCGCGCTGGAGCACCTGCCCGAGGAACGTGTCGAGGAGCTCCTGCTGGGTCATGGTGGGCAACACGTTCCCCACCCCGAGCTGCCGGCACAGCGCCACGAGCGGCCGCGTCCCGAAGAGGAGCTGCGGCTCGATCGAGGAGACCTGGATGCGAGGCACCTTGTTCTTGATCATCTCGCACACGAACGTCCGGCCGCTCCCCGGCTCGCCCACGAGGATCGCCGGGCGCTGCCCGGCCACGATCTGCGACGCCAGCGTCCGGAGGACCCAGGCATACGGGCCCGCGTCCCAGAAGAAGCTCGGCTGCCGGATGTCGCTGAACGGATACCCGGTCAGCCCGAAGTGGTTGCGGTAGCTGTACTGGCCGGTGAAATGCCCGATCGCGGTCGAGCTGTTCACCAGGATCGTGCCTGTCGGCGTGGCGGACGCGCTCTTGGTCGGCAGCGAGACGTGGCTTATCCGCGTGTCGGAGAGATCCATCGTGGAGGAGCCCAGGCTCGGTCGGTGCGCCTCCGGCAGCTCCCGCGGCCGGACGCTGCTGCGCCGGAGCATGAGCATGTCCTCGAGGAACGCCACGATGTGGGCGGCGGACGGCCGCTCCTGGGGCCGCTTCGACATGCAGCGGCGGAGGAGCTCCGCGAGGAGCGGATCGATGTCCGGCATCGACAGCTTCGGATCCGGGACGGGGGCGTGGCAGTGCGCGTGGAAGCAGCCGGCGAGGTCCCTCGCCGAGTACGGCGTCCTGCCCACGAGCAGGTGATAGAAGGTGCAGCCGAGGCTGTAGATGTCGGACGGGGGCGCGATCTCCTGCCCGGTCCACTGCTCCGGGCTCATGTAGAAGGGCGTCCCCTCCAGCGTGCGGGCGGAGGCGCTGCTCCCGAGCGGGCCGCTCCCCGGGTGGGACGCCAGGCCGAAGTCGGCGATCTTCAGCGTCCCCGACGCGTTGAGCAGGAGGTTCGCGGGCTTGACGTCGCGGTGGGAGATGCCGAACGACGCCGCGAGCTCCAGCGCCGCCGCGGCCTCGCGCATCTTCTCGATCCCGAACTGCTCCGGCAGGCGGCCGCCGTGCTGCTTGGCCGCCTGGGCCATGGTCAGGCCGTGGACGTACTCCATGGCGATGTAGCGGACGTCCTCGTCCTCGCCGACCTGGAAGATCTGCACAACGTTCGGGTGGAGGAGGCGCGCCGCCGCGCGCGCCTCGCGCAGGAAGCGGTCGCGCCGCTCGGGATCGGTGTCCGCGCTCCCCTTCGCGATCAGCTTCACGGCGACGTCGCGCTGGAGGACGCTGTCCCTGGCGAGGTACACGGCGCCCATCGCGCCGATCCCGAGCAGCTGAACGAGCTGGAATGGTCCCAGCCACTGTCCCGCCAGGTGGTTCAGCGTCGGCGCAGGATCCGCGATCATCGGACTTTCATTCCCATGGTGCCATCAAATCCTTGCGCGCGCCGGGCGCATCTGTCCACCCGAGGTCACGACCCGCGCGTCACCCGCCTCACCGCGCGCCGCCGTCGCCCCGCGCCCGGCCCCTCCCCAGGATGTGGCCCATGGTGAACGCGGAGAGGACGAGGACGGTGACGATGATCGGCACGGCGTAGGTGGCGAGGGACGCGACGCTCTGCGAGGCCCGGTCCGCCGCGGCGCCTGCCCCGGCCGCGGCGCGGTCCGGCCCGCCCACCGTGAACAGGATGGCCGTGGCCATCGAGGCGGCGATGGAGAGCAGGGCGATCGCGAGCCCCGCGACGAGGCCGCTCGGCCCTGTCGGCTCCGGCGCGACAGGCGCGGCGAGGGCCGGCGCGGCCGGCGCCGCGGCCGGGACCGTCACGAGCGGGCCGTCCAGCTTGACGTGCACGTTGACGACCATGTCCTGCCCCGCCCACGGGATGACGATCCCCTGCGGGCTCGCCGCCGGCGCCGGGGCGCCGGCCGCGGGCCGGGGCGCGTCGAGGCTCGCTCCGCTGCTCTCATGGGCCGGGTTCGTCTGGTAGTGCAGCGTGTCGGCGTCCTCGTCGAGCGGGCTCTTCTGCCGCTTCTTCGGCGGCATCACCTCCGTGACGCTCTGAGGCGCCGGCGCCCGCGGCTCGGACATGGGCGGCCGCTGCGGGCGCTCGCG
>NZ_JEMA01000683.1 GCF_001589285.1 Sorangium cellulosum | reverse complement strand
CACGGCGTCTGGTACGGCACCGAGCGAGGTTGCCTCCCCAGAGCCGCTCGCCCCCGTCGCGCCGACCTCCGCCGGCCCCGACGGCGGCGCCTCGTCCGGCCGCGGCGCCGCCGCTCCCGCCAGCGCCGCGCCGCCCTCCACCGCAGGCGCAGCGCCGCCTTGCTGCACCACCGCCGGGGCGATCCAGCGCACGGCGAGCGCGCTCGCCACCGAGGACGAGAGCACCAGCGCGATCAGCACCCACGGCGCCATGCGCACCTCGCGCCGGCCGTGCGCCCCGTCCCCCCGCTCGCCGGCCGCGCGCTCGCGCTCCGCGGCGATCTGCCGGAGCATCGGGCTCGTCGTCCGCGCCGCCGGGGGCCGCGACGACCCCGGCGGCGGCGGGCGGGAGAGCGACGCGCGATCCGCCGCCCGCATGATCTCGGTCCCCCGCGCGGTCCTCCCCGCACTGCCCGGCGCGTGACCGTCTCCCTCGGCCTCCCGCGGCCCCGGTCCGAATGCCGCGGCGCGGACGCTCTCGCGATCGACCGGCACCGTGCCGCCGGGCCCCAGGGCGGGCGCCGGCGAGGTCACCACGACCCTGGCGGACGGCTCCGGCCGCGGCACCTCGAGCGTGGGCCCCGTCACCGGCGGCCGGTAGACGGCGCGGGACCGCGACCGGCCCGGGACCGGCGGCTCGCCGGGCGGCACGACGAGCGAGATCCGCCCCTCGGCCTCGTCCTTCTCCAGGCGGGAGCGCAGCGCGATCATCGCCTGCGCCATCTCGGCCATCGTGAGGTACCGCGTCGCCGCCTGCTTCGCGGTGGCGCGCCGGATCACCTCGTCGACGTAGTCCGGCAGCCCCGTCACCTCCGACAGCGGCTCCGGATCCGTGAAGAACTGCCGCCGCACGAGCAGCGTCCTGTCGTGGAAGGCGTCGTGGAACGGGTGCCGGCCGGCGATCATCTCCCAGAGCACGAGGCCCAGCGAGTAGACGTCGAAGCGCGCGTCCGCCTCGGCGCCGTCGAGGTTCTCGGGCGCCATGTACGCGCACGTCCCGAGGCGCACGTTGCGCTGGGTCGTCCGCATCTCGTAGGGGATGACCTTCGCGATCGAGAAATCCACGACCTTCACCGAGCCATCGGCCGTGAAGGCGATGTTGTCCGGCTTGACGTCGCGGTGGATGATCTGGTTCTCGTGGGCCGCGTCGAGCCCCCAGGCGACCTCGAGGGCGACGTGCAGCGCGAAGAGCGGCGAGAGCCGCCCCTGGCGCTCCAGGATGGTGGTCAGCGTCGGCCCGTCGAGGAACTCCATGAGCATCCAGGCCGTGCCGTCGGCCTCGCACCCGATGTCGAAGACATCGACGACGTTGGCGTGCTGGATACCGAACGTCCCGTGGGCCTCGGCCAGGCTCCGCTCCGCCTTCCTCGCGTCCTTCCGGTCGCGCAGGTGCATGATCTTGAGCGCGCACCGCGCTCCCGTGATCCGGTGACGGGCCTCGTACACCTCGCCGGAGTACCCGGCGCCGATGAACCGAACGATCTCCACCTGGTGGAAGACCTGACCCGGCTGGAACACCTGCCGCTCGATCGGCTCTCCGGCGTCGCTCACGTCGCTGTCGCGCTCCTTCCCGGGGTCCACGCTACTCCATGGCGGCAACGAGGAGAGCTCCTCGGTGGCCGCCAGCGCCGCGGGGGGCAGGGACGCCGTGACGTCCGTCGCCTCCGCGGCGTGGGGGATCGGTGTCGTGTTCTCCATGAGCGGATGCCTCGCGGGCGAGCGCCTGTCCGGAGCGCCGCCGTCGGCTCTCTCGTCGAGGCGGCCCCGCCGGAGTGCTCACCCTTTCTGCGAGCCCCCCCATCGGACGTGCGGCCGGACGCGCGGCGCGCCGGCCATCGCGGAGCGCTCTCCCATGGTCGCGTGGCGCCCCGAGCACGGTTCCAACCGGACAACACGGATGAACGCGCTTGCGGAGGGGCGCGCGCGTCTCGTTAGATGCGGTGTTTCCCGGGGGGAGGGTTCAAGGAGGAATCGATGGCAGGCTATGGATACAGCTTCGTCACGGACAAGGCGTTCAGCGCGTTCGCGCGCGATCTCGAGCAGGGCGCGTGGAAGAGCGTCTCCATCGACAAGGTGGATGTCCCGAACCGGGTGCCGACAGCCTTGCTCCTCGAGGCGCCGAAGCCGGTGGTCTGGAAGGCGCGCGCGGTCTGGGGCATCCGGGCGCTCGACGAAGCGCTCGGCGTCGCCTCGGCCGCGGCGCTCGCCGAGCTCGACACCGAATGGGACGCCGCCCAGCGGGCGCTGCACCTGTTCCTGGCGTCGGCGGCCGAGGGCAAGGACCCGGCGCACCGCGACGCGGCCGTCCGGCTCCGCGGCGCCCTGCTCGCGGGGGCCGGCACCGAGCAGACCCGGTACACGTACGACGCCGAGGTCGATTACGGGTGGCACCAAATCTCGGTCGCCGGCAAGGCGCCGCTCGCCGCCGACGTGAAGAAGGTCGGCGCCGGGCCGTACCTGAAGCGCGTCGAGGAGGCGACCGAGGCGCTCGCGAAGGGCCTCGGCCGCAGCGCCGGCCAGAAGCGCGCGGTCGCGCGGTCGAAGCGCATCCGGGAGGCGGTCGTCGCGTGCACGCAGGCGTTCAACGCGATCCACGACGACATCGGCTGGCTCGTCGCGCACACGCCGAGCGGCAAGCAGCGCGACCTGCTCGAGGCGCTCCACGCGCCGTTCCTCGCCCTGCTCGAGCGCAGCCCGCAGCGCGCCCCGGCGGCCGCCGCGCCGGAGGAGGAGGTGGTGGCGGAAGACGCGGAGGAGGAGGACGCCGAGGAGCCGGAGGCGCCGGAGAGCGCGCCCGAGTGAGCCCGTCCGCCGGCCGGCGCGCGGCCGGCCGGCGGGTCCGCTACCGGGCCCGGCCGCTGGGTCCGCTGCCGTGGCCGGAGTGGACGCGGCACATCCAATGGATGTGTGAGCTCAGCCGGGATACTGGATCTTCGCCTCGTGCGAAGCAGAGAACGATGCCGCGAGATCGTAGGTCGGCGTAGGGAAGCGCTCCGCCTTGGTCCGCACATTTGCGCCGAGATCGTCCCCGGCCATCTTGACGACGTCGATGACGCCGACGCGACCGGCCGTGTCGGGCGGGTACAAGGTCTCCTGGGAGATCAGCGCCAGCGCCGCCGCCTCGTCCTCTGTGCCTCGAAGGAAGGCGATCCAGCGGAAGGGCGCCCGCGCCTTCAGCAGCCCCGGTACAAGGGCGAGCGCGTCCGCCGCCTTCGTGCGGATCTGGACGATGTGGGCGTCTCCTTTGCCGTCACGATCGATGGCGAGGACATCCACGAGGCCGTCGGCCATCCCGGGCCAGTCGGCGTCGATGTAGATGCGCGGCACGATGAGCTGCCGGATCAGGCAGCTCGCCACGGGGTTCTGGGCTCGCAGCTCGAATCGATCACGCATGGTCCGTCTCCTCGATCGTCGCGACCTCGGGGAAGCTCTGGAAAGCCCACTTGAAAAACTGGTCCATCTTCATCTTCGCCTTCAAGAGATCCTGAACGTCGACATACCGCTCGTCATACGAGAAGTGCGATTTCTGACCGAGCAGCCACTCGAAGTGCTTGATCCCACCGGCATCGATCTCCTTCGCGGAGCACCAATCGCGAAGTCGGCGAGCCGCTTGGCCGTGGTCGTCCCCTCGGGGACGTTCCCCCTCGGCGGCCATGACCAGTGCATCGGCCAGGGCGATGCACCCATGCACGGCGAGGAGCCCGATGGCGGCCGCGTGTTCCATCGCCTCAAGGATCTCCAGATCCTGGGCGGCGCGGTAGAAGCTATCCGCCCGATGTCGGTAGTGGAGCGCGAGCGCTGGCTTCTGCACGGCTGCGCGAGAGCTTAGCACGAGGGTGCGCGGACATTCCGGCTCCGCTCCAGCCCATCGGTTCGCGCTCCTCCTGCCGGCAGGCACACGGCAGGATTTCCCTCCTCCCGCAGCCGCTATCCGGCGCCGCTTTCCTCTCGCCCTGCCGGGTCTCCGCAGCCCTTGCCCGAACCCCTGCCGGGTCTCCGTAGCCCTTGCCCGAACCCCTGCCGGGTCTCCGCAGCCCTTGCCTGAACCCCTGCCGGCTCTCCGCAGCCCTTGCCCGAACCCCTGCCGGGTCTCCGCAGCCCTTGCCCGGACCCCTGCGGGTCTCCGCAGCCCTTGCCCGAACCCCTGCCGGGCCTCCGCAGCCCTTCCCCGAACCCCTGCCGGGTCTCCGCAGCCCTTCCCTTCCACCCCTCCCGGTAACCGGCAGCACGTCCTGCTCTCCCCGCGAGCCCCGGCAGCGCCTCCCGCGGCATGGAACCGCGCGATCCCGGAACGATCTGCTATCCTCCGCCGCCGTGATTGTGGACCAGCCCCCCACACCTGCCCCCAACGAGGCTCCGGAAGACCGGGTGACGTTCGGGCTCTCCGCCTTCGAGCCTCGCCCGAGCCTCATGGCGCCCTCCGTCGCGCCGGCCCCCCAGCCGCCGCCGCAGGTCTCCGTGGTCGTCCCGGGGCTGAACGAGGCAGAGAGCCTGGCCGAGCTCGCGCAGCGCGTGGATCAGGCCCTGAAAGGGCGCTTCACCTACGAGCTCATCTTCGTGGACGACGGGAGCACCGACGACACCTGGAATGTCATCTCCAGGATCCGCGCGGAGAACCCGGTCGTGAAGGGCATCCAGCTGCGGAAGAACTTCGGCAAGGCGACGGCGCTGACGGCCGGCTTCCGCAAGGCGAGGGGCGCCGTGGTCGTCACCATGGACGCCGACCTCCAGGACGATCCGGCCGATCTGCCGAGCTTCATCGCCAAGGTCGAGGAGGGCCTCGACGTGGTGGTCGGCTGGAAGGTCAACCGGCTCGACCCCACGAACCGCCTCGTCCTGTCCCGCATCTTCAACGGGACGGTCCGCTGGGTCACGAGCGTGAAGCTCCACGACATGAACTGCGGCTTCAAGGCGTACCGGAGCCAGGTGCTGCGCACCATCCCGATCTACGGCGATCTCTTCCGGTTCATCCCGGCGCTCGCCGCGTGGCAGGGCTTCCGCGTCGCCGAGATCCCGGTGCGCCACCACGCCCGCAAGTACGGCAGCTCCCGCTACGGCCTGGAGCGCATCCTGCGCGGCTTCTTCGACCTCCTCAGCGTCATGTTCCTGACCCGCTACTCGAAGAAGCCGATGCACCTCTTCGGCCTCATCGGCCTCGTGTTCGCGGCGATCGGGGTGACCATCAACGTGTACCTGACCCTGCTCTGGTTCCTCGGGCACAAGATCGGCGATCGCCCGCTGCTCCTCCTCGGCGTGCTGATGATCCTCCTCGGCATCCAGTTCTTCTCGATGGGGTTCATCGGCGAGTTCCTCACCTTCCAGATGCAGCAGCGACACCTGACCGACGACCCGCCCGTCCGCGAGGAGTTCGAGTGATCTCTGACGCTTACTTCGGCCGCTTCGAGACCGTCAAATACAGAAAAGCAGGGGCGCTCAAGCGGAAGCTCATCCAGCGCTTCGCGTCCGCGATCCACGACCTCTTCATCGAGGCGAATCCGGTCGAGCGGGTGCTCGAGGTCGGCGTCGGGGAGGGGTTCCTCTCCGGCTACCTCTCCGAGAAGTTCCCCGAGAAGCAGTTCACCGGCGTGGACCTCAGCCCCGCCGATATCGAGCGGCTGCAGCGGCTCTTCCCCCGGATCCAGGCGCGCGTCGGGAGCGCTTACGATCTCGGCGATCTCTGCGAGACCTCGCCCGGCTTCGACCTCGTGATCTGCGCCGAGGTGCTCGAGCACCTCGACACGCCCGACCGGGCGCTGGCCGAGATCCAGCGGCTCTCGCCCCGGCGCGTCATCCTCTCCGTGCCGCACGAGCCGTTCTTCAAGCTGTCGAACCTGCTCGCAGGGAACAACGTGCTCCGCCTCGGCAACGACAGCGATCACGTCAACCACTGGAACCCGACGTCGTTCCGCCGGCTCATCGAGCCGCGCTTCGACGTCCTGCGGATGACGACCTCTTACCCCTGGATCCTCTGCCTCGCAGCCCCGCGCTGAGCATGCGCCGCACGGTCGTCCGCGCGCTCGTCCGCCTCGTCGGGCCGCTCCTGCTCGCGGCCGTGATCCTGCGCATCGACGACCGCGACGCGGTGCTCGCCGCGCTCACCTCGGCGTCGGCCGGCCCGCTCGCGCTCGCGGCGGCGCTGAACCTCCTCAACATCCACCTCAAGGTGGTGCGCTGGGACGCGCTGCTCCGCGCCCGGGGCATCCGTTACCCCCTCGGGCGCGCGTGGGCGTCGTTCATGACGTCGCTCTATGTCGGCATGCTGACCCCGGGGCGCGTCGGCGACCTCCTGCGGATCCGCTACCTGCGCCACGATCTCGGCGTGCCCTACGCGGAGGGGCTGGCCTCCGTCGTGATGGACAGGCTGTGCGACCTCTACGTGCTGGCCGCGTTCGTCGCCGTCGGCGTCGCGCACTACAGCGCGGTCATCGCCGGCCGCCTGGCCTGGGTGACGTGGGGCGGCATCGCGCTCACGGTCCTCGCGCCGCTCGTGCTGCTCATCCCCGGGCTCGCCGAGCGGCTGCTGCTCGCGCTGTCCCGCAAGCTCGCGAAGGCGCCGGCGGTCGGCGCGGAGGCGGGCACGGAGCCGGGCGCGGCGAGCCGCTTCCTCGTGGCGCTGCGGGCCCACGTCGGGCGGGGGCTCCTCTTCACGCTCCCCGTCACGGTGGCGACGTTCCTCGTCAACTTCCTGCAGGGCTACCTGATCGCGCGGGCGCTCGGGCTGTCGCTCTCGCTGTTCGACGTCACCTGCCTGCTCGCCATCGCGAACCTGCTCGGCCTCCTGCCGATCTCGATCGCCGGCGTCGGCGTGCGCGAGTTCTTCTTCGCCCTCGTGTTCCCCTCGCTCGGCTTCAGCGCCGAGCACGGCGTGAGCTTCGGCCTGCTCGTCTTCGCCGTCGTCTACCTCGTCGTCGTCGCGCTCGGCTTCGTGAGCTGGCAGCTCGCCCCCCCGCCGAGCGCCCCCGAGGCCGCGCCGGCGGGCGCCGCGCGGCCCTAAGGTGCTCCCCCGACGCGCGCGCGCATCACCGGTCGGCGCTCATCGAGAACTGCGCCTTCATCGTCATGGGCTCGAAGGGACGGACCCGCGCCGCGGCCGCGCGGAACGCGTCGACAACGCACGCGCCGACCTCGGTCCCCTCGTAGGGCGCGCCGTCGAGCTGCACCGCGGCGTTGCCGCTCCGCAGGAAGGTCACTGTCACTGTCGCGTCGCCGGTCGGGCCTTCCGGCTGCCAGCAGCGCTGCGCGCGGCGGCCGCCGCGCTCGAGCGCCGCGGCCGCGTCCGTCGACAGGCGGAGGTGCTCCGAGATGAGCCGGCTCCCCCCGGGCTCGATCCCGTCGTGGGAGAGCGACGACACCTCGACGAAGGCCGGATACGCCGCGCTGCGGCCGGGGCAGTGCGAGGGGCGCACCATCGCGTAGCCGGTCGCGGTGGCGAAGCCGCACACAGCGAGCGCCACCAGGAGCGCGCGCTGCCCGCCGCTCCGTCCGTGCGGCCCGTCGAGCGGACCGTCGTCCGGCCCGCCGCGCAGGCGCTCGACCTCCGCGCGGATCTCGGCGATCTCCGCGTCCCGGGCGGCCAGCGCCGCGTCCCGCTCCTTCAGCTTGGCTTCGAGGGTTTCGATGCGCGCGCGAGCCGCATCGAGATGATCCCGGTAGTGCGACATGCGGCCATTCTACCGCGCCTCGCGCGCGGCGCCCTGCCCTTCCCGCGCCCTCCGCGCCGTTCCTTGACAGCGGGGGGTAGGGTCAAGTAGCCGAGACACCGCCTCACCCATGCTAGACCACCACCGTACCAGGCTGAGCAGCGCGCTCGCGAAGGTCGACGGCACCATCGAGCGGCTCGCGCGCGCCGCCTTGATCCTGGCGCCGTGGCCGATCCTCTACGGCATGAGCATCGCCGTGACGGCCTGGGTCTTCACCCACCCGGGCCGCCTGGCTCAGCTCGACACGAACAAGCTGACCGAGCTGGAGCGCCGCTGGATGGCCGGCGGCGCCGTCGTCGCGATCATCGGGGTCGGGCTCGCCTACTTCCTGGTGATGCTGGCGCGGCGGACGGTGACCCGCTCGTGGGCGTTCGTGAACACGGTGGGCCGCCTCAACCGGGCCCTGATCCCGGTGCTCGCGCTCCCGCTCGTCGCCGCGCTCAAGGTCCCGAACATCGAGAAGGAGAGCCCGAAGACGGCGCTCTTCTTCGCCGCCCTCGCCGCGGCGGCGGTCGGCGTGGGCGTCTACGCCTGGGGCCGCGGCGACGCGCCCGTGCACGGCGATGCGCGCGGGCTCGACGACGCGCGCGATCTCGACGGCGACAGCGCCGGCGCGCTCGCGAAGGCCGGGCGGCGGCTCGCGCCGCTCGCCGTGGCCGCGCTGTGGGCGGGCTACGCCTTCTTCTTCTCCCGGCTCGCGATCACCAACCACCACGCGCTGCACACGCGGACGCCTGACCTCGGGTACTACGACAACATCTTCTACCAGTCGATCCACGGCCGGCCGCTCGGCTGCTCCTGGATCAAGGCTGGCTACCACGGCTCCGCGCACTTCGACCCGATCCTCGTCCTGCTCTCGCCGCTCTACCTCCTCTATCCGAGGGCGGAGTTCCTCCTCGTGCTCCAGTCCGTGTGGCTCGGCGCCGGCGTCATCCCCGTGTACCTGCTCGCGCGCGACAAGCTCGAGCACCGCGGCAAGGCGATCCTGCTCGCCGCCGTGTGGGCCATCTACCCGGCCCTGCACGGCACGAACATGTACGAGTTCCACTCGCTCACGCTGATCTCGCCGCTGGTCGTCTGGCTGCTCTACTTCTACGAGACCGGCAGGGACAGGCTGTACTGGGTCGCCCTCGCCGCGCTGCTGCTCTGCCGGGAGGACGTCTCCCTCCTGATGTGCTTCATCGGGCTCTACGCCATCCTCGACCGGCGCCCGGGCAGGACGCGCCTCGGCTGGGTGACCATCGCGACGAGCCTCGTCTACTTCGTCGTCGTCAAGCTGTTCTTCATGACGTCGGCCGGCATCATCATGTCGGGCAAGGACGCGTACTCGTTCGCCTACTACTACCAGGAGCTCATGCCGAACCGGAGCGGGCTCGGCGGCCTTCTCGTCTCGCTCCTCACGAACCCCGTCTTCGCCCTCAAGGTCATGCTGGCGGAGCCGAAGATCCTCTTCCTTCTCCAGCTCTTCATCCCCCTCTGCTTCCTGCCCTTCCTCGCGAAGCCCGGGCGGTGGATGCTCGCCTACGGGCTCATGTTCTGCCTCCTCGCCTCGCGCGACGCGGTCTTCTCGATCCACTTCCAGTACTCGGCGGTCCTCTTCCCGATCGCCTTCGCGCTGGCGCCGATCGGGCTCAAGCGGGCCGCGGACTCCGCGCCGGCCGCCTACTTCGGGCTCGACGGGCGGCGCCTGTCGCGCGCGCTGCTCGCGGCGACGCTCGTGGCGAGCGCGCTCGTGTCGTGGAAGTTCGGCGGCCTCGTCGAGAACGCCTCGTTCCGGGGCGGCTTCTCCCGCGTCGCGCGCAAGCTGACGCCCGATCAGGAGGCGACCTACGCGTGGGTGCGGCAGCAGGTCGAGGCGATCCCGCCCGGCGCGGTCGTCGGCGCGACGAGCAAGATGGGGCCGCACATCTCGAACCGGAAGGAGGCCTATTTCTATCCGGGGGACCGCGCCGCGCTCGTCCATTACGTGCTGCTCGACGAGGGGGAGCTCAAGGCCAAGGACCTGGAGCGCCACAACGCGGCGGTGAAGCGCGGCGAGCTCATGGAGCTCAGCCGACTGAAGAAGATGGCGCTGTTCAAGCGCGTGAAGCCGGCGTCGAAGGAGCCGCCGCGGCCGCCGTCGTCAGAAGAACCCGACGAGCCCACTACCCGGGAGCCGCGCCCGGAGCTACGAAAGCTGAACAAGAAGCCGGGCAGCCCGCCGCCCGCCACCACCAGCACCGCGGAGCAAGATGAAGACCCTCCTCCTGGCCCATGACTTCGACGAGACCTCCGAGCTCGCCCTCGACACGGCGATCGAGCTCGCCCGCAAGCTCTCCGCGAAGATCGTCGTGGCGCACGTGTACAGCGTGCCCGTCTACAGCTTCCCGGAAGGCTCGTCGCTGATCCCCTCGGCGGAGGACGCCGCGCGCCTCGCCGAGGCGGCGCAGCGGAGCCTCGATCAGGTGATCGAGCGCCGCGCCACGCCCGATGTCGAGATCTCGGGCGTGCTCCGCGCCGGCATCCCCGACGAGGAGATCTGCCGCCTCGCGGGCGAGATCGGCGCCGACATGATCGTGATCGGGACGCACGCGCGCGGGGCCGTGGCGCGGGCCCTGCTCGGCAGCGTCGCGCAGCGGGTGGTGCGCTCGGCGCCCGTCCCCGTCCTGACGATCCGCGGCCCGCAGCCCGAGAGCTGACGCGGCACCGCCGGCACGCTATCCGCATCACTCAGGAGCTTCCCGGGGTGCCCCTGGAAATTTCCTGATCCGCTGCCAAATGCGTCCAGCCGCTGGCACGAAACCTCGTTGAAACTTCGGGCACGTTACCCCCGTGCCATGAAGATCGACACTGGGGATACGGCCTGGCTCCTGGCATCAACAGCCCTCGTCCTTTTCATGACGCCGGGCCTTGCCCTGTTCTACGGCGGCATGGTGCGCCGCAAGAACGTGCTCGCGACGCTCATGCACTCGTTCGCCGCGCTCGCGGTGATCTCGGTGCAGTGGGTGGCCATCGGGTACTCGCTCGCGTTCGGCACGTCGCAGGGCGGGCTCATCGGCGGGCTCGACTATGTCGGGATGCGGGGGCTCGCGGGGGTGGAGCGGGGCACCGTGCCGCACCTCGCGTTCGCGGCGTTCCAGATGATGTTCGCGGTGATCACGCCCGCGCTCATCGCGGGGGCGTTCGCGGAGCGCATGCGGTTCTCGGCGTACCTGGTCTTCATCCTGCTCTGGTCGACGCTCGTCTATGATCCGGTCGCCCACTGGGTGTGGGCCGAGAAGGGCTGGCTCTTCGAGATGGGGGCGCTCGACTTCGCGGGCGGCACCGTGGTGCACCTCGCGGCGGGCGTCTCGGCGCTCGTGTGCGCGGTCGTGCTGGGCCGGCGCTCGGGGTACCCGCACGAGCGGCACGTGCCGCACAACCTGACGATGACCCTGACGGGCACGGGCATCCTCTGGTTCGGCTGGTTCGGCTTCAACGCCGGCAGCGCGCTCACCTCGGGCGGGCTCGCCGCGCTGGCGATGCTCGACACGCACCTCGCGGCGGCGGCGGGCGGCGCGGCGTGGCTCTTCGTGGAGTGGGCGCAGCGGGGCAAGCCGACCGCGCTCGGCGTCGCCTCCGGCATCGTGGCCGGGCTCGTCGGCATCACGCCGGCGGCCGGGTTCGTCGCGCCCTGGGCCGCCGTCGTGATCGGCCTGCTCGCGGGCGTGGTCTGCTACTTCGCTGTCGTCTCGAAGGAGCGCCTCCGCTACGACGACTCGCTCGACGCGTTCGGCGTGCACGGCGTGGGCGGCCTCCTCGGCGCGGTCCTCACCGGCGTCTTCGCCGAGAAGGCCCTGAACGAGGGCGGCCGTGACGGCGTGATCGCCGGCAACCCCGGTCAGATGGTCCCGCAGCTCGCCGGCATCATCGCCGTCGGGCTCTACGCCGCGATCGCGACCTTCCTGCTCCTCAAGCTGGTCGACAAGCTGATCGGCCTCCGCGTGCCCGAGAGCGACGAGCGCGAGGGCCTCGACGCCACCGAGCACGGCGAGACCGGCTACGCGCTGTAGCGGCGCGCGGGCAACCCCGGAGCCCCATGTCGATCAGGGCTCCGGCCGCGTTCGCCCTCCCGGTAAGGAGGGGCACGCGCGGGCCAGGGCGCCGTCGTAGTTGCCTCCACACGGGCGCACCGCTAGAGCGACGGACGGTTCGCACCGCCAGGGCGCCCAAAGCGCCAAGAGACGTCGAACATCTCTTGGCGCTCTCGGCGTCCTGGCGTTTTCTGTGTTCGAACCGATCGGTGCTCCAGCTTGCGCCGAACCTTTCCCCTGGGCGCGCGCCGCGCGCGAGCGCCCCGTCATCACGGAGCAGACAGGCATGAGCGGCCATTCAAAGTGGGCCACCATCAAGCGGAAGAAGGGCGCGCTCGACGCAAAGCGCGGCAAGCTCTTCACGAAGCTCATCAAGGAGATCACCGTCGCGTCGCGCATGGGCGGCGGAGACCCGAACGGCAACCCGCGCCTCCGCAAGGCGGTCAACGACGCCAAGGGCCAGGCGATGCCCGCCGACACGATCAAGCGCGCCATCCAGCGCGGCACCGGCGAGATCGAGGGCGCGAACTACGAGGAGATCCTCTACGAAGGCACCGGCCCCGGCGGCACGCTCTTCCTCTGCGAGGCGATGACCGACAACCGGAACCGCACCGTCGCCGAGATCCGGAAGATCTTCGAGAAGAACAACGGGCAGCTCGGCGCCGGCGGCTCCGCGCAGTGGGCCTTCGAGCGCAAGGGGATCATCCTCATCGCGAAGGACGCGGCGACCGAGGATCAGCTCATGGACATCGCCGTGGGCGCAGGCGCCGACGACTACAGCGACCAGGGAGAGGACTGGCAGGTGCTCTCCAGCGTCGACGTGATGGACCCGGTCGTGAAGGCCCTCGAGGACGCGAAGATCGCGGTGAAGTCGAACACCGCCGGCTACGTCCCCAAGAACAAGAAAGAGGTCGCGGGCCGCGACGCCGAGGTCTGCCTCAACCTCGTCGACTCGCTCGACGACCACGACGACGTGCAGAACGTCTACGCCGACTTCGACGTCCCCGACGAGGAGCTCGCGAAGCTCGAGGGCTGACGCGGGGCGCCGGGGGAGGCCCCCGCGCGTCGCCGCCGGCGGCCGCCCGGCGCCGCCGTCAGGGGCGCCAGATCGGGAAGCTCACGATCGCCCACGAAAAGAACGCGTGGGCGAAGAGCGCCGGGGGTAGCCGCCCGGTCCGGTGCACAACGCGACCCCACACGATCGAGCAGCCGAAGCCCGCCGCGACGAGCAGCGGGTTCGGCCCGGCGACCGGATCGCCGAGCAGGAAGAGCGTGGGGAGGTGCGCGACGGCGAAGAGCGCGCTCGACAGCAGCCAGGCGGCCCCCTGGCCGAGCGGCCCCTCGAGCGCGCGCATCACGAGGCCGCGCCAGACGAGCTCCTCGAGCGCGGCCACGACGAACACCGCCGCGCCGACGAACACGCGCGCGTCGGCCGACGGGTCGCCGAGCTGGAGGTACAGGCGAAGGAGCCACGCCTCGCGCGGCGAGCCCCGCGGGGCGATCGCCATCTGCACCGCCATGGCGACGCCGTAGAGCACCGCCGCGACGAGCGCGCCGCGCGCGAGGTCGCCCGACAGCGGGCGGAGCGCGGCGCGGAGCTCGCCGCGGCGGCGGAGCCACATCACCGTGGCCGCGCCGAGGACGACGTAGGGCGCGCCGACGGCGGCGAGCATGCCGGACGCGCCCGCGCGCTCCGGGTCGAACGCGAGCGAGATGGCGATCGCGACGACGGCGGTGACCGACGCGGCGATGAGCGCGGCCTCGCGGCGCGAGGTCCGCGGCGGCTCGCGTGGATCGGTCGACCGCGGATCCTGCGAAGAGGCCGGGGCAGGCGGCGGGTCCGCGGACGGAGGGGCGGCGTCGGCGTCGACGGGGATCATCGCGCGCACATCCGGGAGACCCGGTCGAGGATGCGGTCCGCGAGCACGGGCTTGGGCAGGACGCCGAGGGCGTCGGCGGCGTCGCGGGTCACGAGCGTCGCGCGGTTGTCGTCCCGGCCGAACGAGTCCGCCGCGTGGTTGGCGACGATCATGTCGACGCGCTTGCTCGCGAGCTTGTGCCGGGCATAGGCGATCACCCCCTCGTCCGTGGCGGTCTCGACGGCGAACCCGACGAGCACCGGCGGCCGCGATCCGTCGGTCGGCGCCGCGCCGGCGAGGCCGGCGCGCGCGGCGCCGACCTCGGCGAGCAGATCGGGGTTCGGCACGAGCGGCAGCGAGGCGAGATCGGGCGTGCGCTTCAGCTTGGTCGCGTGCTGCTCGGCGGGCCGGTAGTCGGACACAGCGGCCGTCATGATCAGCGCGTCCGCGCCGCGCAGCTCCTCGCCGAGCGCCTGCCAGAGCGCGGCGCGCATCGAGAGCGCGCCGCGCACGTCGACGCGCCGCGCGCCCGGCGGCGTGGCGAGCGACACGGGGCCGGCGATGAGCGTGACCTCCGCGCCGCGGGCCGCGGCCCGCTCGGCGACGGCGAAGCCCATCTTGCCTGTCGACCGGTTGCCGAGGAAGCGCACGGGATCGAGATCCTCGAGCGTCGGGCCCGCGGTGACGACGACGCGGAGCCCCGCGAGATCGCGCGGGGCGAGCTGCGCGAAGGCCGCGGCCGCGATCGCCGCGGGATCGGCCATGCGACCGAGGCCGCGCTCGCCGGAGGCGACCTCGCCGAAGACCGGGCCCACGAGCTCGACGCGGCCGTCGGCCGCGAGCGCGGCGACGTTCCGCGCCGTCGCGGGGTGAGCCCACATGCGGGGGTGCATCGCGGGCGCGGCGAGCACCGGCCCCTTCGCGCACAGGGCGAGCGCCGTCACGAGGTCGTCGGCGCGCCCCGCGGCGAGGCGGGCGAGCAGGTCGGCGGTCGCTGGGACGAGGAGCACGAGATCCGCCTCGGCGGCGAGCGCGACGTGCAGCTCGCCCGCGAAGCCCGGGTCCCACATCGTGTCGCGCACCGGCTCGCCGCAGAGCCCGCTCAGCGTCATCGGCCCCAGGAACTGCTGCGCGGCGCGGGTCATGATCGGCAGCACGCGCGCGCCGCCCTGGATCAGGAGACGGGCGACCTCGGCGGCCTTGTAGGCGGCGATGCTGCCGGAGACGGCGAGCGCGACGGTCGGCCGCGCGCCGGCAGCGGCGCGCCCGGCGGCCGGCGGCGCGGGGGCGCTCGGGGGAGGCGCAGGGCTCGAAGAGGGCGCGGGAGAGGACGGCGTTCGGCCGGACATGGCGCAGGAGCCAACGTGGGTCGGGGATCCGGGGATCCGGAGCCAACGTGGGTCGGGGATCCGGCGCCCACCCTGGCACGAAAACGGGCAGCCGTACACGCTGCGCCGCGGGCGGATGCTAGCCTCGGGAGGTGCGCTCCTTCGATCGGCTTCGCGGCCGCTCCCAGGCGGGCTCCGAGCAGCTCGTCACCGTGGCGACCTACAGCGAGTCCGTCGAGGCGCAGATGGGGCGCTCGGCGCTGTCCGCTCACGGCGTCCGCGCCTTCATCGCCGATGAGCACGTGGCGACGCTGACCCCTCATTACATCGGCAGCTCCCTCGGGATCCGGCTCCAGGTGCCGCGCGCGGATCTGGAGCGGGCGGCCGAGATCCTGAGACCGCCGGCCGTCGACGACGATCGCGAGCTCGACGAAGAGGACGACGCGGCCGAGCTCGACGGGCCGAAGTGCCCGGCGTGCGGGGCGCGTTACGCTTACCGCGAGTGGACGCCCGGTCAGGTCCTCGTCATCATCGCGCTGCTCGGGTTGCCGCTGCTCGTGCTGAAGAAGCGATGGCACTGCCGCAAGTGCGACGCCTACTGGGCGCCGGCGCCGGCCGCGCCGAGGGCCGGGAACCCTTACCGGGCGCCGCGCGGGGCGGCGCTGCGGGCGAAGAGCTAGCGCCGCTCGCGCGGCGGATCCGGCGCTGCGGCGCCCGCTGAAGGGGCCGGCGGCGGGCGATCGCCGCCCGCGCGTCAGCCGTCCTCGGCCTTGTCCTCGCCCTTGTTCCGGCGCCGCTTCTTGCTCTTGCCGTCGTCCTTCGTCTCGTCGGCCGTGGGGCCTTTCTGGCCACGGGGCTCTCTCCGCGCCTTGCTCTCGGGCGCGGGCTCGCTCGCGCGCTGCACGATGTCGGCGCCCTCGGCGGGCGGGGCGTCCTCGCCGCGCGAGCGGCCGCCTTCCTTATCTTCCCCGCGCTGGTCCTTTTTCTCGTCCTTGACGCGGAAGGTGCCGAACCCCGCGCGGTCGGTCCAGCCGCGCCCTCCGGTGAGACCCGGCTCCCGGCTCTCGACGGTGCCGCCGCCCGGCTCGGGGCCTGTCGCGCCGGGCGTGCGGACGTCCGGCCCCTGCGTGACGACGAGGTACTCGTCCGCCACGTACTCGGGGTGATTGTCGTCAGCCCCCTTGACCACCAGGTCGCGCGGGCCGCTCCCGACATGGACGATCTGCGTGGTCGGCGGGTAGCTGTCGCTCCACTTCTCCCGCACCCCATAGGCGCCGTCGCGGACGACCCGCGAGCTCGTCGTCCTGAAGCCGGGGATGCCGCGCTGAGCCAGCACCCGTGTGCCGTCGGGCAGCTTCGGCGTCGGGCGCTCGAGCTCCTCGAACGGGATGACCGCGTCGATGCGGCGAAAGTACGTGACCGTGAGCTTGCGCGAGGGCCCGAGGATCTCGGCGCGCACGACGCCGCCCGACACAGTCTCGTGGAGCACGATCGGGAAGTCGAACGGGTTCCTGAAGCGGTAGTTGATCGTCGGATAGACGACGGTCGCGTCGAGGCCGAGCTTGATGTAGTAGCTCGGGCGGGAGTGCGGGTAGCGCTCGACGATCTCGAGCCCCGCGAAGAACGCGGCGCCGTGGAGCGTGCCCGATATCTGGCACGTCCCGCCGCCGAGCCCGTCGACGAGCTCTCCTTGCGCGATGACGGGCGCGACGCGGTACCCGTGCGCCTCGTCGCGCGGGCCCACCGTCTCGTTGAAGTCGAAGATCTCCCCCGGCATGACGACGACGCCGTCGAGCTTCGAGGCGGCGAGCCTGAGGTTGTACGTCCTCTCCCTGGACTTCGCCCCGGTCGCGTAGCGCGTCTCGAAGTAGCCGAGCACCTGATCGAACTTGACGTGGCCGAGCTGCTCGGCGACGAGCTTCGGCGCGATCGTCTCGACGCTCGCCAGCGCCGTGTCCTCGCCGGCTCGCAGGGCGGCGTCGATGCGCGCGAGCGTGCCGTAGACGTCCAGCCGATACCCGATCTTCTCGGGCTTGAGCTGCCGCGCCTCGAGATCGACATAGGCGTCGACCGCCGGCGCGTCGAGCTCGACCTTCAGATCGAGCAGCATGCTGATCGCCCGCTCGGAGTCGAGCAGGAGCGGGATCGGGATGTCGAGCGGCGCGTCCTCGTCCTTGCGCTCGTGCGCGCGGCGGAGCGCGCTCTCCGGGCGGATCGCCTCGCGGATGAACTCGGCGAGGCGGACCCGGTTGATCTCGACGCCGAGGTCGTTGCGGCGGAGCGCGCGCGCCGAGCCGTCGGGGAGCACGATCCGGATCTCCCCGGTGGCGTAGCGACGCACGAGGTCGAGCGCGTTCGCCACGACGTCGCCGCCCGCCGGCACCGGCACCTGCGCCACGCGGAGCACCGGCGGCGGCCTCGGGCCGTCGTCCGGCGGCGGCGGCAGCACGAGGTAGGTGATGACGAGGCCGCTCGTGACGAAGATCGCCACCAGCGCGGCGAACCGCCAGAGCTCCGGCGAGCGGCGAAGATTCATGCGAGGGCGGCCATCTTGAAAAGCCTTCCCCCAACCGTCAAGCAAACGCCGCCGCGGACGGCGGCGCGGGCGAGCGGAGGCGAGCGCGCCAGGCCGCTACGGGCCGGCGCCAGGGGGGCGGCGCGGCGCCTTCGCGGCGGCTGACGCGGCGCGCGCGGCCCTGAGGAGCGGCTCCTTGATCGAGCCCGCCCCGGGGGCGAGCTGCGAGCCCCGCGGGTGCGGCGCGCCCCGGCGCACCGACGACCCGAGCAGGTACGCGCCCGCGAGCGCCGCGAGGATGACGAGGCAGACAGCGGCGACGGGGACGAGCCAGCGCCGCGCCCGGCCCACGGGCGGCGGCGGGACCTGCGGCGCGCTCGCGTCGCGCTCGACGATCGCGCGCCCGGGACGGGCATTCGCCTGCGGCGGGCTCGGCTGGGGAGGCGGCTCGTCGTTGTCGATCGAGCGCTCGCGCGCGATCTGCATGGCCTCCTGGATCGCGACGCGCCGCCGCTCGCCGCGCGGGCCGAGCATCTGCTGCATCAGCGCGGCGAGCTCATCGGTCGTGGCGAGCGGCGTCGCCGGCGACACCTGCTCGATGGCGCGGCGCAGGTCGGCCATCGTGGCGAAGCGCTCGTCCCTCGCCTTCGCGAGCGCCCTCATGATGATGCGGTCGACGCTCTCCGGGAGCGAGGGGACGAGGGTCCGCGCCGGCTCGGCCGCGGCCTTGTCGCAGATGCGGCGCACCGTCGCGGGCTCGTTCTCGGCGAGGAAGGGGTGCTTGCCCGTGACGAGCTGGTAGAAGACGATCCCGAGCGTGAACACGTCGGTGCGCCGATCGATCGGCTCGCTGCCCGCCTGCTCCGGCGACATGTACGCGAACTTGCCCTTCACCTGCCCGACCTGGGTGCGCTGCAGGTTCGAGGCGGCCTTGGCGACGCCGAAGTCGAGGATCTTCACCGTTCCGTCGTAGCCGACCAGGATGTTTTGCGGCGAGACGTCGCGGTGAACGAGGCCGACGAGCTTGCCGTCGCGGCCGCGCAGCTCGTGCGCGGCGTGCAGGCCGAGGGCGGCCTCGCCCACGATGCGCAGCGCGACGGGGAGCGGCACGCCGCCGCGCGCCTTGCTCTCCCGCAGAACCAGGTTGAGCGGCTCACCGTCGATGAGCTCCATCACCTGATAAAGGACGCCGTCCTCCTCACCCACATCGATGGTCTCGGCGACGTTCGGGTGGTGGATCTGCGAGACCAGGGTGGCCTCATCGAGGAACATCGCCTCGAAGTCCGGGTCGTCGCTCAGCTCGGCCCGCAGCAGCTTGACGGCGACGATCCTCGGCAGCTGGCCGCTCGTCCGAGCGGCCCACACCGAGGCCATGCCCCCGAGCGCAATAGGGACGAGGAGCTCATAGCGACCGAGCGTATGGCCAGCGCGTACTTCTCCCATGGTGCTCACGTGCCGCTAACCCCGGCGAAGGCGGCAGTCCTCCCCCGGGAATCGGGCCCGCCGAGCGCGGCCTCCATGAGATCGGATCCGCAAGAAGCGCTCGGTGTGCCGGGTGATGCTCTCGTTCGACGATCGACAGCGGGCGCCAGGCGCGCGGCAGGGCGCCCGCTCTCCGGATCGTCGCAGAGAACGACCTGGCGCTCAACCGGGAACGTTATTCAGCAAGAGCGTGATAATTCACCGGTCCACCCCGGATCGGCGGGACCGCTCGCGCTCACCGCGCGAGCTCCCGGGCCTGGAGGGCGCGCCGCCTCCCTCCGCCGGCGCATCGGGCTGCGGGGCCTCGGGAGACGGGATGACCTTGCGCAGCGCGGACAGGTGACGCTTGGTGACGCCTGTCACCGCCAGGATCTGCGCGTCGGTCGCGCGACGCACTGCCTCCAGGGAGCCAAGCTCCCGGAGGAGCGCCGTCCTCACGGCGCTGCCGAGGCCCGGGATGTCCTCGATCTCGGAGCGGAGGCGCCGCGCCTTGCCGAGCCGCTTGCGTGCGTGGTTTGCGAAGCGGTGCGCTTCGTCTCGAGCGCGCGCGAGGAAGAAGAGGGCGGAGCTCGTGGAGCGGAGCGGGATACCGTTCTTCTGGCCAGGCAGGTAGACGCGGTCGACGAGCTTCTCGCCGGCCTGCGTCTCCCGCTCCTTCGCGAGGCCCACGATCGGGAGGCCGTGGAGGCCGAGATCGCGCGCCGCCGACAGCGCGACCTGGAGCTGCCCGCGGCCGCCATCGACAACGAGCAGATCCGGCAGATCCCACTCGGCTCCGCCGGACCGCGCGCTCTTCGGCGCCTCCTCTGCTGAGGCCGCGGCGCGCCGCTCCGCGGTCGCGGGCACCTCGGCAGTCTCCTCCGGCGGAGCGTCGCTCGCTGCCACCAGGGCAAATTCCTCGTCAGCCACGTCGCTCTCTGCGTCGTCGCTCTCTGCGTCGTCGCTCGCTGCGAGATCGCTCTCGGCGAGATCGCTCTCGGCCTCGTCGAGCTCGGACGCGTCGCGCGCTGTCGTGTCGCGCTCTGCCGCGTCACTCTCTGTCGCGTCGCGCTCTGCCTGTTCGCGCTCTCCCTCGTCGCCCGCGGCCGCCTCGGAGGTGCCGAGCGCGGCCGCCTCGCTGTCTGCGGCGGGCTGCGGGCTCGCCGGTCGAGCGGCCTTGCCGCGGCGGAACCGGCGCGCGAGCACCTCGTACATGGCGGCGTAGTCGTCGCCGTCGGCCACGCTCTTCACGTTGAAGCTGCGGTAGCGCTTCTTGTCCGGCTGGCCGTCGAGGAGCGCCACGATCGATCCCACGGTGTCGCCCCCGCCGAGATGAGAGATGTCGCAGCACTCGATGCGACGCGGGAGCGTCGGGAGGCGGAGGCGCTCCCTGAGCTCCTCGAGACGGGCCTCGAGATCGTCGGAGCTCCTCTGCTTCTCCCGGAACGCGTGAGCTGCGTTCTCGCTCGCCATCTTGAGCAGATCGACGCGGGGCCCGCGCTGAGGCACGAAGAGCGCCACCTTGCGGCCGCGCCGATCGCTGAGCCACTCCGCGACGCCCTCTGCGCCGTCGGGCAACACCGGCACGAGGACCTCATCGGGGATCGTGGTGGACGCGACGCCATAGTACTCGTTGAGGAAACCGCCGAGCACCTCGTCGTCCGGCAGCTCCATGTTGCGGAGCGAGAAGGAGAGCGTGTCTGTCACGCGCCCCTGGCGCACGAGGATCACCTCGACCTCCACCAGCGTCCCCTCGCGGTAGATGCCCACGACGTCTTGATCGACGTCCTTCACATAGACGACGCGCTGTGCCTCCCGCACCGCATCGACTGCCCGGAGCTGATCGCGGTAGATGGCGGCGCGCTCGAACTCGAGCTCCCGCGACGCGTCCCGCATTCGCGCGGTGAGCTCGCCCGTGAGCTCGTCGTGGCGCCCTTCGAGGAAGAGCGCGACCGAGCGGACCATCTCCGTATAGAGCTCCCGGTCCACATCCATCACGCAGGGCGCGAGGCAACGCTTGATCTGGTACTGCAGGCAGGGGCGACGGCGCGACGCCATCTCGGCATCGGAGCAGGTGCGGAGCTGGAAGTGCTTGTTGACCAGGTGGAGCGTCCGCCGCGCGCTCGTCGCCGAGTGGTACGGACCGAAATACCGGGCCTTGTCCGGGGCGGGACGGCGGACCGTCTCGAGCATCGGCCACTCCTTCTGCGGGTCGAGCTTGAGGCAGAGGAAGTCCTTGTCGTCGCGCAGCTTGACGTTGAAGCGGGGCTTGTGCTGCTTGACGAGCTCGTTCTCGAGTACGGCCGCTTCCTTCTCGGTGGCGGTCACCACCGTCTCCAGATCGGCCACGATTTTTCGGAGTATCGGGATGAAGTAGCGGGCGTCGCTCCCGCTCTCCTGAAAGTAGCTGCGGACGCGGGAGCGCAGGCTCTTCGCCTTGCCGACGTAGACGACGGCGCCGGTCTTGTCGATGAACAGGTAGCAGCCCGGCTTCGTCGGGAGCGACGCGAGCTTGGCTGCGACGAGGGCTTCGGGATCCTGCTTGGCGCTCGGGTTGACCACGGCCGGAACGATCTAGAAGTCGCGCGCGCCGGCAGCAAGCGCCCCGATCACGGCCCTTCGACGCAGAGGGCAGACGCGGCCGGCGCCGGCGCTCCTTCACGGGCCCGGCGGCGCCGCTCGCCGCCAGGGCAGAGGCGGAACGCCCCGGTCGAGATCTCGTGCAGGTCGCCCGACGCGGAGACACGACGAGCGGGACTCGCCCCTGGCGAGCTCGCTCGCCGCCGCGGCGTCCGAGGCGATCACCGGACGCAGGTTGGACTCTCCCTCCACGCGGGGCGCGGCGGCGCGGCGCGCTGCGCTCGTGAGCCGCGCAGCGCTCGTGACCAGCGCTCGTCACGACATCGGCGTGTGGCGCGAACGGCGCGAGCGGCGCGGACGCGCCAACGTGCGAACGCGCGAGCGCGCGAAGCAGCGGTGGGCGACGCGAGAGGTGCGCCGCCGGGATCATCGAGCTCCGCTGGCGCACGCGCGCCTGCGAGGCGCAGCGCGGCAGATGCGCGGTTTTCTCCGAGAGGAGCGAGACGAGGGCTGACGAGGGCAGCGGTGTCGCGCGGCCCCGCGTCGTGGTCTCGTGAGCGACGGCCTCTTCGCCTCGGTCGCAATCCGGCGCCGACTCCTCGTCGCGGCGTCGCGCCCAGTCCGTCTGGAGCTTCTTGGCCATGAGAAAGGTCGCCCGCTGGAGAGCGACGTTGCCCATGCCGACTGCCGGTGCCCCGCTTGTCCTCGCCGTAGCTGCGGTTCGGGTTCTCCCCGCTAGCCACTTTCAGCCCGCCGGGCGCCACGGTGACGAGCATCTGGCTGGGAGAGTGGACCGGCCGGACCTCCATCGTACCTCGCACCCTCTAATCAGGTTGCCTGAACCCGAAAGGACTTGTATGGTCGTAACACCACCAGCGACTGCCCGTTCGATACCCGGGTCCAGTGGCCAAAAGGCATCGGCGAACTGAGCCTGCGGCGCACCGGCCCCCTATCTGGTTCCCGTTCGCTGCCGTTCGCTGCCGTCCAGGTGGGCCACCGCGCCTGGTGTCGGGTAGACCCCGAGGTGGGAGTGCGCGTCGAACAGCCGAGGAGTGCCGAACTGTCCAGCAGCGTCCACCACCACCGCCCCGCTCGGGGGATCGATGTCGCCTCCGGCGGCCGCGGCGAGCTTCGCCCGTGGGTGCGCGCCGCGGACGAGCGTCACCCTCCTGCCCAGCAGGAGTGTCACCGCCTGAATCAGGATCGGCGGCTGAGCAGGAGCGGCGGCCTCGCGACCTCCCGGCCTACTTCCGGCCTGGCAGGGCGACGGCCGGAGCTCGGGCGCTACGAAGGGTTTGGGACACACCCCCGGAGGCTGGGCAGCTCCAGCACAGCCGCAAAAAGATGCAGCCAGGCCCAAGGCGATGTGGCCTGCGGGGTGCAATGTGTCGGGGCGCCGATGGACAGGGCGCCGATGGACCAGGCGCGGACGCCTCGGTCCGTCGCGGCGATCAGCCAAGCGGATGTCCTGGCAGGTGGGTGCGGCAGCCCCCATGACCCGAACAGCGCCGGAGGGCGGAACGGCGGCCGACACGTTGCGGTCGATCCCGGGGAGCACCTCGGCGAGGAGACGAAAGCTCGGGCATACGGATACGCCGCCGGGGGATGGCGGAATGCAGAAGTGAAAGGCTCGTGCCGCCGGCCCAGCTCACTGGGGGTGGACTGGAACGGCGACCTCGGCCATGACACCTTTCCTCATCGGGGCCGATTCGCCGGGGGGCCAGCCTCCTCCCACCCGCCCTCGGGTCAGGCGCGCAGCGCGGCCAGGGCGCGGCGCGGCGCTTGTGTCCGGAGCACAGGAAAGCAAATCTTCGTGGGAATGTCGCTGGTTCCCCTCGGTTACGGAGCTGGCCGCGGCGCGCGGCATCAAGGGAGGCTGCTGAGCCGCGCAGAGCGGAGCACGGCGCTGACCCTCGCACCCCTCCTGGGTTTGAGCAGAGCCTGGCTCCGCGGCGCGAAGCTACCTGGCCTGACGGCGCCGAGCTTCACCACCGCGCCTGGCTGCGCCGGGCGTGGCCGCGGGCCTGGCTTCGCGGAGCGGAGCCACAGGCACGTGGTGGCTCGAGTCCGGCTCGACCGGTCGCCCCAGCAGACCATGACCCGACGGGAGCTCGCGAGCGCGGGTTCCCGACGCATGGTGAGAGGACACCTCTCGAATTATTTTCAAGCAAGACGCTGATCAGCAGTTGACAACTCTAGCTATTCATGGGACGCGAGATCCAATGAGCAACGTCGAACAAGAAATCAAAAGCCACGTTGATGCATTTGTCTCCCAGCTGAGCGGACTTGTCCGCAAAGCGGCTCTCGAGGCTGTCGCCGACGCCCTGAGGGGAGAGGGCCAGCCGGCCGCCGCCGCCGCCGCGCCGCGCAAAGCAGGTCGGGCCAAGGCGGCTCCTCAGCAGCCTGTGGAGGTCAAGAAGGCGGCGGGTCGCCCTGCGCGCGCCGCGAAGCCGACCCGCAAGAAGGGCGAGAAGCGCTCGAAGGAAGAGCTCGCCGCCATGACGCAGAAGGTCCTGGAGCACATCCGGGCCAACAGCGGCCAGGGCGTGGAGCAGATCGCCAAGGATCTGGGCACCACCACCAAGGAGCTGACCCTCCCGATCCGGAAGCTGCTCGTCGAGAAGAAGATCACGTCAAAGGGAGAGAAGCGGGCCACCAAGTACTTTTCCCGCTGACGTCGGCGCCGACGCCCCCCCGGCGGGTGCGGCCGCGCCAACCGAGGTCGACGTCCAGCCTCCTCCGCGCAGCAGGGGAGAGCGAGGCGCGCCAGGAGCCTTCCAGGCAGCCGCGGATACGTCGCACATCGGAGCGGAGCAAGCTCCGCTGCCGTACACGCCTCAGGCTACCCCTCAGGCAGACTTCTCCCGCAATGTCTCCTCCGCGTAACGCGGTGGAGGCATCAGCTCGCGCGGCCCGTCGGCCTCTGCCCGATCGCTGCCGAGCGACTCGAGCCCGGCGACTGGTCGCCGGCTGCTCCTGAGGGTCTCTGGGCACACAGGTCTGCTCCGGCGCCCAGGACGCCGCCTCACCGAGCCGCTTGCCCGTGCGCCTGTCGTCTTCGGGTCGGCAGGACGGGCGGCGTCATGTGCCCCGTAGCCCCCAACATCTCGTGGGCTGACATCCAGGAGCCACCACATCTAGTCTCGTCGTGCCGTGGCGGGGACGGGAACGCCAACCCGGCAGAGCACGTTCGACGCTGAGCGAGCGTGGCTGCCGTGAGCGCCTGGCTCGCGCCGTGTCCACCCGGCGTATCCTCAGAACGCGTGGGCGCTCTCGAAGCTGCGCGCTCAGCCCGGCCTGGAGTCCAACGCACCTGCGCGGACATCTGAACAGGCCGCCCCAGGCGGATATTGCTAGTCTGCCATGTCGGCGAACCGGCCATCTCCGAGGTGCCCCAGGGCAGTCTCCCGACGAGATCCTCGAGGGCACTCGACCTCTTCATGAAGTGGAGAGCGCGGACAGCCGGGTCCGACCCCAGAGCCCCCGTGGGCTAAGCACGGTGCATGCCATCATCATCTCGCTCCGCGGACAGCGCGGCTTGTCGAGTCATGAGGCCCCGCGAGGCCGGACCGTTGCCGCGCTGGACAGGTTCTGACCATCCGTGGTGCTCAACGCACAGGGCGACACCCTCGGTAGAGCCCGCACGCTGGATCTGCGGTCCGGGCGACGGCCGTTGAGGGCTTCGCGCCTGAGGGGCCGGATCGGATCTCGGGGAAGCGCGACTCGGGTCAGCGATGGGCTCGGGTCGCGACGATGAGGACATTCGAGAACGGCGTTTTCCCCCAGGCCGGCCTGGTTTCGCAGGAGAAGCCGAGCTGCTCGAGGAGCGCCACGATCTCCCGGGCAGGGCGGAAGCGCACGCGCTCGCCCCGGTTGAACCGGAGCGCGGTGAAGATGCGCTCCTCGAGGAGGGTGATCGAGCTCCTCAAGCCGCGCTCGGTGTCCGCCTCGCGGACGAGCAGGCGCCCTCCCGGGCGAACCGCGGCCGCCGCCCGCCGCAGGATCGCGTCCTGCTCCTCCACGCGGAAGTAGTGGAGCAGGTCGATGAGCAGCACCGTGTCTGCCTCTCCCAGCTCCGCGTCGCGCGCGTCGGCACACCAGAACTCCGCTGGCAACGCGGGGGCCGCGTGGGTAGCGCGCGCGTGATCGGGCGAGCCGGGCGCCCCGGATGACCGCGGCGGCGCTGCGCCGCAAGCCCGGCCGCTCGCGCGGACGGCGTCCTCTATCTTGGCTCGGTCCCAGTCGAACCCGCGCACGCGCGCGGCCTTGTCCAGCTCGAGCAGGAGAATCGGGAGCTGGCCAGCCCCGGTCCCCATGTCGAGGACCTCGCCCAGCGCACCGGGGCGGTCGCCGGCGACGTCAGCAATCAGCCGCGCGACCGGATCGCCGAGGAGCTTGAAGCGAACATAGTGAAACCGGGTGCGCTGCGCCGGCGTGGCGGCGTCAGGCGGGCTGTACCTCGCGGCGACCCGCTCGACCGCGTGGATCCACGGCGGCGCGCTCTCGGGGAGCCGATAGGGCTCGATCTTGCTGCCCTGCAGCGAGGGAGCGCGGCGCCGCTTCAGCGCGACCACGGCGAAGATCAGGCCGCCGCCGAGCGCGGCGAGCGCGATCCCGACAACGGGCGCGCCGAGGAACATGTACTCGGGGAAATCGGACAGCGCTTGCGCCCAGCTCATCTTCTCATGGAGGCGCAGCCAGCTCCCCGTGCGGAGGTACGCCCCGACCTGGACCTCGGCCGTGAGCAGCGCTGGCGCGAACAAGGGGTTGGAGATATTCGCAGCGACCCAGGCAATCGCTGCATCGAGACGGAACCACAGGCAGAGGAGGAGCACGAGCGGCGTGTGGCAACCGAAGATCGGCTGCGAGCCGATGAACAGCCCGATCGCCACGGCCACGGCCGTCCGCCCGGCGGACAGCTCGCTGCCACGGAGCTCACGCCACGCGCGGCGCGCCTCCTCCCGGAGCGGAGAGTATTTCGCCAACGTTCAGGATCTGCCTTGCCGTGAAGGGTGCTCCGTATCATCGGCTGCGTCGGCTGTCGTCTGGGACAGGAGGTCGGTCACCTCCGTGGGCGTCGCCTCGTCGAGCGCTTCCCATGTGGCGCCCCTCTCCGTGGACGGCGGCGTCGACTCGCGCGGCGCGGCGTCCTTGGCGCGCGCGTTCCGCCGCGCCTCCACCGTGCGAAGGTACATCTTCGCCGTCATGTTGTCGGGATCGATCGCGAGCGCCTCGCGCCACTCGGCGATCGCCTGGTCGGACGCGCCAAGGGAGTGCAGCGCAACGCCGAGGAGCACGCGCGCAGGCGCGTACTTCGGGTTCGCGTCGCGCGCCGCGGCGTAGTGCTCGCGGGCGAGCGCCAGATTGCCAGCGTCGCGGTACATCGTCCCGAGGCGTAGCTGGAGATCCGTGAACGTCGGGCACAGCGCCACCGCCCGCTTGAGCTCGGCGATCGCCTCCTGGACGCACCCCACGTCGGCATAGGCCTGGGCGAGGTCGGCGTGCATGTTGGCGATCTTGCCGCGCGCGAACGGATCGAGGACGCCGCCCTCCCCTTCCCCGCGGCGGATGCGCGAATAGACCTGTCGCGCGGCCTCGTATTTGCCGAGGTCGTTGTAGGTGACGGCGAGGTTCAGCAGCGCTTCCGTGTAGTGCTCGTTCAGCTGCACCGCGCGCTCGAAGTGGGCCTCGGCCGCGAGGAAGTCCCCTCGCTCGTGGAGGATGACACCGAGCATGTTAAAGACGTCGGCGAACCGGTCGGTCTTCTCGAGGATCTGCCGCAGAGCATGCTCGGCGAGATCGTACTCGCGTCGCTCGTAGTGCTCCCTGCCGAGAACCAGAAGCTGCTTCAGCCGGTCTTCCATGAGGACCGTCAGCTTACGCGACCGGCGTACGACGCGGTCCGTCTTCCGCGCAACCCTTGCGGGGTTCCGGGTTCGCGCGGTTGCAACCCCGGCGACGCCTTGGTACGCACGTCGGCGTGCCGAGTGCAGTACCCCAGAACCCGCTCGAGGCATCCGGGGCACCGGACGTCGCGGAGCGCTCCGAGGAACGTAACGGAGCCGACGTGAGCGCGGCGGAGCCCGGCGCCGCCGCATCGCAGGACGCGCCGCGCGCGGACACCGAGGGCAGCAGCGCCGTCGAGGACGTGACGGACGACGCGTCCAGCCGTCCTGCCACGCCGCCGCTGGCCGCGCCGGTGCCGAGCCCTCGCCGCGGCGAGAGATCGCCGGCCGCGCCCTGGGCGCGGAGCGGCGATCCGCGCGGGCGCGCGGCGCCGACCTGGACGCAGCTCCCTCCTCCTTCTTCTCGCGGGCGCGCGTCGGCGCCCTGGCTGCGCGGCGGCGACCCGCGCGCGCAGCCCCCGCGGACGCCGTCGCTCGTCGACGGTCCCTACGCGGGCCCCGGCTCGGCCGACGGTCCGCGCCTGCCCCCTGGCCTCGGCCGCCCCCCTGCGGGGCCGCACCTCTCGCCGCGCATGACCGCGGTCTTCGGCGGCATCTTCGGCCTCGCGACGCTCACCTCGCTGATCGCCCTGCTGATCCAGGGCGTCCCGGTGCGCGACGAGCGCGCGCTGGTCGCGGCGGCCCCGGCGAGCTCGTCCGCGGGCACCGAGGAGGCCGGGAAGTCTCCCTCGTCACCCGAGGTGAGGGGCAAGAAGCGCACCCCGGTGCCTGGACCTTGGCGCGTCTCCGAGCTCGCGAAGGATCCGTCCGTGATCATGGCGAGCGACGTGATGGACCGCCGGTCGTTCATCACGGCCCTCGCCGAGAAGGGCGTCCCGAAGGCGCAGATCTACCGGATCATGAAGGCCTTCGACGGGCTGCGGAAGTTCGACAAGTGCGGCCGCAAGGACCGGTACACGGTCGCGATGGACCGGTCCACGCGCCGCGTCCGCGCCTTCGAGTACGAGATCTCGGCGAGCGAGATCTACCAGGCGAGGGAGAACGAGGCCGGGCTGCTCACGGGCACCACGCTCGACATGAAGATCGCCGAGGAGGAGGTCATCGCCGCCTTCTACGTCGGCAAGGACCTGACCAGCGCGTACCAGGCCGGCGGCCTGGAGCCCGGCGTGCTCGACGTGATCGACGAGGCGCTCAGCGGGCGCATGTCGACGGAGGGCTTCGAGGAAGGGAGCACCGTCCGGCTGATCGCCATAGAGGAGACGGCGCTCGGGATGTTCTCCCGGTACAAGAAGATCATCGCGCTCGAGTACCGGCCCGCGGATCCAGCCGAGAAGCCGGTGCGCATCTACGACTTCAAGGGGCAGGAGGCCCGCGGCTACTTCGATGAGCGCGGAAAGCAGCCGTACGCGGGCGGCTGGCGCTCGCCGGTCCCTGGCGCGCCCGTGACGTCGAAGTTCAACCCGAAGCGGATGCACCCGGTGCTGAAGAGGCCCATGCCCCACAACGGGACGGACCTCGGCGCGCCGACCGGGACGCCTGTGTACTCGGCGTACCGCGGGGTGGTCGAGTGGGTCGGCCCTGCGGGTCCGAGCGGCAACCTCGTCACGGTCGCGCACGCGAACGGGATCACCACCGGCTACGCCCACCTGTCGAGGTATGCCCCCGGCATCAAGGTCGGCATGAAGGTGGGTACTCACCAGCTCGTCGGCTACGTGGGATCGACAGGCCGCTCGACGGGCCCGCACCTCCACTTCAGCGCCAAGAAGGACGGCAAGTACTTCGACGCCGAGACGCTCCAGCTCGACGGGGAGCGCGTGATGCCCGGCGTCGATCGCGCGGCGTTCGCCGCGACGAAGGAGGCGCTCGACAAGCGGCTCGACGCGATCCCGCTGCCCGAGCCGCCGCCCGAGCCGGTGAAGCCCGAGGCCGCGGAGCCGAGCGCGCCGCCGCCCGCGGCCGCCGGCAACGACGCCACGGTGTCAGCCGCGCCCGCTGTAGGCCCGAGCGGACCGACAGAGCCCGAAGCGCAGCCGCCCCAGGGCGCCGGGGACGATGAGGGCGAGCTCATCGAAGGCCCCGATCTCAAGAACCCACCGGAAACGATGTGACACCGAGCGGGCCGAGAGGTCCGCTCGAAGGAGTCGGGGCGCGAGGACGCCGAGGCACCAGCCCTCCTCGCGTCGCCGGCCTGCCTGCGAACGCAAGGCACGTCGAACGCGTCGAGACATCAGCCTTCGCGCCTCCGGTCTGCGTGCAGACGCCAGAGGAACAAAAGCAGCGAGGACGCCAGGGGATGACCCCTCGCGTCCTCGTTGTCCTTGCCATGGCGTCCGCCCCGGGGGGCAACAGCCGCGACGGCTAGCGCTTCGAGTACTGGAAGCGCTTGCGGGCGCCGGGCTGGCCGTACTTCTTGCGCTCCTTCTTGCGCGCGTCGCGCGTGAGGAAGCCAGCGCGCTTGAGCGACGACCTGCGCTCCGGATCGAGCTCGCACAGGGCGCGCGCGATGCCGTGCCGCATCGCCTCGGCCTGCGCGCTGTGGCCGCCACCGACAACGGTCGCGTTGACGTCGAACTGCTCGAGCAGCTCGAGCAGCTCCAGCGACTGCCTCATCACCATCCGCGAGGTCTCGCGGACGAAGTACTCGTCAGCGGGCCTCTTGTTCACCTTGATGTTGCCGGTGCCCGGCGAGAGGAAGACGCGCGCGACCGCGGTCTTACGCTTCCCAGTGGCGTACGTTCTCGTTTCCGTCATGGCTTTGCTCAGCTGTAGCTAAGAGGCTGCGGCTTCTGCGCCGCGTGGGGGTGATCGGGACCGGCGTAGACCTTGAGCTTGGTGAGGAGCTCACGCCCGAGCACGTTCTTCGGGAGCATGCCCTTCACGGCCTTCTGGATGGGGAGCTCCGGCTTGCGCTCAAGCAGGTGACCGTACGACTCGGAACGGAAGCCGCCCGGCTCGCCGCTGTGCCGCACGTAGTTCTTCTGCTGGAGCTTGCGACCCGTCAGAAGGACCTTCTTGGCGTTCACGACGATCACGAAGTCGCCGGTGTCGACATGCGGCGTGAACGTGGGCTTGGTCTTGCCACGCAGCACCATGGCGATGCGGCTGGCAAGGCGGCCGAGGGGCTTGCCTTCCGCGTCGATCACCCACCACGTGCGCTCGTTGCGGGCCTCCGCAGGCTTGGCGGAAAAGGACTTGGGCTGAGGATTCATTGGGCGAAAAACTCCGGAAGGGCGCCTGCCAAAAAGGGGCGCCACTTCTACATGGCGGCCCTCCGCCTGTCAAGCGTCTCTGGTTTCTGATGGACCATCGTGCCGCTGGGAAGGTTGGTCAAGCGCGCCGGTCCGCACCCTGACGCTGGTCTCGTTCGCTCGGTTCACATCATGTCGCGGCGCGGTGCCGCTCTGCTCGCTCGCCGCTCGGGGCATACCGCATCCCCCCAGCCGCACCGCCTACCGAGGAAGCGACGACTCGCGTGGACGTCGGGCCGAAGCAACGTCTCCGGGAGCCCAGCATCGATCCGGGCGACCCGCCGCGAGACGCGAACGCCGCTGGCCGGCGGACTCATCAAGCGAATACGTCCTGCGGGCTCCTTTCAGAGGAGCTCACGACCAGGAATCGACGGACTCTTCGATCCAGCGGAGAGGGCGGGATTCGAACCCGCGGTACGTTGCCGTACACACGATTTCCAGTCGTGCACCTTCGACCACTCGGTCACCTCTCCCGATACTTCTTCGACGCGCGCCTCGCTTCTACCGGACCCGCGCCGCTCACGTGGGAGCGGGCGGTCAGAGCCCGTCGGGTTCACCTGGGGCAAGCAGCCAAGCGTAGCGGAGAGAGCGGGATTCGAACCCGCGGTACCCTTGCGGGTACACCTGATTTCGAATCAGGCACCTTCGGCCTCTCGGTCACCTCTCCGCGGGCGAACATGTCAAAGTGGGGCCGGTCGGTCAAGCATCTCCTGACCATCGACCGCTCTGGAGGTGCGCTTTCGCTGTCGAGGCCTCCCCCGCCCTCGCCTCGCGATCGGCCCCGGAGAGGGGCTCGCGCCCACGCGATCCGGGGCTTTCTGGCGATCCCGCGGCGCGCGGGGGCTCGCGCGGTCCGCCCTCGGCCCCGAGCGCGGCGCGCGCCGCCGGCGTGCCCGCGCGCGGGAGCCGGATGACGAAGCGCGCGCCCCCGAGCGGTGACTCGAGCACGTCGATGGTGCCGCCGTGGTCGACGACGATCTTCTTCACGATGCTCAGGCCGAGCCCGGTGCCGTCGTACCGGGTCGTGACATACGGATCGAACATGGAGTCGCGCACGGCGGGATCGATGCCCGGGCCGTCGTCGTCGATCGCGATGAGGTAGCTCTGCCCCTCGCTCCGCGCCGAGACGCGGACCTTGCCCCACGGGCCAGCGCCCGCGCGCTCCGCCGCTGCGCCGCCCGGCGCCGCCCGCTGCGCGTCGCGCAGCGCCTGCGCCGCGTTGCGCACGATGTTGCCGAGCGCGCGCCGGAGCATCTCCCGATCGAGCGCGGCCGGCATCGGGGCGCCCGGCACGTCGAACTCGAGATCGATGCGCCCGAGCAGCGCCTCGTCCGACGCGTGCTCGCGCCCCGCCTCCTCGACCGCCGCGAAGCGCTCGCCCTGCTCGCGCAGGAACTCCGCGAGATCCGAGGGCTCGAGCTCGGCCTGCGGCAGCCGCGCGAAGCTCGAGAACTCGCCGACGAGCCGGCGCAGCGTGCCGACCTCCTCCTCGACGACCTCGAGCGTCGTCTGGAGCAGGCGCTGATAGGCCAGGTCGCTGCCCGAGTACCGGCGGTGGCACTCCTCGACGGCGAGCTGGATGGGGGTCAGCGGGTTCTTGATCTCGTGCGCGAGGTGCCGCGCCATCTTCTGCCACTCGCCCATCCGCTTGAGGAACTCGATGCGCGCGCGGCTGCCCTCGAGCTCCTCGAGCATGCGATCGAAGGCGCGGCCGAGATCGGCGACCTCGTCGTTGCCCTGCAGCGCCACGCGCACCGAGAGATCGCCCTCCGCGACGGGCCGGGTCGCCGCGGCGAGGCGCGCGATGCGATCGACAACGGGGCGGGCCACGAGCACGCCGGCGAGGACGGCGAGGACGATCGTCGCGCCGAGCAGCGCGGCGAAGGCGTCGCCGTAGCTCTCGTCGAGGTACTCCTTCCGGTGCTCCCGCTCGATCGCGCGGTACGCCTGCGCGAACGCCTGCGCCGAGTCGAGCTCGTCGAAGCGGGCGCTCGGCGTGGCGAACGTGGCGACGAGGGTCCGCGCGTCGACGTCGCCGTCGCACGCGCCGTCGTCGGGCGCGGGCGCGACGGGGGCGCCGCGCGCGCGCTCGATCGGCTTGCGAACCGTGAGCGTCTTCTCGCGCGTCGGATCGACCGGGCGGCCGCGCTCCCGCGCGCCGGCGATCTCTCCACCGCAGCGCTCGACGCGCACGGAGACCAGCGCGGGGTGGGCCGCGACGACGTGCGCGAGCTCGGCGTCGAGGCGCTGCCGGTCGCCGGCGAAGGCGCCCTGGCGCAGCGGGTCCGCCGCGGCGATCGCCTCGGCCTCGAGGCGCATTCCCTGCTTGATGGCGGCGGCGAGCTCCGCGTACACGCCGAGCGCCCGGTCGAGGTGGACGCCGAACTCGGGCTGGAACGCGGTCGCCGACACCCGCGCGATCACCGTCCTGGCGACGACGATGCTGGCGACCAGCGGGATCAGCGCGGTCACGAGGATGGCCGCGACGACCCGCCGCTCTGTTCTGCCGGGGATGCGCATGCGCGCAGCATAGCCGCGGCCCGGATCGGGCGCGCGGACGCGGGCTGACCCGCTGATCCTGGCGCGGGCGCGCCGCGCCAGGATCAGGAGGGCCGCTCGCCACGCCGGAGCCGCCCTCCCGCGGGAGGCGCCGTTACTCGACCGTGACCGTCTTCGCGAGGTTGCGCGGCTGGTCGACGTCGTTGCCCTTCAGGTTGGCGACGTAATAGGCGATGAGCTGGAGCGGGAGCACCGTGAGGAGCGGCCCCACCTCGTCCGGCACCTTGGGGATCCAGACGTGGTGCTGCGCGATCTCCAGGATCGACTCGTCGCCCTTCGTTGCGATCGCGACGACCTGCCCCTCGCGCGCCCGGACCTCCTGCAAGTTGGAGAAGGTCTTGTCGTAGTGCGCGTCGCGCGGGCAGACGACGATCACGGGGAGGTTCTCGTCGATGAGGGCGATCGGCCCGTGCTTCATCTCGCCGGCCGCGTAGCCCTCGGCGTGGGCGTACGAGATCTCCTTGAGCTTGAGCGCGCCCTCGAGCGCGATGGGGAAGCCGAGGCCGCGCCCGAGGAAGAGGACGTCCTTCGCGTGCACGAGGCGCTTCGCGATCGCGTGCACGTAGTCTGCGTCGCCGAGCACCTCGCGCATGTGGCTCGGGATCTCCCAGAGGGCCTGGAGGATCTCGCGCCCGCGCTCCGCCGAGAGCGAGTCGCGGCGGCGGCCGAGGTAGACCGCGAGCAGGAGCAGCGCGGCGAGCTGCGTGGTGAACGCCTTGGTCGAGGCGACGCCGATCTCGGGGCCGGCGTGCGTGTACAGCGCGCCGTCGGAGAGGCGCGGGATCGCGCTGTCGAGGACGTTGCAGAGCGCCAGCACCTTGGCGCCCTGCGCCTTCGCCGCCTTGAGGGCCGCGATCGTGTCGGCGGTCTCGCCCGACTGGCTGATGGCGATCACGAGATCGTCGGGGAAGAAGATCGGCTCGCGGTAGCGCACCTCGCTCGCGAGCTCGACCACCGTGGGGACGCGGGCGAGCTGCTCGAGCCAGTAGCGCCCGGCGATCCCGGCGTGGTGGCTCGTGCCGCAGGCGACGATGTAGACGCGGCGCAGCTCCTTCGCGAACTCGGGCGTGACGCCGATCTCGGTCGCGTGCACGTCGCCGGCGGCGAGATCGATCCTGCCGCGCAGCGTCGCCTCGACGACGTCGGGCTGCTCGTGGATCTCCTTCAGCATGAAGTGCTTGTAACCGCCGCGCTCCGCCTGGACGGGGCTCCAGTCGATGCGCTTCACGCGCCGCTCGACCTTGTCGCTGCTGGCCACTGTCTCGATGCGGACGCCGCTCGCGCGCAGCTCGGCGATGTCGCCGTCCTCGAGGAAGATCATGTCGCGGGTGTGCGAGAGGAGCGCCGGGATGTCGCTGCCGCACAGCATCTCGTCCTCGCCGGCGCCGACGACGAGCGGCGAGCCGTAACGGGCGACGACGATGACGCCGGGCTCGTCGCGCGAGACGACCGCGATCGCGTAGGCGCCGTGGACCTGACGGAGCGACCCGCGCACCGCCTCGAAGAGCGACTTCGCGCCCTTCTGGAGCTCGCGGTGGACGAGGTGAGCGACGATCTCGGTGTCGGTGTCGGAGAGGAACTTGACCCCCTGGCCTTCGAGCTGCTGCCGAATGGCGACGTGGTTCTCGATGATGCCGTTGTGAACGACGGCCACCGGACCCGCGGAGTGCGGGTGGGCGTTCACCTCGCTGGGGCGGCCGTGCGTCGCCCATCGCGTGTGGCCGATGCCGGTGGTGCCGTCGAGCGTCCGCTTCTCGAGCGCCTCGCTGAGCTTGACCAGCTTGCCGAGCGTCCGGACGATCTCGATGCCCTTGCCGTCATGAATGGCAATGCCGGCCGAGTCGTAGCCCCGGTACTCCAGCTTGCGCAGCCCTTCGACGATGATCGGCGCCGCCTTTTTTGACCCAACGTATCCGACGATCCCGCACATGCTCGCCTCGTTCAGGTAGTGCCCGCGCGCGCCACCGCGTGCTGCGGAACAGCTAACGTTACTCCTGGTACTGAGAGCTGGCAGAAAAAACTGAGCTGCCAGACAAGGAACGTCGCGTCGACCGCGCGAAGGTCACAGCGAGGACGAATGCGATCGATGCCGTGATCGAGGCGACGCCGAACGTGAGGGAGCCGCCGCCGCGCTTGTAGAGCTCGCCCCACACGAGCATCCCGATGACGGACCCCGCCCCGGCGCTGGCAGAGAAGAGCCCCTGCGCCGTGGCGAGGATCTGCGGGTGAGCGCGATCCCTCGTGTACGCGAGCGAGGCGACCCACATCATCGCGAACGAGACGGCGTGGAGCGGCTGGATGGCGAGCAGGGCGGGCCACCACCGCACGCTCGAGAGCAGCGCCCACCGGAGCGCGGCGCCGGCGAAGGCGAACGCGAGCAGCGTCGGCGGCGCGAACCGCTGGAGCAGGGGGCCGGAGAACGCCATCAGCGCGATCTCGCCGGAGACCCCCACGGCCCACGCGACCCCCACCAGCGCTTCGGGGAAGCCGACGTCGCGCAGGTGCAGCGTGTAGCAGAGGTCATAGGAAGAGTTCGCGCTCTGGGCCAGGAACGACGCCGCGAGGAACAGGCGAAAGTCGCGGCTCCGGAGGAGCGCGCGGGCGCGCTGCTGCACGGAATCCTCGACGGCCGGCGCGGCCGGCGCGGCCGCGGCCTCGCGCGCGCCGCGCTGCTGGCGGAGCCGCTGGAAGGGGGCCTCACCGCCCGCCGGCAGCGTCCACGAGACGGCGAACGCGACGAGCAACACGGCGGTCATCGTGGCGGGGAACGCCGCCGGCCGCGCCGTATCGATGAGCACCCCGCCGACGATCGCCATCAACGCGAAGCTGATCGAACCCCAGAGCCTGAGCCTGCCGTAGGCGATCCCGGAGCTCAGCGACGCCTCGATGGCGACCACGTCGGCCATCGTGAACATCGGTGCTCGGAAGAACGCGAACGCGAGCGCCGCGACGAAGAGGCCGCCAAAGCCGAGCGCGACGCCCAGCGCCGACGACAGCGCGAGCAGCGCGAACGCGACGAGGGCGCCGGCGCAGGCCGCGCGGATCAGCCATACCCGCACGCCGAGCGAGTCGGCGATGAAGCCGAACAACGGCGGGGCGATGAGGCCCATCGCGGGGAGCGTCGCCGCGATCGCCCCCATCGCGAGGCCCTGGACCTCCTGCGCCTGTAGCCAGCTCGGGAAGAGCGGCAGGTACACGCCGAGGACGGCGAAGATGCCGAAATAATAGAGCGAGATCGCCCGCGGAGACGGTTTGAGCTGCAAAGAAAGCGATGATGGCATCGGCGGTGCGCTGCCGCGCCTCGAGCGCGAGGTCCGGCCAGCGTGACGGTCTCTGACGCTCGCGCGACGCACAGGCAAGCTCCCCCGCTCGCGGAGCCGGGCCGCTCGCGCTGCTGGGGTAGGGCGTGGCGTGAGGCGCTTCCGCCGGTGGTGCGCCTGGAGGCGGCGCCGCACCGCCGGGTCGCGTACGGGACGATGCCGCCCTTCGCGCTCGCCAGCGCGGCGGTGAGCTGAGGACCGGGAGACGCGCGGCGAGGCGCGCCGCGGAGCGGCGGCACACGCATGAAAAACGGCGGCGCCTCCGGGGAGAGGCGCCGCCGCATGAACGTCGACCTACCTGGCTGAGCTCAGTAACGATCGCCGCCGCCGCGACCGCC
>NZ_JEMA01000682.1 GCF_001589285.1 Sorangium cellulosum | reverse complement strand
GCCCGCGCCCGCGCCGTCGCCGCCCACGCTGGCCCAGGCGCCGCCCGCGCGGAAGCAAGAGCGGCCCGATCTCGTCGGGAGCCTCTACAAGCGCTTCCTCAAGGGCTGAGCCGGAACGACGACGGAGGGACCATCATGTCGGAGGGAACCGTGGTTCGGGAGCGCGCGGCGTCCGTGCGCGCCGAGGAGTACCTGGGTCCAGCGCATGTCCTGGAGGCCCGCGGGCAGGCGGTGGTGATCGAGCTGCCGGAGGGGGAGAGCGCCGAGGCGACGATGGCGCTGGCGATCCCGTATGCGCCGGCCGTGGGCGACGTGCTCCTGGTGATCGGCCGCGGCGGGCGCTTCTATGGGATCGGCGTCCTGCACGGGACGGGCAAGACGACGCTGGAGCTCCAGGGCGACGTCGACCTCCGGGCGGCCGGCGGGGCGCTGCGGCTGTCCGGGGACCGCGGGGTGGAGCTCCGGGGACCGGAGGTGGACCTGCACGGCGACAAGGTCCGGGTGTTCGCGGGATCGCTGGTGCAGAAGGCGGCGTCGCTCTATCAGCGCGTGACCGACCTGTTCAGCCTGCACGCGCGCGAGAGCCACACGGTCGTGGACGGCTCAGCGACGACCAGGGCGAAGAGCGCGACGGTGCTGACCGAGGAGACGATGACGATCAACGGGAAGGAAATCCATCTGGGCTAGTACAGCGTCGCCCGACGGTCCGCTTCGATCCCGGATCGACCCGCGCCCCCTCGGGACGCGTCAGTAGCAGATCCCGAACTCGGCGTAGCCGATGTCGCTGCAGAACCCGCCGCTCGCGCACGGGGCTCCGAGGAGGTCCGGCGGGCACAGCTCGATGCAGGTGCCAACGCCCTCTCCGGTCAGATCGCCGCACAGCGAACCCGACACACAGCTGATGGACACGTCGAAGGAACAGGCGGCGCCGACGGGGATGCCGCCTCCCGTGATGCAGGCCGGCGCTCCTCCGACCAGCTCTCCAGGGACGCACCACTCGGCATCACCGCAGCCGGCGCCGAACGGCGTGCATGCGCCGCCCACCTCGGTCACCTCGATGGAGATGTCGAGCTGACCGTTCCCGATGGTGATGATCGTGCCGTCGGTCTGGAACCGATAGACCAGCTCCGTGGTGAATCCATCGAAGATCGTGAACGCAGCAGGGTTCGGGGAGATGAGGGTCGCCTGCACGGGCACGAACGTGTCCCCCTCGTAGCGCTCCAGGACCCACCCCGGCTGGAGGACGCTCCAGTAATCGCCGACGGGCAACGCCGCGGTGAGCACCGTCTCGCCCGGGTGATCCGAGCTGCTGAGGTAGGTGAAGAGCGGCCCCTCGACCGCGAAGAGCGCATTGCTCAACCGGTACACACGCCCGTCGGTCTCCGCCACCAGCGACAGGCTCGCGCGGCCCGTGGACTCCCCTTCTTCCGCGCCGTCCGGAGCGCCGATGCACGCCGGGAGCAGCGGCGCCGCCGCAAGAAACACCGCGAACCCGAGCCCCACAAACGCCGATCGCCTCATGCTGAACCTCCTGTGATGAAAAGGACCGCCCAGCGTAACTCAACACGAGGCGCGATCGTCGAGCAAAAGCGCCCCCCATCGCAGGACCAACGCCATGACATCGACGTCAGGACCGCTCGCTCCGGAGTGGACGGCTGCAGGAGGACCGCCCGCGTCTCCTGGAGGGAACAAGCACATTCCCGACGCTCAGAAGGAGACCCGATCCCGGCTCGGCTATCCGGGGAACGGGAAGGGGTCAAACGACATCAGCCCGGACACGGGCTCGATGTCGAGGCCGATCTTGGTGTAGCCCGTGTGATCCGCGTCATCGTCCTCGCGCCTGTAGATCGTGCACTTCGTGTTCTTGATCTGATCTGCGTCGGGGCGGCCCTCGCCCGAGGCGCCTGCGTCACAGTGGAGGAAATACCCGCCCTGCCGCGCGCGGGAGTGCGTGAACTTGATCACCCGCTGTTCCTCGGTCGCGCCCTCCGCCTTGTCGGCGTAGGTGCTGAGCCAGTCGGTCTCGGGGAGCACGCCGAGCGAGGGGAGGATGTGGACATCGACCCCCTCGACATCGGCGTACTCTGCGCTGTCCTTGACGTGCTTATCGTAGAATCGAAGGACGTGGTTCCGCCGGTAATCGTTGCACACCTCGGTCGCGAAGAGGAGGCCACGCAACCGGAAGAGCGCCCTCGTGTCCCTGGAGGCGTCGGGGTACAGCGTGCCCCAGCCGCGCTCCTCGAGCCTCTCGTTCCCGCCCGGCCATCGCTTGCAGTACACGCACTGCAGCGCGCCGCCGTAGAACACGGGGACGACGTTGAACGCCTGCGTCCTGGTCGCGAAGTAACATGTCCCGGGGATGATCAGCACCCCGGGGTGCTCCTTGCTGTACTCCGCGATGCGCTCGAACGCGTGCCGGTGCTCCTCATCCGTCAGCGCCCGGCCATCCTGTTTCGAGAGGAATGCCTCCGGGGCCAGCACGATCGGCAGCGTCCCGGCGTCGTCGCGCGCGCCGAGCAGAGCGGCGCTATCGAGGCATTCGCCGAGCAGCGCGAGCCTGTCCTGCAGAGAGCCGTCGTAATCGTAGGGGTGCGTGAACGGGAGCATCGTCACCCGCGCATGCGTCGGGCGATCGCCCGCGGCGTCGCACTCGAAGATCGCGGGGCGGGCGTCATCGCGGTGATAAGCGCGCATCATGGCGCTCCCCGGATCGTGCGCCATCACGGGGCCGCGCGCCCTCGGGGTCGAGGGCCCCGGTCCGCCGTCGCTCATCGCTGGCAGCGAGACCCCGTCGCCATGACCCGGCGCCGTGGTGGTCGCAGGAGCGCCGGCGAACGCGATCGCCCGCTTCTTGGGATTGCCACAGCACAGCAGGGCTCTCAGCCAGTTGGGCACGACGTCACCCCTCCCCCGGCCCGACCCCGACCCCCTGCACCTCCACCCCGCCCGGCAGCGTCACCCGCACCGCCGCCGCCATCCGCGCGCCCCCGCCGCCCGCGCACAGCGCCTGCCCCACGCCCTTGCCGTGCGTCCTCTCCCCAGCGATCGCCGCCCGCCCGTGCGCCCTGAGGCACCCCGCGAACAGCTCCGCCGCCGAGGCCGTCCCGCGGTTCACCAGGATCGTCACGGGCGCCGTATACGGCGCTCCCTGCCGCGAGCGATAGACCACCTCGTCCCCATCGCCGTCCGTCACCGTCGCCACCACGCTCCCCGCCGGCAGGAAATCCCCCGCCAGCTCGACGAACGCCCGCAGCTCTCCCCCGGGGTTGTCCCGCAGATCGATGACCAGCTCGCGCACCCCCTCCGCCTCGAGCGCGCGCACCGCCCGGTGCACGAGCGCCGGCACATCCAGCGAGAACACCCGGATCCGGATCACCCCGATCCCGTCGCCCAGCGGCGCGTGCTCCACGTTCGCCGCGCCCGGGCTCACCTCCTCCGGCGCCGCCGCGCACGTGTAGAACACGTTCACCGCGCTCGGCACCAGCACCGCGCCCACCGCGTTGTTTCCCGCGTTCCCGGTGGTGGGGCAGGTGAGGTTGATCGCGGGCAGCCCCTCGATCATCACCTTGGGGTTGCCCGCCACGTACGCCCCGAGATCCATGTAGAGCGGGTGCGCCACCCCGGGCTCCATCCCGAAGGTCATCGGGATGGTCGTGCCGAGGTTCAGCGCGTTCATCATCGACACCTTCACCTTCACCGAGAAATTCACCGCCATCGCGTTGAGCGCGAAGTTCGGGTACGGAATCGGCACCACCACCGGCCCCACCGGCGTCAGGCACACGTCCGGAAAGCCGATGTTCATCCCGGCGCCGTTGTTGCTCGCAGGCAGCATTCGTCCGCTCCTTCCGCTCTCATCGGGGCGGTCGCGGGGGCGTGTACGCCTCCGCCTCCGCCCGCTCGATGTCCGTCCGGCGCGCGCCGAGGAGCCTCGCGCCGGAGAAGCGCGCGCCCTCGTCGTGGAGGGCGTGCAGGTTGGCGCCGCCGAGGTCGGCCTCGCTGAAGTCGGCCTCCTCGACCCGCGCGTGCGACAGGTTGGCGCGCTCGAGCCGGGCCGAGAGGAAGAGCGCGCCGCGGGCCTCGGCGTGATCGAGCATGGCGTCCCGGAGGTCCGCGGCGGCGAGGTTCGCGCGCTCGAGGTCCGCCCGGGTGAACGTCGCGTACCGGAGCATCGCCCGCGAGAGCTTCGCCCCGCGCAGCGAGGCGCCCCCGAAATAGGCGGCCTTCGCCACGACGTCCGGCAGGCTCGCGCCGTCCAGCGCGGCCCCGCGGAGCCTGGCCTGCGTCAGGATGGATCCCTCGAAATCGGCGCCGCGCAGGTTCGCCTGCGAGAAATCGCTGCCCATGAAATCGCAGTCGCGGAGGCTCATCCGCTCGAGGTTCGCCTCCATGAAGGCGCAGCGGTGCACCGTGAGGCCGGCGAAGGAGACGGCGCGCAGATCCACGCCGGAGAAATCGACGCGATCGAAGATCGTCTTGCCGACAACGGCGCCCTCCAGGGCGGCCCCGCGGAGGAGCGCCTGCTGGAGCACCGCGCGCGTCAGGTTCGCGCGCGCGAGCCGCGCCCCGTCGAGGATGCAGCGGACCAGGCGCGCGGCCGTGAGATCGGCGCCCTCGAGGTCCGCGTCGATGAGGATCACCGACTCCAGATCGCGGCCCGAGAGATCCACGCCGCGCAGGATCGAGCGCGAGAGGTCGCAGCCGTGGAAGCTCGCGCCCCGGAGGTCCGCGCCGGTGAGATCGCAGTCCGAGAGGATCGACCGCTCGAGGCGGGCGCCGCGGAGATCGGCGCCGCGCAGGTCGGCGCCGCGCAGCGAGCAGAGGGAGAGGTCCGCGCCCGAGAGGTCGAGCCCGGAGAGGTCCGCGCCGTCGAGGTCGGTCCCGGCGAGGTCCTTGCCTGCGAGCTCGGGCCGGCCGAGCCTTGCCTCGTCGAGGACCACGCCGCGCATGCGCCGCGGGAAGCGCGCGCCGCGGAGGTCGGCCTTGACGAAGACCACGCGCTCGAGCTCCGCGCCCTCGAGGTCCGCGCCGCCGAGATCGGCCCCGACGAAGGCGCCGTCCTCGACGCGGGCGCGGGCGAGGCGCGCGCCGCGGAGGTTCGCGCGGGTGAAGGAGGCGCGCGCGATGCGGGCCTCCGTGAGATCCGCGCCCTCGAGGTTCGCGAGGTCGAGGCGCGATCCCGAGAGGGTCGCGCCGACGAGGCGGGCCCCGGACAAGTCCGAGCCCACCGCCTCGACCTCGACGAGCGTCGCGCCGGAGAGATCGGCGCGGGCGAGCCGCTGGTAGGAGAGCTTCGCGCGGGCGAGCGTCGCGCCGACGAGGCGCGCGCCCTCGAGGTTCGAGCCGAGCACGAGCGCGCCGTCCAGCGCGCAGCCCGCGAGGTCCGCCTCGCGGAGGTCGCACTCGACGAAGTGCGCGCCCGAGAGCGCGCTGCCCGCGAGCCGGGCGCCGCGCAGGCTGGCGCGGAGGAACTTGACGCGGCCGAGAGGGAGGTTCGTGAGATCCCGGCCCGCGAGGTCGAGGCCGTCGAGGCGGGCGCCCTGGAGCGGCGCGCCGGCGCGGACGCGCTCGAGGAGCTCCTCGACGCTCTTCACCCGTCCTCCAGGGACGCTCTTCACCCGCCCTCCAGGCTGGAGCGCCGCAGGTTCGCCCCGTTGAAATCACAGCCGGCGGCGCTCGCGCCGTCGAGGCGGGCGCTGTACAGGCTGGCCCCGGCGAAGGAGGCGCCGTCGAGGCGCGCCTTGCGGAGGTCGGCGCCGAACAGGTCGGCCTGCGCGAGGTCGGCGCGCTCCAGGGACGCGCGGTAGAAGCGGCTCCCGCGCAGGACCGCGCAGGCGAAGCGCGCGCCCCGGGCCGAGGCCCAGGAGAGGTGCGCCCGCGGGAGGGACGCATACCGGAGGTCGGCGCCGTCGAGCTTCGCTCGGAGCAGCGCGGCGCCCTCGCCGCGCGCTTGCACGAGCGTCGCGCGCTCGAGATCGGCGTCGGCGAAGCTCGTGCGCGGCAGGGACGCGCCCGTGAGATCCGCGCCCCTGCCGGAGGATCCCGCGCACATGCACCCGACGAGCGCCGCGCCCCTCAGGGAGGCGCGATCGAGCTTCGCCCCCTGGAGGACGGCGCCCTCGAGGTGGAGCTCGTCCCCGTCGATCTCGCGGAGATCGGCCTCATCGAGCAGCGCGCCGCGCCCCCGCGCCCTCGCCAGGCGGGCGCGGGCGAGATCGGCGCGGGTAAAGACGGCCTGGTCGAGCTTCGCGCCGCGCAGATCGGCGCCCGCGGCGCGCGCGCCGGTGAGGTTCGCCTGGGAGAGGTCCGCGCCCGGGAGGGCGGCGCCCTCGAGGTTCGCCTCGAACAGCACGGCCCGCGACAGATCCGCGCCCGAGAGGTCCGCGCCCGAGAGGTCCGCGCCCGAGAGGAGCGCGCCGGCGAGCTTCGCCCCGGAGAGATCGCGCCCCGAGAGGTCGTGCCCGGAGAGATCGCGCCCCGAGAGGTCGACGCCGGGGCCGGGCTCGGGGGGCGGCGCCGCGGCCTCGCCGGGCGGCCGGTAGCCGGGGACGATCTCGCGGAGGCGGGCGTCGCGAAGCAGCGCGTCGAGGCGCTCGACGCCCTCGAGCTCCGTCCCGCGCGCGGCCGCGTCCCGCCGGAGCTGCTCGACACGCGCGACGAGCGCGTCGAGCGCGCCGCCCATGGGGACGCGCGGCGCGCCCGCTGGCGTGGCCGGGAGGTACGCGGCCTGCCGCTGCGCCGGGAGCCGCGCGAGCGCCTGCGCGATGGTGCGCTCGAGGTCGACGCCCTCGGGGGTGCGCAGGGTCCGGAGCTTCTCGACGAGCTGCCGCACGCGGTCCTGCTCCGGCGCGTGGAGGCCGCCGAGCCGCTCGGCGAGGAGCTTCGACACCGGATCCGCCTCGTGCGCCGGCGGCGGCCGCGGCGCGCCGTCGCGGACGAGGTCGTAGGCGTCGCGCACCTCCGGCGGGAGATCCTCGAGCCCGCGCGGATCGCGGGCGAGCTGCGCGAGCCTCTCCCGGTAGTGGTCGAGCGGGAGCGGCGCGGCGTCCAGCGGCTCGGCCGCGATGACGACGGCGCGCACGTCGGTGAGATCGTCCTCGGCCACCTCGGCGTGACCGCGCCAGGTCAGGGTCACGAGGCCCGCGTCCGGCTCCACGAGGAGGGTGTCGAGGCTCATGCGGGCGTCCTGCACGCGGCCCTGGGCGTCCTCGACGACCGCGCGGATCCGGACGCCCGGCAGGCGGAAGGAGGCGGTCTGCGCGGCGGGGTGGAGGTTCAGGAGCGTGACCTCCTCGTCGCCGCGCAGGTGGCCGGCGAGGCGCTGATCCGGCGGGGCGGCCTGGAAACAGGCCCAGTCGAAGTCCTCGGCGTACCAGGGAGCGCGGGTCTTCCGGTACGAGGGGCCGTACTCCTTGCCGAGCATCCGGCGGTGCTCGGGCGAGTCCGGGTGGATCGGCCCGAAGGGCGCGGGCACGAGGCGGCCCTCGCGCGGCGCCGGAACGAGCAGCGATTTCGACCAGCTCCCGACAGCGAACCCCACGGCGTGCTCGCGCGGCGGCTCGCCGGGCGGCGGGCGGCACGCGCCGCGGAGCAGGAGATCCGCGGCCGGCTTCCAGTCGGCGAAATCGCCGGGGTACGTGCACTCGCCGTCGCGCTCGCCGTCGCCTCCCTCGAAGGTCGCGGCGGTCAGCGCCCCCTGCGCGAGCTGCCCTTCCAGCGGCGCGAGCGGCTCGCCCGGACGGAGCGAGAACCGGCCGCGGACGACGAGGACCACCTCGGGCTGCGGCGGCCTGCGCGAGCAGACCTTGGCGCCGAAGGGGAAGGGCGTGAGGTTCCGGGTCTGCATCAGAACAGGTTGATGACGCCGGACATCAGGTTGTACGCCCCGGTGCTCACCGACTCGGCCGACGAGACGCTCGAGCAGATGTTCTTCACGTTGGTGCGGAACTGCGAGAGCTCCTGCCGGTTGGTCAGGTTGAGCTCGGCCTTGGGGCCCATGTTGATCGAGACCCCCGCCGTGAGCGAGACCTCGAGCATGGCCGCGATCGTCAGCTCGACCAGGCCGCCGATCGTGACGTCCTCGGTGGCCCCCACGGTGATCGACGCCGCGTTGCCGATGGTGATGTCGCTCGTGTCGCCGATGGTCACCGACTGGACCTCGCCGATGGTGGTGTCCGAGACGAGCGAGGCGGTCGTCGTGCTGGACACGGTGCTCGCGGCGGTCTCGTCGCTGATCGACGTGGCGCTCGTGGTGCTGGAGATGGTCTGCGCGGTGGTCTCGTCGCTGATCGCGGTCGCCGTCGTCTTGCTCGCGATCTGGTCGGCCCAGGTCTCGTCGAAGATCTGCGGCACAGGGCAGGCCGCCGAGCCGGTGTACGACTCGATCCGCTGGGCCCAGGTGGAGCTCAGGCAGACGGGGTTCGGGCGCTCGGCCGTGGGGGCCTCGGAGCCGGTGATGCTGGTCTGCTTGTTCCCGTAGAAGCGATCGAACGTATCGCCATGGTAGGTTGTGTCGACGTCGCCCTTCTCGGTCTTCTCGGTGACCTTCCACGTGCCGTTGTAGTTCTGGACCCACTCGATGGTGGTGGCGGCGGTCCAGAGATCGGTCGCATCCTGGATATGGCCGCCGGAGACGTCCCAGCCTGCGGTGTCTTCCTGCCGGCCGAGGACGAGCATGCGGTAATTGCCCTTGATGACCTCGACCTTGTCGCCGCGCGTGGTGGTGATGCGGTTGCCGTCGGAGTGGTCGCGCCAGCCGCCCTTGGTGTGGAGCTTCGCGGTCTCGGCCTGCCGCTCGGCCTCGGGGATGAAGCTGGGGCAGCCGTCGCGCTTGCGGGTGTCGTCGATGAACGAGGTGACCCGGGCGGCGAGGTCCTCGCCTGTCGCTCTCGGCGCGCTCGGGTCGGCGGCGAGGCTCGGGTCCTTGACCGCGCCGAGGCGCAGATACGAGCCCATCGCCTCGGCCTCGGACGCCGCGTCGTTGAAGTTCGGGACCTCGATGAGGAGGTATTTCCCGTTGATACCGTCACCCTCGCGCGTGCCCATGCGTGCCTCCGGGTCGGATACACTACCAGGCGCGCCGCGGAGGAGGCGCGACGATGGACCGAGAGCCGACGGAACCCCTGAGGTGCAGCGAGCCGTCCCCACCCGCCGCCGCCCGGCCGTGCGGTGAGCCCACGGCGGCGACGGCGCGCCGCGCGCCCAGCGCCGCGACGGTGGCCATGACGCCCGCCCCGGCGCGCATCCGCGAGACCCCCGACGCGGGGCCCCCGTGCAGCGAGCCGATCACACGTGCGGCGTGCGCCGAGCGCCCGGCGGAGGCGGCCGGGCCGGTGGAGGGTGCCCCCCCTGCGCCGCCTGCGGACGGCGGAAAGCTCCTCACGGCGCCGGCGCGAGCCAGCGCTGGAGGGCCCCGCGAGGTGCCGCCATCGCCGCCGCGAGCGATCCCCGAGGGGCCGCCCTCGCCGCCGCCGTTGCGCCCGGGCGCGAGCGCCGGAGGGCCGCGCGAGCTCCCGCCGTCCCGCGGCGGCCCAGGGGCGCCCGATCACCTGCCGTTCCGCGACCTCGGCGCAGCGGAGCCGGCGCCGCCGCCGGAGCGCGCTGCGCCGACGAAAGCGCTCCACGAGGCGAAGGCCGCGCTCCGGGACCGGGCGCGGCATGCGCCGATCCTGCGGCTCGACTCCGACGATTTCTCCTGCGACCTCCTCCGGGTGCGCGGGGTGCACGGCAAGGAGGCCATCGGCCAGCTCTTCTCGTACGACATCGATGTCGTGTGCAGCGACGGCGCCGAGCTCTCGATCGAGCAGGTGCTGGGCGCGACGGCGTCGCTCGTGTTCGAGGTCGAGGGCGCGGAGGAGCGGGCCGTGCACGGCATGATCGCCGAGGTGGAGGACCGGCACGAGACGGAGAGCGCCTTCCGCTCCTACCGGCTCCGGCTCGCGCCGCGGGCGTTCCGCGCGACGCTGGTGGAGCTCCAGCAGGTCTTCCTCGACACCAGCGTGCCGAAGCTCATCCAGCACAAGCTCTCGATGGTGGGGCTCGGGCCCGAGGACGTGGTGATGCGCCTCTACCGCGATCACCCGGATCGGGAGATGATCGTCCAGTACAAGGAGACGGATCTGGCCTTCATCTCGCGGCTCGCCGAGCACCTCGGGATCTCCTTCTTCTTCGAGCACGAGGCGGGCCGCGACGTGATGGTGTTCACCGACGAACAGACGGGCTTCCAGCCGCTGCCGGGGGGCGGCACCGTGGGGTTCCGGCCGCGGGGCGAGCGGCGCGATGTGTTCGAGCTCAAGGAGCAGGCCAGGGCCTTCCCCGCGACGTACGTCATGCAGGAGTACAACTACCGGACGCCGCGGCTCGACATGACGGCGGCGCACGAGTCGCCGGCGGGCCTCGGGGGCGGCGTCGTCGAGTACGGCGCCCACCACAAGACGCCGGAGGAGGGCCAGCGGATGGCGCAGATCCGCGCGGAGGAGCGGGCCTCGTCGAGCCGCTATTTCGAGTGCCGGAGCGACGAGCTCCAGCTGATCCCGGGGGCCGTCTTCGCGCTCGAGGGCCACCCGCGGCTCGACGGCGCGCGGTTCCTCGCCGTCGAGGTCGAGCACCGCGCTGTGCAGCCGGTGGCCATCGAGGGCAGCGGCGGCGGCGAGCAGGAGTACGTCAACCGCGCGCGCCTGGTGCGCGCCGAGCAGGCCTACCGCCCGCCGAGGACGGCGCCGCGGCCGAGGATCCACGGGGTGGTGACGGCGCTCGTGGAGCCGCTGCCGGACGGTGGGATCGGGGCGGTCTCGCCCATCGACGAGCAAGGGCGCTACCGGGTGCGCTTCCACTTCGACGCGGGGGATCCCGCGTCGCGGGAGTTCCCCTCGCGCCTCGTGCGGATGATCCAGCCGCACGCCGGGCCGAACTACGGGGTCCATTTCCCGCTCAAGCCCGGCATCGAGGTGCTGATCGTCTTCATCGACGGCGACCCCGACCGGCCGATGATCGTGGGCTCCACGCCCAACCCGATCACGCCGTCCCCGGTGACCCGGGAGGTGAGCCTGATGCACCGGATCGAGACGTCGACCGGCATCCTCATCGAGATGAGGGACTGCCCGCCGCGGGGCTGACGCCGCGGGCAACGCGGCCTGCCTGCGCCCCGAGCGGCGCGCTCAGCGCTTGCGGCCGGCGCGGCCGCTGAGGCGGCTGATCGCGTCGCCCGCGGCCCAGGCGACGCGGGCGGCGGCGTTCAGGGAGCGGACCACCGCCTCGGGCACCTGCGCGATCAGCCGCTCGAGATCGACGGGGCCGTCGATCGACGGCAGGAGCTGCTCCATGAGCTCGGCGAACAGGTCGTACTTGCGCGACAGGTCGTCGAGCCGCGCGCGCATCGCGTCGGCCTCGGGGCCCTGCGCGTCGCCGAGCAGCGAGAGCGCGCGCCGCGCGAGCGTGCGCTTGTCCTGCACAACGCGGCGCAGGCGGCCGAGGTAGGCGCCGACGATCACGTCGGGGTACTTGCCGCGCAGCGCGAACGAGTCGTGCCGCGCGCCCGACTCCCGCCGGCGCTCGATGATCCCGGCCGCCTCGAGGCCGCGCAGGTTCGCGAAGATGTTGCTCTTGGAGCGGCCGAGCTCCTGGCTGAGCTCATCCATCGAGCGCGGCACGTCCGCCAGGTAGAGGGCCGCGACGACCTGCCCGCCCAGCCGGGTGATCCCGGGGAACGAGGCGGCGATCTCGGCGCCCACCCCCTCGAGCAGCGCCTGCCGCGCGGCCGCGACGCGCTCGTCCGAGGAGCGGCCGTCGCCCCCTTCGCCCGCTCCGGGCGGCTGCGGCGGCTGCGCTGTCGGCGACGTCGGCCTGCGGGCGGTCATGATGGGTGACTCACATAACGATCTTTCGCGGGAGCGCCAAGCAGCGAGCGCGCCGCGCACGCGCCGCCCCGGGCGTCCCCGCGCCGGCGTCCGCTCAGGAGTCGTCGGTGCAGAGGCCGGCGAAGCCGCCGCGCGGCTGCCCCTTGAAGATGTCGACCGGGCACCCGCCCCAGCGCGAGACCATCTCACCCACGTCGATCGCCAGGCTGCTCGACCAGTCCCGCGCCCCGTCGAAGCGGGCCCGGATGATCCCGTTCGGGTCGATGATCCACGTCTCCGGGTAGAGCTGCGTGCCGTACTTGTCCAGCACGACCTTGGACTCGGGGTCGAAGAGGACAGGGAACGGCGGATCCCCGTTCAGGGCCACCTTGAGCGCGTCCCGCACGTCGTCCGGCCCCTCGTCGGTCGAGATCGTGAGGACGACGAAGTCCTTGCGCGACTGGGCGATCCGGCCGAGCTCCGCGAGCGCCGGCATCTCCTGCAGGCACGGAGCGCAGGTCTTCGTCCAGAAGTTCAAGAACACAGTCTTGCCCCGGAACGACGAGAGCCGGACCGGCTTGCCGTTCATGTCCGGCAGCTCGAAGTCCGGCGCGAGCCGGTTGCGGCCGGCGTAGGCGGGGCGCAGCGCGCACATGGCCTTGCAGGCCGTGGAGCGCTGATCGTTCTGCGCCGCGTGCACGAAGCCGTAGACGGCGACGGCCGCGACGAGGATGAAGAGGATCTGTGCTGTCGTCGTCCACTTCACGGGGTTGGCCATAGCCTAGCGTGGCGCCGGACGAAAGCGCGCGGAAGCGCCCTGATGCCGTCCGGGGTCATTCCGGGCCGGAGAGCAGCCGCTCGAGCCGCTGCTCGTCGACGCGGTACTTCATGATCTTTCGCCCCTCCAGCTCGACGACGGGGACCTCCCAGTCGTACAGCGCCCGCTTCTCCGGGCCGGCCTCGCGGTCCAGGTCGACGATCGCGAGCTCGAACGGCAGCCGCGCGCGGACGCGCTCGAGCGCGGCGTGGGCGTCCTCGCACAGGTGGCAGCGCTCGCGCGTGAAGAGGGTCAGCTTCTTCGTCGGGTTCATCGGGCTCCTCGGATCCTCGCGGGCGGGCGGCCGCCCTGCTCACCCGGCCGCGAGGAGCGGCAGGCTCTGGCGGCGCGGCGGCTCCGGCCGCTTGATCTTCTCGAACGCGCGCTCGTAGTCGCGGAACGAGCCGCCCGCGTGCACGGCCTGCAGCACCGCGCGCCCCTCGGCCTCGCCGCCGGCGGCGAGCACCGCCTCGACCCATGCCCAGCGCGCGCTCGTGGCCCGCACGTCGGCGCGGCCGCGCAGCCCGCGGCGGAGCCGGTCGAGGCGCTTGTTCACGACGTCGATGCCCGCGAAGCGCGCGCCGTGCAGCGGCGTGTTGCGCTTCGGGCAAAACGGCGCGATCCCGAGCGCGACAGGCACGACGCGGGAGAGCTCCGCGACGAACGAGACGCACTCGTCGACGTCCTCGTCGGTCTCGCCGGGGACGCCGACCATGAGGTACAGCTTGAGCCGGTTCATGCCGTGCTGCCGCGCGAGCTCGGCCGCCCGCTGGAGGTGCCGGGGCCGCGCCCGCCGCTCGAGCGTCTCGCGGACGCGCTCGCTCGTGCCGTCCATCGCCGTCGTGAGCGTCTTGTAGCCCGCGAGCCGCAGCGCGCCGACGAACTCGTCGGTCAGCCGGTCCGGCCGGAGGCTGCTCAGCCCGACCTCGCACCCCCGCTCGGCGAGCGTGCGGACCACCTCGACGATCTTCGGGTGGTCGCTGACAGCGGCGCCGACGAGGCCGACGCGCCGCGCGTCCTCGGGGATGAGCTCGAGGAGGCGCTCCTTCGGCACGATGCGCATGCCGCCGTTGGTCGAGCGGCGCATCACGCAGTAGGTGCACCCGCGCGAGCAGCCCCGCTCCGCCTCGATGAGGAACATGTTCGAGAGCTCCGTCTCCTCGGCGCGGATCGGAGACCACGCGGGCAGGAGCGCGCTGTCGCACTGGGCGACCGGGGGCATCTCGGCGCCGTGGCGCGCGGGCACGAAGACGTGGGGGACGCGCGCCAGCTCGTCGAGCGCGGCCTCGCGCGAGGGGGCGTCCCGCAGCAGGCGCAGCACCTCGACCGCCAGCGTGTCGGCCTCGCCCATGAGGATCGCGTCGGCGAACACGGCGAGCGGCAGCGGGTTGGAGAAGGTGAGCGGGCCGCCCGCGAGGACGAACGGGTGGCGGCCGTCGCGCTCCTCCCGGAGCGCGGGCAGCCCCGCGAGCTCGAGCAGGCGGGCGACCCCGGCGAGCTCGAGCTCGTAGGCCACGGAGAGCGCGATGACCGGGAAGTCGGAGAGCGGGCGGAGCCCCTCGTACGTGACCGGAGCGCCCTCGGCGCCCTGGCCCTCGTCGTCCGGCAGGAAGGCGCGTTCGCACGCCATCCCGGGCTCGGCCTGGATCATCTTGTAGATCTGGAGGAAGCCGAGCGAGCTCATGCCAGCCCGGTACGGGGACGGGTAAGACAGCGCGACGCGGAAGGGCGCCTGCTTGTCGATACGACCGATCTCGCTCGCGAGCCGGCGGCGGATCGTTGTCGTCATCGCGCTACGAGACATCGACGGAGCGTCCCTCAGGGGCCGTCCAGGCGCAAGGACGCGGGGCGGACGGGCGGCCGTCCGGGGCGCGGGTTTCTGCCGGTTCCTTCTGTCTCACCGCCTCCGGCTCACCTCCCCGGGCCGGAGATCCCGCCCGCGGCGCCGCCCGCCGCGCCGGGCCGGTCGGGCGCCGGGCTCGGCGGCTGGCCGGGGCGGGACCAGAGGACGCGCTCGCCGTCGGTCTCCCAGATCAGGGCGCCGCCGCGGTCCATGCGCGCGATCGCGACGCCGCGGGCCGAGAGGCGGGCGAGGACCTCGGGGCTCGGGTGCCCGAAGCGGTTGCGAACGCCGCAGGAAACGGCGGCGACCGAGGGGTCGACGGCCGCGAGGAGCGCCGCGCCGGTCGACGTCCTGCTGCCGTGGTGGCCGACCTTGAGCAGGTCGGCGCGGAGCGCGGCGCCGTACCGCGCGACGAGCGCGTCCTCGGCCTCGTGCTCCGCGTCGCCCACGAGCAGCGCGGAGCGCGCCCCGTAGGAGATGCGCAGGACGAACGAGTTGTCGTTGGCGCCCCGGTCCGGGTGGAGCTCGGGGCACGGCGCGAGCACCTCGATCGTCGCCCCCGAGAGCACCCGCGGCCTGCCGCACAGCGAGGCGGGCCCGACGACGGGCACGCCGCGCCGGCGCAGGTCGGACAGCAGCCCCGCGTAGACAGGGCCGGCGCCCTCGGCCTCGCCCTGGCCGGTGTCCCAGAGCTCGCCGACCTCGACGCCCGCGACGACGGCGGGGAGGCCGCCGAAGTGGTCCGGGTGCGGGTGCGAGAGGACGACAGCGTCGAGGCGCGCGCGGCGGCGCGATCGCAGGAGCGGCCGGATCACGCGCGCCCCCGGATCGACAGGGCTGCCCACGAAGCCGCCGGCGTCGACGAGCATCGCGCCGCCCTCGGGGAGGTCGATCAGGATCGCGTCGCCCTGCCCCACGTCGAGGACGCTGACGCGCAGCGCGCCGCGGGGCGCCCCGGCGCGCACGGCGACCCCCTCGAGCAGCA
>NZ_JEMA01000681.1 GCF_001589285.1 Sorangium cellulosum | reverse complement strand
CGACGGGGGCGCGGCTCATCGGGGGCATCGGGGCCACCTCCGAGAGCGGGTGAGGGCGCGGGCGAAGAGGCGGCGCGCGAGGCGGAGGCGGGTGGCGACCGTGGGGCGCGGGAGCGAGAGGGAGGCGGCGATCTCGAGCGAGGAAAGGCCGGTGGCGGCGAGCGACAGGATCTCGCGCAGCTCGGGGCGGAGACGGTGGAAGGCGCGGAGGAGGCCGCGGGCGACGAGGCGGGCCTCGGGAGAGGGGGCGGCGAAGGCGGAGAGGCGGTCCGGGTCGACCGCGGGGAGCTCGTGGCGGCGGTGGGCCTTGTCGCGGTAGTGCGAGGCCTGCCGCGAGGCGATGCCGGCGAGCCAGCGGCGGAGGGCGTCGGCGGGAGGGAGAGCGGGGGACGGGCGGAAACGGCCGGCGCGCAGGCTGCGCCAGGCGCCGAGGAGGGTGTCCTGGGTGAGGTCGTCGAGATCGGCGGGGAGGGCGCCGCGGGCGCGGAGGGTGCGGCGGACGAAGGGGGTGTGATCGAGGATCGCGGTGATGTCCAAGTAGACGGCGGGATGCGCGGCGGGAGACCCGCGCCTGCTGGGCCATTGCCCGAGCGGGCGTGGAGCGCCGGAGCGGACGCGGCGGCAGGAGGGCGGATCGATCTCTTGGCCCTGTTCAGGGCGTGAACGTACTGTTCCCATGTCGGACCTCGTGTCTGCGGGGTTCGGCCACGCCGCCCGGGGTGTTACCAGCACCCGCGGGCGGCACTATTCGTGGTCCCGCAACCCTACGGGCTGCCGGCAGGAAGCGTCAAGGAAAAGCACGGTCGGGCCGCGTTATTCTGGACCGGGCAAGGGTGTACGCCGACCTGGTGCGAACGCTCACCCTGGACGCCGTTCTGGTCTACATCGCCGCGAATCTTCGGCGTCTACGCCAGAAGCGCGGCATGACCCAGGAGAGCCTCGCGGAGGCTGCCGAGCTCGATCTCCGGACGCTGCAGGACATCGAAGGCATGCGGCAGAGCGTGAGCCTGGGCGCGCTGGTGCGGCTCGCTAACGCGCTCGACGTGTCACCGGCGGCTCTCCTCCGGCCTGCGGAGATGCCGGAGATCAAGCGCGGCCGGCCGCGCAAGCGTCCCGCCGGCACCTGACATTCAACCCATATGTCCGCACCTCGACAGCCCGCGGCCATCCGCGCGCTTCTCCACTTGGCGCATCGTCGGCGCGTGCGTTGTTGCGGCTTCGGACGCCGTCCCGCGTGGTGGAGAACTCGGCGAACTGCGGCGACCTGAACAGCCCCGTCGCGGATCGGCCGGGAGGTTGCAGGGGCACTCCTTCGCTTCGGAGGGGTAGGGCATCGGGGACCCGCTCGCGCCTTCATCCGGTGTAGAGACCGCACAGTCCTGCGCTGGCCTCCTTGACAAGATGGGGCAGCCGTCGGCTACGCTACCTTTCCACGATGGGTGGGGGCGGCTCGTTGGGGTGGGGTCGGAGTTCAAGGCGCTCCACGCGGAAGCGGCGGTCAGCGGTCGAGAGGACTGATCACGCCGAGAGGGCCGCGGTCGACGATGTGGGTGTAGATCATCGTGGTCCGCACATCCTTGTGGCCGAGCAATGTCTGGATCGTCCGGATGTCGGTGCCCGCCTCGAGCAGGTGGGTCGCGAAGCTGTGGCGGAGGGTATGGCATGTCGCGCGCTTGGTGAGCCCCGACGCCCGTCCGGCATCGTTCACGGCCCTTTGCACCGCCGATTCGTGCAGGTGGTAGAGGACCTGTCGACCCGTCGCTGGATCGGTGCAAGGGCGAGAGGCGGGGAAGAGGTACTGCCAGGCGAGGCTCGTGGCCGCTCCTGGCATCTTCGCTCGCAGAGCGTGGGGCAGGTCGACCTCGCCGCGGCCAGCCGCGAGTTCCTTCTTGTGCCGTTGCGCCACGGCGTTGAGCTGGGCCTGCAGCTCGTCGCGCGCCCGAGCGGGGAGCAAGGCCGGCCGGTCGTGCTGTCCTTTCCCGCGGCGCACCATGATTTGCCGTCGATCAAGGTCGACGTCTTTGACGCGAATCGAAAGCGCTTCGAGGAGGCGGAGGCCGCTTCCGTAGAGGAGCTCGCCGATGAGTCGAAAAGGTGGGATCAGGTGCTCGAGCAAGGTGAGCGCGTCCTTTCGCGAGAGGACCGTGGGGAGGTGCTCCGGCCGGCGGGCACGCTCGAGCGCTTCGAGCCGGGGTATCTGCAGGTCGAGGACCCGCTTGTAAAGGAAGAGGAGCGCGCACAGCGCTTGGTTCTGCGTGGACGCCGCGCTGCGGCGCGCGACCGCAAGATCGTTGAGGAAGGCCGTGACCTCTTCCGCGCCCATCTGCCGTGGGTGCTTGCCGTGATGAAAGCGAATAAATGCCCGGATCCAGTGGACATACGCCTCTTCGGTACGCGGCGAGTAATGCAGGCGCCGGATGGTGGCGCGCACGGCTTCGATAAGGGTCATGGGGGTGGTTCCGAGTGGTTGAGGCCGGTCCGTCGGACCCGCATTGACCCTTATCGGCGCTGGGCGGGCGCGAGTTGCGGCGGCCGGCGGATATTTCGGCCGCACATCAGTCTCCCGAGGCAATCAATTACAGGCACGCATCTTGCTTCTCGGCACACCGTCGCCGTCCGAAGCCCATCAACGGCGATACGTAGTTGTGTAGCGGCGGCCTATCTCCGGAGATGCGCAGATAGCCTGCGGAAGATCGCGACCTATCCGCGGGGATATCTAGATATGCTGCGGGGTGCCGCGACTCATCCGCGAGAACACGGTGATCGGGCACCGCGGTTCGCAGCCTACATGCAAAAATGCGAAGATATGTCGCGCGGCACAGATGATTGCGACGTTCGGCGCCGGAGAGCGTAGC
>NZ_JEMA01000680.1 GCF_001589285.1 Sorangium cellulosum | reverse complement strand
CGCAGCCGCCGGCGGCGAGACAGCCGGCCGCGCCATCACCGGGCGCACAGCCGCCGCAGGCATCTCCGCAGACGGCGTGAGCGGGTGACGTCGAGCGCGATCCAGTCCGTCGATCCCCGGGGCTGGATCGCCGGCGGCGCTCGCTCGCCGCGCAGGGCAAGGGCAGCCTCTGCCTCGATATCGAGATCACCGACGAGACCCGCACCAGGGCCGAGGAGGCGCCGCAGGTCTACGAGGAGCTCGAGAGATCCCCAGGCGCCTGCGTCTCCACCGGTTGCGCCGGCGGCTCCGGCTCCATGTGGAACATCCCGGCGAGGATCCGCTCCGCCGCGTCGGCAAGGATGTCGCGCGAGAGCCGGGCCTCCTCGTCGAAGAACCGCGTGGCCACCCCCGCGTCGAGCGCGTGCGTCGCGAGCAGCGCGAACGCCTGCGCCTCGTCGAACGTCGCCTCGGCGGTGAGCACGCGCTTGCCTGGCCTCAGGTCCTCCTGATCGAAGCGACCCTGCCACGTCTCTCCCAGGGTCACCGAGAAGTACTGCGCGGCCACGTTCCCGGGCCGAGCCATGTGCGAGACAGCGACGACCGCCCGCAGCCCGTCGCGCTCCTCGGGGGTCATCTGCCGCCGCCAGGCCTCGACCGTGGCGTGCATCGTCTCGATCTGGTCGCACGCCGCGTCCTCGGCGTTGCGCAGGACGTCCTCGGTCTGCGCGCGGGCGAAGGCGGTCAGCGCCTCGGGCGCGACGCCGCCTGTCGCGCTCGCCTCGTCGAGGAGCGCGACCGACGCGCCGAGGAGCCGGCGCTGCCGCGCGAGCTGCTCCGGGGTGAAGCCGCGGCTGTCGAGGTCGCCCGCGGCCGCGGCGATGCGCTGCCGGAGCTCGGCCGTCTGGCGACGCGCGCTGCCGTCGAGCGCGCCCCGCCAACCCGAGAGGAGCGCGTGGACCGCCACGGGGACGTGCGCGATCGCCTTGAGCTCGTGGTAGCGCCGGGTGCGCGCGGGCCCCTCGAACCGCTGCCCGCCGCGCCGCAGGATGAGGCTGTCGTCGATCTGGGCGATGATCGGCTCGATGGTGGCGAGGACGGCCTCCCGGCGCGCGGCGTAGGCGTCGAGGAACGCCTGGTTGAGGTCGCCGAGCGGGTCGCCCGGGGCCAGCGCGGCGCTGCCGGCGTCGGCCTGCGGCGCGGCGTCCGGGGGTGCCGGCGCGGCGCTGTCCTCACACGACACCCCGGGAGATGCGCGCTCGATCATCTGCGCGGGCTCCATAGCACACGCGCGCGCGCCGAAGCCGAGGGCGGCTCCAGCGCGCCGGAGCGCCGGCGTGGACCGGGACAGGCGCGCGAGCCCGGGCGCGCGCGCGGTGGCTCAGCGGCGCGGCAGCGCGTTGGCGTCGAGCCAGTCGAGCGCCTCGTCCATCACCCGCTCCGCGTCCGGCATCTCTCCGTGGCGCGCGCCGGGCATCTCCCGGTAGACCGCCGGGATCTTCGCCGCCATGAGGCCGCCGGCGCCCTCCTTCATGCGGTACTTCGCGTCGAGCTCGCCGCTGATCATCACCGCCCCCCGGATGCCCCGGAGCCGCGCCGCCGAGGGCGTCGTGGGCGCGCCGAGCAGCACGAGCCGCGAGTACCTGTCCGGCCAGCGCTCCGCGAGCCGCTCCGCGATGTAGGCCCCCTGCGAGTAGCCGATGACAACGAGGTCCTCCGCCTCGCCCCCGCACGCCGCGAGCGCGGCCCGGATGCGGCCGTCCTGCTCCTCGGGGTCGGGCGAGTACTTGCTGAACACGCCGTCCCCGCCGCAGGGCACGTTGCCCTGCAGCCCGAGCACCCCGCCGTGCTCCCGCGCCGCGCCCTGGATGGCCTGCACGTAGCCCAGCCCGTGCCCGCACATGCCGTGCAGGAAGATCATCCGCGGACACGCGCCGCCCCGCCCGGTGACGACGAACGCCGGTTGGTCGCCGGGCACAGCCATCTCCGTCGCCACCAGCGGCGGATCGACAGCGCGCTGGTCGACCTCGACCATCGCCGGCTGCGCCGGGCGCTCCTCCGCGAACGCTCGCTCCTCCTTGCCACACCCCGTCGTGAGCACGGCGAGGCCAAACCCGGCTATGGCTACAACGGAAGATTCCATGAAACTGGCGCAATGCCAGGACCGGGCCAGCGCCAGCGATCGATCGCGCTCATCGTGAGGACGCCGCGGAAATGAGGGCAACACGAGCGGAAAGGGCGGCGGGCGAGCGCTTCATCTCTTCCTCTTTTTCGCCACACCCGGAGCTCCGTCTGTGCGCGCTGTTGACGTGTCCGTCTTAACGGAATATTTGTCCGTTTTGTTGGATGAGTCTGGTGGGGCGACGTCCGCGGCGCGTCACGCCGAGGGATCGCGGCGCCCGGCTCGCGGCGAGCACCTCGGGCGCCGCGACGACGAGGCCGAGGACCACGCCTCGTGCGCTGAGCGCGCCGGGACGATGGATTGAAGAGATGGATTGAAGAGGAGGAGCACATCCGATGAGCAATCGCGCCCTGGAGCACTTTGGCGAGCGATACGGCGGCGAGGGAGCGGCGCCCCGCTTCGAGCAGTGGAACGCGGTGATCGAGAGCCTGCTCGGCCATCGCTCGGTGCGCCGCTACGCGCAGGAGCCGCTCCCGGAGGGGGCGCTCGAGCTGCTCGTGGCCGCCGCGCAGTCGGCGCCGAGCTCCTCGAACCTGCAGCTCTGGAGCGTGCTCTCGGTGCAGGACGCCGAGCGGCGGCGGCGCCTCGCGGAGCTCGCCGGCGGGCAGGCGCACGTGCGCGACTGCGGGCTGTTCCTTGTCTGGCTCGCCGACCTGCGGCGCATCGGCGACCTCGCGAGGCACCGCGGCGTCGGGCACGAGGGGCTCGAGCATCTCGAGATGTTCGTCATGGCCGTCGTCGACGCGGCGCTCGCCGCCCAGAACGCGCTCGTCGCGGCCGAGTCGATCGGCCTCGGCACTGTCTACATCGGCGCGCTGCGGAACCACCCGGAGGCGGTCGCGGCCGAGCTCGGCCTGCCCCCGCAGGTGTTCGCTGCCTTCGGCCTGTGCGTCGGCTGGCCGGACCCGAGCACCCCGACGATCATCAAGCCGCGGCTCCCGCAGGAGGTCGTCCTGCACCACGAGCAGTATGGCGCCTTCGAGCGCTCGGTCGGCGCGCTCGAAGGCTACGACCGGCTGATGGAGCGCTTCTACGCGAAGGAGCGCATGGGCGTGCAGGGGAGCTGGAGCCGCCACTCGGCCGCGCGCGTCGCGTCGGCCGACGCGCTGCGCGGGCGCGACCGGCTGCGGGCGGCGCTCGCCTCGATGGGCTTCGGGCTCCGCTGACGCGGCGGCGCCCCGCCCGGCGCCGCGCGCGAGCGACGGAGTGCGCGCGGAGCAACACCCGAGCAGCAGGCCCTGGTGCCTCGCCAGCAACGAAGGACGTCGCCCGCCGGAGAGGGGCAGTGAGCGCGTGATGGCATATCGGCTGCATTCCGGATGAGACGAGATGAGACGAGATGAGACGAGGCGGGAGAGGGAAGTCGGCCTGAGCAAGGGAGTCGCCGATCATGAGCGAGCTACGAGAGCCTGAATCACACGCGGGAGAGGGGGGACGCGCCCTCGACCGGAGCGACACGCTGGCGCTGGAGACCGACGTGCTCGTCCTCGGCGGCGGGCCCGCCGGGACCTGGGCGGCGCTCGCCGCGGCGGCGAAGGGCGCCCGCGTGGTGCTCGCCGACAAGGGGTACTGCGGCAGCAGCGGCGCCACCGCGCCGTCCGGGGTCGGCGTGTGGTACGTGCCGCCCGTCCCCGAGCTGCGCGAGGCGGCCAAGGCGAGCCGCGAGGGCCTGGGCGGCTTCCTCGCGGACCGGGGCTGGATGGACCGCGTGCTCGACAGGACGTGGTCCAGCGTGAACGACCTCGGGACGTGGGGTTACCCGTTTCCGACAGACGACGGCGGCCAGCCCGTGCGCCGCAGCCTGCAGGGGCCCGAGTACATGCGCCTCATGCGCAAGCGGGTGAAGCTCGCGGGCGTGCGCATCCTCGACCACAGCCCCGCGCTCGAGCTCCTCGTCGACGCGGACGGCGCGGTCGCCGGCGCCGCCGGGATCTGCCGGCAGCTCGGGCACCGGTGGACGGTGAAGGCCGGGGCCGTCGTCATCGCGACAGGCGGGTGCGCCTTCCTGAGCAAGGCCCTCGGCACCAACGTGCTCACCGGCGACGGGGGGCTGATGGCCGCCGAGGTGGGCGCCGAGATGTCGGGCATGGAGTTCTCCAACGCGTACGCGATCGCCCCGGCGTTCGCGTCGGTCACCAAGACCCTCTTCTACAACTGGGCGACGTTCTATCGCGAGGACGGGCGCGTCATCGAGGGGGCCGGCTCGCAGCGAGGGCGATCGGTGATCGCGGAGACGCTGCTCACACAGCCGGTCCATGCCCAGCTCGACAAGGCCGACGAGGCGCTGCAGGCGTGGATGCGCAAGGCCCAGCCGAACTTCTTCCTGCCGTTCGACCGCGCGGGGATCGACCCCTTCCGGCAGCGCTTCCCCGTCACGCTGCGGCTCGAGGGCACCGTGCGCGGCACCGGCGGGATCCACATCACCAGCCAGGCCTGCGCGACCTCGGCGCCGGGGCTCTACGCCGCCGGCGACGCCGCCACGCGGGAGCTCATCTGCGGCGGCTTCACGGGCGGCGGCAGCCACAACGCGGCGTGGGCCATCTCCTCGGGGCAGTGGGCCGGCGAGGGCGCCGCCCTGTTCGCGCGCGGCGTCGGCGCCCGCGCCGGTCAGCGCAAGTTCGAGGGCGCCGGCCGCGCGGCGCTCCCCGCGGCGGGCGGGGCGAGGCCGATCGACGCCGAGGGCGTGATCCGGTCGGTGCAAGACGAGGTGTTCCCGTACGACAAGAACCTCTTCCGCACCGAGCGCGGGCTCGCGATCTCGCTCGACCGGCTCGACGCGCTCTGGCGCGACGTGCGAACGGCCCGGCCCGCGGCGGAGGTGCGCGAGGCCGTGCGGGCGCGGGAGGGCGCGGCCATGGTCGCCACCGCGCGCTGGATGTTCAACGCGGCGCGCGCGCGCACAGAGACGCGCGGGATGCACAAGCACAAGGACCATCCAGGCCTCGATCCGGCGCAGCAGCGGCGCCTGATCACCGGGGGGCTCGACAAGGTCTGGGTCCGCCCCGAGTCGGCCGCGCCGGCGTCGACAGGCGCGGCCGCCGCGGAGGCGCACGCGCCATGATCGAGCTCGTCAGCGACGCGCGGTGCATCGGGTGCGATCTCTGCGTCGAGGTCTGCCCGACCGACGTGTTCGATCCCGTGCCCGGCGGCGCGCCCGTGATCGCACGGCAGCGCGACTGCCAGACGTGCTTCATGTGCGAGGCCTACTGCCCGGTGGACGCGCTCTACGTGGCGCCGGAGGCCGAGCGGCCCGTCCCGGTGGACGAGGAGCAGCTCTCGGCGTCGGGGCTCCTCGGGAGCTACCGCGCCGCGGTGGGGTGGGGGACCCGGCGCAAGCCGGGCGCCGAGGCCGACGAGACCTTCCGCGTCCTCGAGGCAGCGCGCCGCGGCTGATGCCCGCGCCGCACGCTCCGCTGCTCCCACGCCTGCCATTTCATCCCTCACCACGGGAATCTTCCGTTCCTGCGCTATTCTCTCTCGCTGTGAGCCGGTTCGAGGGCGAGCGGCTACTGCGTGACAGACGTGCGCTTGGCTGGCTGGGGCGACGTCCCCTCCGACATCCTTGCGGCCTCCGCGGGCATCCGTGGTGGTCGCCGTGCCGGGCATCCGGGCAACGCAGCTCGGGAGCGTCCGATGCGATGTTGACTCCACTCAAGACCATCTTGTGGGCCAGGCGCCCCATCGACGGCGCGGCGCCTCCGAGGGTGGCGGCGACGACCGCACCACACCCGCGCTGGGACCAGCGCCGCTTGCCGGAACGACCTCCCCGGCCGCGCGCGCTGACCCGGCCGCGCGCGCTGACCGCCTTGCACCGGGGACCCCGGCTCGGTACTGTGCTCGCTCCTCACGACCGATCTGCGAAGGTCTCGATCCCTCGGAGCGATGACGTTGTGCGTAGAGCCAGCCTTGCCATCGCTCCGTCAGAGCATGGCGGCACTGACGAACGTGACGTGGTTCGCGCGCTCATGGCAGGAGAGCCGTGGGCGGCAGCCGCGGTGTGGAACGCGCATGCGCCCAAGGTGTTCCGGATCGTCGCGCGCGTGCTCGGGCCCGGCGCCGACGCAGAGGATGTCACCCAGGAGGTCTTTGTTCGCGTGTTCTCCAGGGTATCCGGGCTGAGAGACCCCGACGCGCTGGGGAGCTTCGTGTACTCGGTGACCGTCCGACTCCTGAAGTGGGAGCTCCGCCGCAGGCGCGTGAGGCGCATCCTCCAGCTCTCGGACACTGCCGAGCTCCCGGAGCAGGCTGTCGCGCCGGTGGACAGCGAGGCGCGCGAGGCGCTGGGACGCCTCTATGCGATCCTCGACACGCTGAGCGCAGACGACCGGACCGCGTTCGTCCTCCGCCACATGGAGGGGATGAGCCTGCCGGAGATCGCGGAGGCGACAGGGATCTCGCTGGCCACCGTGAAGCGCAGGCTCAGCCGGGCAACGGAGCGCGTGTCGTCCGAGGTCGAGAAGGACATGTCCCTCGCCGCGTACTGCATGAGAGGGGAGGCGCGGGATGACTCTTGACGAGGAGAAGAACCCGGCACTCAGCCCGAGCGCCGCGCGCGCTGTCGAGCTCGCTCGCCTGTCGCTCGGCACGATGTCTCCCCAGCAGCGTGTCCAGGGGCTGCTCCGCGTGACGGAGCGGACGGCGAGGCGCCAGGGCTTCCGGCTGTCGCCCCTCCGGAGCGGAGCGCTCGCGCTCGCCGTCGCCGCCGCCGTCCTGCTCGGCGTCAACGGGTGGCAGCGAGGGACGCGCGCCGATCGGCTCTCCTACGAGGTGGAGGGCGGCGCCATGCAGCAGGACGGGTCCGTTCAGGCGGACACATCGAGCCGCCCCAAGGTCCGGTTCTCCGACGGCACCGAGGTTCAGCTCGCCGAGATGGCGCGCGCGCACATCGTGTCGGTGGACGAGCAGGGCGCCAGGGTCGCCCTCGACAGGGGAGAGGTCCACGCGCGCGTTGTCCACCGGTCGGAGGCGCAGTGGCTGTTCGACGCGGGGCCGTACCTCGTGACAGTCACCGGGACGGCCTTCGCGCTTTCCTGGGCGCCGGAGGACGAGCGCCTCGATCTGCGGCTCGAGGACGGCGCCGTCGTCGTCAGCGGGCCGCTGTCCGGCAAGCCGATCGCTGTGCGCGCCGGGCAGTGGCTGACCCTGTGGCAGCGCACGGGAGAGGTGCTCCTGCGCGATCTCGATCTTCAGCAGGGCGCGGAGGCGCCGCCGGCGCTCTCCCCGCCGGCACCCGTCAGCGCCGGGGAGCCCGGCGCGGCGCCGGTTCCGGATCAACCCGAGGCGCCCGCGAGCCCGACGGCGGCGGCGCCCGCGAGCCCGACGGCGGCGGCGCCCGCGGCCGAGCCGAGGCGCGACTGGGCCGGGAAGCTCGCGGCCGGGAAGCTCGACGTCATCGTCGACGAGGCGCAGCGCCGCGGGCTCGACGCCGCGCTCGCGGAGAGCAGCAACGAGGAGCTCTCGGCCCTCGCGGACGCGGCGCGTTACACGCGGCGGAACGACATCGCGCGGCGGGCGCTCCTCGCCCAGCGCCGGCGCTTTCCCGCGACGCAACGGGGCAAGGAGGCGGCGTTCCAGCTCGGCCGCCTCGCGGAGACCCAGGAGGGAGGCGCCGCGGCGCTCGCCTGGTTCGAGACCTACCTCAAGGAGGCGCCGCGGGGCGCTTACGCCTCCGAGGCGCTCGGGCGCAAGATGGTGATCGTGCAGCGGCTCCACGGCGACGCCGAGGCCGAGACCGTCGCGCGGGCGTACCTGCGCCGGTTCCCGGGCGGAACCTACGCGCAGGCAGCGCGGGCCCTCGCTCGGACGCCGTGAGGTTCGCGCGGGCGCAGGCGCTGGCCGGGGCCCTCACGCTCGTCCTGTGCGCGGCGAGCCCCGCGGCGTCGGGGGAGCCTGCGCGTGTGGTCCTCGTGCGCCCCGGCGCCGCGGATCCGTCGATCTCCGAGGCGCTGATCCGCATCCGCGGGGAGCTCGTCGCCGACGGGTTCGACGTGGAGCTCCTCGATGCGCAGTCGGCCTCCGCCCCCCGGCCGACGATGGACGACGCCGGGCAGCAGGCCGGCTCCGCGGCCCTGATCGGGCTGTTCCTCGCGCCGGACGGTCAGGCCGCCGAGCTCTGGGTGGTCGACCCGCGGACGAACAAGACGCTCGTGCGGCGGATCGACACGCGCGGCGAGGCGCGGGAGCATATCGTCGAGGTGCTCGCTGTGCGCGCCGTCGAGCTGCTCCGCGCGAGCCTGCTCGAGCTGCTGATGTCCTCGCGGCGCGCGGCGGCGCCCGCCGCCGCGCCGCCCCCGGGCAAAATGAGCCCGCAGGAGCCTTCACGGGCAGAGAGGTCGCTCGACCCGCCGCGCCGATCGATGTGGGGCGTCGAGCTGGGGGGCGGGCTCCTCGCGAGCCCGGGCGGCATCGGCCCGGCGCTGCTCCTGGTCGCGCGCCTGCGCGTCGCGCCGCCCGGTCCGAGCGGTCGACTCGAGGCGCGCCTCTCGCTCGCCGGGCTCGGGACGGCGCCGCGCGTCGCCGGGCCGCAGGGCAGCGCGACCGTGCAGCAGCGGCTCGGGCTCGTCGAGCTCGCGGCGCTCCCCTGGCCCGAGCTGCGCTTGCGCCCGAGGTTCTCGGTGGGCCTCGGGGCGCTCCACGTCGCCGTCGACGGCGAGGCGTCGTGGCCGTACAGGGGGACCCACGACGCGCGGTGGGCGTTCGCCGCGGACGCCGGCGCCGGCGTCGAGTTCGGGATCGTGAGGCGGCTCGACGTCGTCGTCGAGGCGCACGCGCTCGTCGCGCACCCGTATCCGGTGATCCGCTTCGTCGAGACCGAGGCGGCGAGCGGCGCGCGCCCGGCGCTGCTCGGCACCCTCAGCCTCGTGGGGTGGCTGTGAGCGGAGGGCGAGCGGCGTCGCGCCGCGCGCCCGGCGGGAGATCTTCCCGAGGCGCTGTCGCCCGCGCCGGCCGTCGCCGCGCGCGCAGGCCGTCGATGTCGCCGAGCAGGTCCCACGCCTCACGGCGGGGCGCCGGGCGTCACGGCTCCGGGCCGCTCGCGGTGCCGGCTTCGGCGCCTGTCTCGACCGGGATCAGCCTGAACTGCTGGCTGGCGCCGCCGTTGGAAGACCTCTGGAAGAGGGCGGTGCCGTCGGCGGGCGGGGAGCCGTACGCGTCGATGACCTTGCCGCTGAGGCGCGATGTGATGCGGACGGCGCCGCCGCCGAGATCGGTGACGGACCATTGCTGGTTGGGGTTGCCGTGGCAGGTGTACTGGACGATCACGGCGCCGTCGGCTTTCGACGCGCCGCGGACGTCGAGGCACTTGTCGCTGCTGACGTTGCGGATCCGGTGATACCCGCCGTCCACCGCCTCGAAGCGGAACTGCTGGTTGGTGCCGCCGTTGCAACTCCAGAGCTGCAGGACGAGGTCGTCGGCGGTGACGACGGCGGCGTCGACGTCCACGCAGCGCCCGCTCTGGACGCCGACCAGGTTGTAGAGGGTGTCCGCCGCGATGTCCGCCTCGACCTCCGCCGGGACGGCGTGCTGGGAGAGCTCGGCGATCTCCGCCGGGGCGAGCGCCCGGCTGTAGATCGCGATGTCGTCGACGTCCCCGACGAGGAGCCGACCCTCCTGCGGCCATCGGCCGACGTAGAGGCTGGTAGGGCCGGGCGAGATCGTCCTCTCGATGGGCTCGGTGCTGTGCAGGCGCCCGTCGATGTAGAGGCTCATGGTGAGCGCCTCGCCGTCGACGACGCCGGCGGCGTGCGTCCACCGCTGGAGCTCCAGGCAGGAGCACAGGACGCGGTGGTAGTCGCCTGTCTCCGGCCCCTTCCAGAACCCGAACTGCATGCCCCGCGCCTCGCCGTCGTAGCCGATGTTGAGCTCCCATCCGCCGGAGCTCGCCGTGCTGATCACGGTCCTCAGCGTGTCGCCGGCAGGGGGCTCGCCGGTCAGCACGCGAACCCACGCCGAGACGGTCCAGCTCGAGGCGGCGTTCGGGAATCCGCCCACCGTCATGAACTCGCCCTCCTCGAAGTGCAGCGCCTGCCCGAAGCGGCCGTCCTCCACCCACGTGCCGCCGGTGAGCTCGCCGTCGCGCCGGTTGCCGGACCGATCGGCCACGACCGTCCCTTCTCCGTCGTCGAACGCCCAGTAGGCCACCAGGTCCTGGGTCAGCCTCGACGGCGTCAGCTCGACGGCGTCGATCGGCCCCCGCTCGCAGGCCGCGAGCCCGAGCGCCGCGACAGCGGCCAGGCAGCGGGGCGCCGCACGTCCGCCCGCCATCGCCGTTGCGCTGAGCGTGGTGAGGATGGCGCGGTGCGGCGTACGCGACGGCTGCATGTCAGGGATTCTTGCGTACCCCAAACTCATACGGTTCACCATGAAACTGCGCGGGTATGCTAGCTGGCCCCGCTGTGTCGCCCGGAGCACCGCCGCGTTCTCGCGAGGCGGGTTCAAATTTTCAGCCCGTCGAGAAAACGCGGGACCCGAGCGATCGAGGTGATTGAGTCTGCGCTGATGTTGCAACCTGGGCCAGAGATCATCGTGCCGCTCACGGCCCGGAGGCGAACCGCCGACCGGAGGCGGAGCGGCAACGCGAGGTACCTTATGAGGCGTCCTGTTCTCTTGATCTGTTTCTCGCTCGCTGCCGGGCTCGTGGCCTGCGGGGCGAGCGATACAGGCGCCGGCGGCGCCGGCGGCGACGGCACCGGCGCGGGCGGCGACGACGCGACCGGCACGGCGTCGGGAGGCGGCTCGACGGGCACGGCGCCCGGAAGCGGCGCGACAGGCACGGCGTCGGGCGGCGACGCAGCGTCGGG
>NZ_JEMA01000679.1 GCF_001589285.1 Sorangium cellulosum | reverse complement strand
GCCGGAGGGGGCGAGCGCGCCCGGGCCGCGCGCGGCGGTGCCTGGGCCAGCGGGAGACGTCATCAGACCCGGGAGCTTAGCCCAACGACCCCACGGAGCGCGGCCCGATCCGACGCGATCCGACCAGCGCGGACGCCTGGACGTCTGGTCAAGCGGGTGATCGCCCTCTACCTGAGATGCGGCCCCCCACGCTCGACCGCTGTGCGGTGGCAAATGCGTCGTTCCACGCGCAATGCCGTCGTGCCACACGCCGGGCGCGCGCTCCGGCCGGCAAGGACGGTGGCGAGGGCGATGGCCGGTCTGCATCGCTCGACCCTCGGGAGCCGCGTGAACCTTTGAAGCTCGTGAAAGAGAGAGAAGCGGGATCCATGTCGATCGGCGAGCGCGTACACGCCTTCAGCGACGAGCACCGGACTGGCCTCCTCGACGATGGCCGGACGTTCGCCGTCCTCTCCGCGGCGACGTTCGCGCTGAAGGCCATCTTCGTGAAGCTCGCGTACGCCGCGCACCCCATCGACGCTGTGTCGCTGCTCGCGCTGCGGATGGGCATCGCGCTGCCGTTCTTCCTGTGGCTCGCCCGCCGCGAGCGCGACGCGACCGCCGAGCCGATGACGCCCCGGCTCTGGGGGGGTGTGCTCGTCGTCGGGTTCCTCGGATACTACCTGTCCAGCCTCTTCGACTTCATCGGGCTGACGTACATCAGCACCGGCCTCGAGCGCCTGATCCTGTTCGTTTATCCGACGCTCGTCCTCCTGATCGGCGCGGTGTGGCTGAAGCAGCCGGTGCGCGGGAAGGCCTGGGGAGCGCTCGCCGTCTGCTATCTCGGCCTCGCGGCGGCCGTCTGGCACGATCTCGAGCAGTCCGGGGACGCGCGGGCCGTCGCCATCGGGGGAGCGTGGGTGTTCGCGAGCTCGGTGACGTACGCGCTCTATTACATCGGCGTCGGCAAGCTCGCCTCCAGGGTCGGCGCGACGCGCCTCGCGGCGTACTGCGGGGCGACCTCGTGCCTGATGGTGCTCGCGCACTACGCGGCGACAGGGAGCCCCGCCAGGCTCGCCGAGCTCCCGGCCTCGGTGTGGGGGTACGCGGCGGCGATGGCGACGATCAGCACCGTGTTGCCGATCGTCCTGCTCGCGGCGGCGATCCGGCGGCTCGGCGCGGGCCGCGCCGCGACGTTCTCGACGCTCGGCCCGGTGCTCACGATCGCGTTCTCCTGGGTCATCCTGGGCGAGCCGTTCACGTGGCAGCAGGTCTTCGGGCTCGCGCTGGTCGTGGGCGGCGTGAGCTGGCTCGGCAAGGCGCGCTGACCCGGCTCAGCGGGCTTCCGCTGGCCTGTCGAAGAGCTCGCTGCGGACGCGCTCGCGCTCGCGCTCGACCTGCTCGGCCGTCGCGCCGAGCCGCACGAGCAGGCGCTCGGTCATCGAGAACGCGACCTCCGCCTCGCCCGTCACCACGACGTCGGCGCCGGCCTTCTTCAGCGACGCCACCTCGCGCAGGTAGAAGGCGCGCGCGAGGACGAACAGGCCGGGGTTGATGCCCTTCGCCTGCTCGATCACCCCGTCGCCGGGCGCGCCCGCCGACGTGAACAGCAGGCTGTCCGCCTTGCTGATCCCCGCGCGATCGAGGATCTCCCGCTGCGTCGCGTCGCCGTAGATCGCGCGGATGCCCTGGGCCTGCAGCGTCTTCACCGTGTCGAGGTTCAGCTCGACCACCGTGGGCTCGATGCCGTTCTCCCGGAGCAGCCGCGTCAGCGTCCTGCCGACGGGGCCGTAGCCCACGACGATGGTGCGGTGCGCGAGCTCGTCCACCGGCGCCGCCTCCTCGCCGCGGGCGCCCCCGGCGGCGGCCGCGGCGGAGCTGCGGCGCAGGAAGAAGGCCGACGTCCACCGCGCGAGGCGGTCGCGGGCGCTGAAGAGCAGCGGGTTCAACGTGATCGACACGATCGAGGCGACGACGAGCACCTGCGTGGCCTCGTCCGGCATGACGCCGAGCTGCCGGCCGAGCGTCGCGAGGATGAACGAGAACTCGCCGATCTGCGCGAGCGAGAGGGCCACGGCGAAGGCGGTCTTCATCGGGCGGCGGAGCAGCACCACCACGACGAGCGCGGCGAGCGGCTTGCCGAGCAGCACGACGGCGAGCGTCGCCGCGGCCACGGGCCAGCTCGCGGCGAGCTGCGAGGGGTCGAGGAGCATGCCCACCGAGACGAAGAACAGCACCGCGAACGCGTCGCGCATCGGGAGCGCCTCCGAGGCGGCGCGCGAGCTGAAGTCGGACTGGCCGACGACGAGGCCGCCGAGGAACGCGCCGAGCGCCATCGACGAGCCGAAGAGCATCGCCGAGCCCACCGCGACGCCGAGCGCGACGACGAGCACCGTCAGCGTGAAGAGCTCCCGCGAGCCCGTCCTCGCCACGTAGCCGAGCAGGACGGGGATGACGCGCTGGCCGACGATGAAGGTGAAGGCGACGAGCCCGGCGAGCTTCAGGATCGCGAGCCCCACCGACATCGCGATGCCCGCGCCGCCGCCGGAGGCGCCGCCGACCAGGCCGGGGAGCAGCACCAGCACGAGCACGGTGAAGACGTCCTCGAGCACGAGCCAGCCCACGGCGAGGTGGCCGGCGGGGGTGTGCAGGACGTGGCTGTCGCTCAGGACCCGGGTGAGCACGACGGTGCTCGCCACCGAGATCGCGATGCCGAAGACGACCGACGCGGCCCACGACCAGCCCGCGGCGTGGCCGACCAGGGCCCCGAGCGCCGTCGCGACGCTGATCTGCAGGAGCGCGCCGGGCACCGCGACCTTCCGCACGGCGAGGAGCTCGCGGACGTGAAACTGCAGGCCGACCCCGAACATCAGCAGGATGACCCCGATCTCCGCAAACTGGTCCGCGATCGCCTTGTGGGCGACGAAGCCAGGGGTGAAGGGGCCAACGAGGATGCCGGCCAGCAGGTACCCGATGATCGGGGACAGCCTTAGGCGCTGGGTGATGAAGCCGAGCGCGAGGGCCGCCGTGAGCCCGCCCGTGAGCGTGAAGATGAGGTCGAGGTCGTGCGGCATGTACGGCACCAGTAGCGCTTCTCGTCGCCGGCCGCAGCCGCTGCTTCGCGGTGCGACGAGGTTGGCGGCCCGCGCGGGGACCGCGCGGCCCCGGGCGGGATCGCGGCGCGTCGGGCGTAGCCGGACGGCCGAGCTTCCCTACTTGCCCACGACGCCGATCGCCTCGTACTCCTCGATGAAGTGCGGCTCCTCCCTGGCCTTCGCGATCCACTCCTGCATCGCGGGGAGCCTCAGGATCGACGCCACGTAGCGCCGTGACACGGCGTCGAGCTCGACCCCGTACGTGTCGAACCGCGTCGCGACAGGCGCGTACATCGCGTCCGCCGCGCTGAAGCGCCCGAACAGGAACTCGCCTTCCTGGCCGAAGCGCGCGCGGCAATCGCCCCAGATCGACTGGACGCGCGCGATGTCCTGCGACGCCGCCTCCGTGATCGCCACGCCCTGGATCTTCCGCCGCACGTTCATCGGCAGCGCGGTGCGGAGCGCCGCGAAGCTGCTCGCCATCTCGGCGCTCACCGCCCGCGCGACGGCGCGCGCGTCGCGCGCGTCCGGCCAGAGCTTCGCCTCGGGGAAGAGCTCCGCCACGTACTCGGCGATCGCGAGCGACTCCCATAGGATGAGCGCCCCGTGCTTCAGGGCAGGCACCTTGCCAGAGGGGGAGTGGCGCTGGATCTCCGTCGTGCGCTGGCCCGGCCCCCGGAGCGGGATCATCACCTCGTCGAACGCGACACCGGCGTGCTTCAGGAGAAGCCAGGGCCGGAGCGACCACGACGAGTAGGACCTGTTTCCGATGTAAAGAGTGAGCTCTGCCATGCGGGGGAGCCTACCATCGCCGGCGACCCGCGACGGCGCGCAGAGCGCCTCACGCCGCCGGCTCGCCCCCGAACACCTCGCTCGCCAGCGCCTCGACCGCCATGCGCACCGCCTCGTCGCTCGCGTGGCGCACGCGAAAGCCGAGCGCGGCCAGCTTGCTCGGATCCATCCGCGACCGCGGCACGTCACCGGGCCAGCCGCGCTCGCCGCCCTGATACCGGATCACCGCGTCCGGATAGGGCGACGCCGCCACGCACAGCTCCGCGATGCGGGAGACGCTCGTCGCGTCCTCGGGCGCGAGGTTGTAGATGTTCAGCCGCTCTCGGGCCCTGTCGAAGCCGAACAGGATCCCCTCCGCGCAGTCCCGGACATCGAGGTACGGCTTGGACTGGCGCCCGTCGCCGAGCACCTCGAGCTCCGTCCGCCGATCGCGCAGCTTCCTGAGGAAGTCGAGCGCCGCGCCGTGCGTCCCGCGCGGACCGACGACGTTGCCGAAGCGGTAGATCCACGCCGTGAGGCCGAAGCACTCGACATAGGCGCTGATGAGCGCCTCGCCCGCGAGCTTGCTCGCGCCGTACAGCGAGATGGGCAGGGCGCCGAGATCGCCCTCGGCGCACGTACGCGCCGTGTCGCCGTAGACCGTCCCGGAGGACGAGAAGATCAGCCGGCCGACCCCCGCGCGCCGCATCGCCTCGAGCACGTTGTACGTGGCGATCGTGCCCTGATCGAGGTCGAGCCGCGTGCGCGCGAGCCCCCAGCGCGCCTCGGGGTTCGCCGCGAGGTGCACGACGAGGTCGTGGCCCGCCATGGCGTCGGTGAGCCGCTCCAGATCGAGGGCGTCCGCCTCGATGAGCGTCGCGCGCCCGGAGGCGAGGTGCGGCGCCACGAACGCGCGGCGGCCGACCGAGAGGTTGTCGTACAGCGTCACGGGTCCGCGCTCGACCAGCCGATCCGTGAGGTGGCTGCCGATGAACCCGGCGCCGCCGACGACGAACGATCGGAGCGCCGTCATCGCGCGCCCCCCGCGGCCTGCGCGGCCGCGCGCTCGATCCGCGCCGCGAACTGCAGGCGATCCTGGGTGACGAGGCGGAACGGCAGATCGTGGATGCGCAGCGGCCACTCGAGGCCGGTGATGCGCCCGCCCGCGCCGCGGACGAGGTCGACGAGCTCGCCCGGGGTGAAGTACGTCCCCCGCACCTCGACGCCCGGGGCGGCGTTCCCGACGAGATCCATCCAGAGCAGGACCTTCTCCGAGAGCGGGCCGAAGCGGAAGTGATCCTTGAGCGCGACGACGCGCGACGCGACCCGGAGGGCCTCCGCGAGCAGCGCGCCGGGGCGCGCGCAGTGGTGCAGCACGTCGGAGAGGAGCACGGCCTCGAACTCCGCGTCGGGGAAGGGGAGGCGCTCGCCGTCGTACGCGACGACCGGCAGCGCCGCCCCGGGCCGCGCCTTCACGTCCACGCCGATGACGCGCCGCGCGCCGACGCGGCGCGCGACCTCGAGCGCGACCGTGCCGTCGCCCGCGCCCACGTCGAGCAGCGACGCCGCGCGGCCCACCTGCGCGGCCAGCGCCCGCGCGACGCGGGCCACGCGGGGCACGTGGACCAGGCGATGGTGCAGCGAGAACAAGGCGTGTTCCAGGACCGTCATCTCACATCCCACATCCGAGCCCCGGCGCCGCCCGCGCCGGAGAGCCGCGCCACGCTAATCGAGCGCACGGGGACCGGCAACGACCCGGGGCCACCGGTCATCGGATGCCGAGCGCCGAGCGCCGGTAGCCCGCGGGCAGCCTCGCGCGCCAGGCGGCGCGGCCTGACAGCGGCCTGACAGGACTGCGACGACATCGCGAAGAACAACCCATCTCCGGGACTGCCATCAAGGTGCTCTGGACCGCGGAGTCGGCGTGAAGTCGGCGCGCCCCCGCGCTCCTGACATGAGGCCTGAAGCGCGGAATCCATGGCTGTCGACCCGAACGGAGGGACGCCGATGGACAGGCAGTCTTCCAGGATCTACGGCGATGACCGCTCCGGGCTCGCCGCTCGCGCTGTAGTCGCCGGCTCACGCTTGACCGATTCGCGACATCGAACATAGCTGATTCGATGGTCGGCACGCGCGGGAAGGGCCTCATGAGACATCGTGTGCGCTGGTTTTGCCTGGCCTCTCTCTACATCGCTGTTCCGGGGTGCAGCGGAGAGCCTGGAGACAAGGAAGCGGGCCAGGACGCTGCGCCTGCGGGCGTCCCGGCGCCCGGCGAAGCGACGTTCGCGCCGGATGAGCCGACGGAGCTCTGGTTCGTGGAGTTCGAGCGCGCGCCGGCCGTGAGCGGCGGCGGGCGCGCGCGCGTCAAAGGCCTCTCCGAAGAGGACCGCGAGCGGTTCCGGCGGACGGCCGAGGAGCGCGGGCTCCGGTACAAACAACGGTTCTCGTTCGAGCGTCTATGGAATGGACTCTCCGTCCGCGTCGCGCGCGAGGGCGCCGAGGTGCTCGCCGACATGCCCGGGGTCAAGGCGGTCTATCCGGTCGTGCAGGTCGACCTCGACGTCGTCCGCGCCGCGCCGACCGTCGAGCCGGACCTCGCCGTCGCAGGCGAGATGTCGGGCGCGGACGTCGTGCGCCGGGACCTCGGCGTGAGCGGCGACGACATCCGCGTCGGCGTGATCGACAGCGGCGTCGACTACCATCACCCCGATCTCGGCGGCTGCTTCGGCCCGGGATGCCGCGTGGCGTTCGGCCACGACTTCGTCGGCGACGACTTCGCCTCCGGCGACGCGAACCGGCAGCCCGCCCCCGACGACGACCCCGACGATTGCCTGGGCCACGGCACGCACGTCGCCGGCATCATCGGGGCGAACGGGATCGTGCAGGGCGTGGCGCCGGACGTGACCTTCGGCGCCTACCGCGTGTTCGGCTGCCGCGGCGGCTCGCGCGCGGACATCATCCTCAAGGCCATGGAGCGCGCCGCCGACGACGGCATGGACGTCGTCAACATCAGCATCGGCACGCCGTTCCAGTGGCCGGACTACCCGACCGCGGCCGCCGCGAGCGCGCTCGTCGCGCGGGGCGTCGTCGTCGTCGCCTCGATCGGCAACAGCGGCGAGAAGGGCCTCTGGGCCGCGGGCGCGCCCGGCGTGGGCGAGGCGGTCATCGGCGCCGCGTCGATCGACAGCGCGCGCGTCACCCGCCTGTCGTTCACCGCGGCGCCGGGCGACGTCGCGATCGGCTATACCCGCGCGGTCGGCAGCCCGCCCGCGCCGCTCTTGGGGAGCGCCCCCCTGGCGCGTACCGGGACGCTGACCAGCGCGCGCGACGGCTGCGCGCAGCTCCCGGCGGGCAGCCTCGCGGGCAAGATCGCGCTCGTCCGGCGCGGCGGCTGCCCGTTCCCCGAGAAGGCCGCGCACGCGCAGGCAGCGGGCGCGGTCGGCGTGGTGATCTACAACGATCGGGCCGGGGCGATGAACCCTTCGGTCGTGGGGCGCGACCGGATCACCATCCCGGTCGTGGGGATCGCGCAGGCGGACGGCGAGCTCCTCAACGCGCGCCTCGACGCGGGGCCCGTGGCCCACACCTGGACCGACCGGGCCGTGGCCGCGCAGAACGGCACCGCGGGCCAGATCTCGGGCTTCAGCTCGTACGGCCTGAGCGCGGCGCTCTCGTTCAAGCCGGACCTCGCCGCGCCCGGCGGCTCGATCTACTCGACGATCCCGGTCGAGCAAGGCGCCTACGACTCGCTGAGCGGCACGTCGATGGCGGCGCCCCACGTGGCCGGCGCCGTCGCGCTCCTGCTCGGCGCGCGCCCGGAGCTCTCCCCGGAGCGCGTGCGCGACGTGCTGCAGAACAGCGCGATCCCGGCGCCGTGGAGCGGCGATCCGGGCGCCGGGGTGCCGGAGAGCGCGCACCGGCAGGGGGCCGGGATGATCCGCGTCGACCGGTCGATCCGCGCGACCACGCTGATCAGCCCCGGCAAGCTCGCGCTCGGCGAGAGCGAGGGAGGCCCTGTCGCGCGCACGCTGACGATCGAGAACGTGGGCGCGCACGACGTCACCTACGACCTGTCGCACGCGCCCGCGGCGTGCGCGACGGGCGACGACCACTGGGCCCCGACGAGCGGGGCGACCGGCGCCGCGCGGGTCGACTTCAGCGCCCCGAGCGTCACCGTGCCCTCGCTCGGGAGCGCGACAGTCTCGGTCACCATCCGGGCGAACGACGCGCTCGCGGACGGCGGCCTGTTCGGCGGCTACCTCGTGTTCACGCCGCGCGGCGGCGCGGCCGGCGGCGCGCTGCGGGTGCCGTACGCGGGCTTCAAGGGCGACTACCAGCGCGTGCCCGTCCTGAAGCCGTCGGGGCACGGGGCGCCGTGGCTCGGCAAGGTGAACGGGACGCGCGTGACCCCCCAGCCGGGCGGCGCGACCTACACGCTGGCGTCGGGCGACGTCCCGCTGGTGATGGTGCACCTCGACCACGGCGCGGAGCGCCTGACCCTGGACGTCGTCGAGGCCGCCACGGGCAAGCCGTGGGGGCGCGCGCTGTCGCTCTCCCACGTCGGCCAGAGCTCGTCGGCGACGGCGGTCACGCGGTACGCGTGGAAGGGCACGACGAGGCTCGACGGTCGGTCCGTCGTCGTGCCGGACGGCGATTACCTGATCAAGCTGCGCGCGCTCAGGGCGCTCGGCGACCCGGGCAACGAGGCGCACTGGGACACCTGGACGTCGCCCGTCGTCACCCTCGACCGGCCGTGATGGGCGCGCTCAGGGCGCCTTGTAGACGAGCACCGGTCGGAGCCGGCGGGACGACGCGCACGAGCTCGCGTCGCGCCCGCGTGACCGCGCCGAGGTCCTTGCAGGCCCCACGTGCGCGTCGGGCGCCGGCTCCGGCCGGTGAGCGCGGCGTCACGTCGCCTGGCGGCAGGAATGCGCGTGCGCGGCGCACTGGCGCTCGGCGACGGTCGCCACGTAGCGGAGCATCCGGCTCGTGACGAGCTGCATCAGGGGCGCCGTCAGCGCGTCCCAGAAGAAGAGCTGCCGCCGCGTCCGCGTGTCGGTCGCGCGGATCCGCGCCTCGTACGAGAGCAGCGTGCGGCGCTGCCCGTAAGGCGTCACGACGAAGCCCGCGGCCGCCTTGATGTGCCCGGGGCAGTCGAACGCCTTGAACTCGGCGGCGGTCCGCCCCGAGAACAGGCTCTCCGTGCGCATCGGCCGCGCGATCGCGCCGACGGCGATCTCGGAGCCCTCCTTCTCGGCCAGCTTGACCTGGCCGTAGTCCTGGACGTTCTGGAGCGAGACCCGCGCGGGCGCGGGCAGCGGCGCGAGGCCGAGCCGGCGCCGGGCGCGCCGCACGTCGGCCACCCGGAGCGCGAGGAACGCGCGGAGCACCAGAGAGCGGCTCTTCGCGAAATCCACCCTCCGCAGCGCGGCGTAGGTCACCTCCGGAGGCGCCATCACCACGATCTCCTGGTTCACGACGATGTCGGCCTCCGGCAGGAACGACTCGAGCAGCGTGGGGCCAGCCGCTGTGCGCTGCTGTCCCTCGGACGAGACCTCCGTCGTGGCCTGTCCCTCTCCCTGCCGGCTCTCACCCTGTTGTGTCGAGATGTTCTGCATGGCGAACTACCCCCCGCGGAGATTCCTTGGGACAGGCGCGACGGATCGCCACCGGGCGTCTCCTGCTTCTGGATCGCGAGGGCGGGAGAGCGCCTGGAATGTCAGGTGAGCTGAAAGGACGCGAGAACGACGCGATGACTTCGTGGAAACTCGCGATGACGATGAGAGAAAAAGAACGGGAGCCACAGAGGCGCGGAGGGCACAGAGGACATCAGGGAGAGAGCTCTCTGCTGTCTGCGCTCACCGGGGGGGTCTCGGGGCTTCGAGGGGCCGCCGCCATGGGCGCCCGGGTGGTCAGCCCCTGAGGCGTCGGGAGGACTCCGCCATGCGGTGGGCGATGCGGAAGGCCATCTCGAGCGACTGGCGGTAGTTGAGCCTCGGATCGCACAGGCTCGCGTAGCGGCGGTCGAGATCGGACTCGGTGAGACCGGCCCCGATGCACTCGGTGACATCCTCGCCGGTGAGCTCGAAATGGACGCCGCCGAGGTGGGATCCGAGCGACTCGTGCGCCTCGAAGCTGGCCTCGATCTCGGTGAGGATGTCCTCGAAATTCCGTGTCTTGATCCCGCCGGACGTCGTCTGGGTGTTGCCGTGCATCGGGTCGCACATCCAGAGCACCTTGCGCCCCGCCGCCCGCACCGCCTCGATGAGCGGCGGGAGCCCGTCGCGCACGCGGGCGGCGCCCATGCGCACGATGAGCACGATCTTGCCCGGCTCGTCCGCCGGGTTCAGCCGGTCGAGGAGGCGGATCACCTCGCCGGGGAGCGTCTTCGGGCCGAGCTTGATGCCGAGCGGGTTCTGCACCCCGCTGAAGAACTCGACGTGCGCGCCGTCGGGCTGTCGCGTGCGCTCGCCGATCCAGGGAAGGTGGGTCGTCAGGTCGTAGTAGCCGGGGCGGCGCGCGACCTTCCGGGTCTGCGCGGACTCGTAATGCAGGTTGAGCCCCTCGTGGCTCGTGAAGAACTCGACCCGCGACAGCTCCCCGACAGGGACCTCGGCGAGCGCCTCCATGAACCGGAGGGCCTCCCCGACCTGGTCGGTCATCCGCTGGTACCGCTCGCGCAGCTCGCCGGGCAGATCCGCCCGCTCGAGGAAGCTCAGGTCCCAGTATTCCGGGTGGTGCAGATCGGCGAAGCCGCCCTCCGACAGCGAACGGATGAAGTTCAAGGTGAGCGCCGCGTGCTGGTAGCCCGTCACCATCAGGTTCGGATCGGGGCGGCGGGCGGCGGCCTCGAAGGGAGCCCGGTTGATGAGATCCCCGAAATAGCTCGGCAGGCTCACGCCGTCGCGCGTCTCGACAGGGCTCGAGCGCGGCTTGGCGTACTGGCCCGCAAAGCGCCCGAGGCGCACCACCGGCTGCCGGGCGCCGTGCACCAGCACGAGCGACATCTGCAGGAGAATCTTGAGCTTGTTCGTGACGATGTTCGGGCGGCAGTCGTCGAGCGTCTCCGCGCAGTCGCCCCCCTGCAGCACGAACCTCCGGCCGAGCTGCGCCTGGGCCAGATGGCCTTTGAGCCGCTCGACCTCCCACGAGGTCACGAGCGGCGGCAGCGCGCGGAGCTTCTCGACGGCCGCGACGACGGCCGCGGCGTCGTCATAGGGGGGCGGCGCCGCGTTGGGACGTTCACGCCATGAATCAGGCGACCAGGATTGAGCAGGAACGGACATGAGTTGAGCCCTGATATGGCAAGGCTCCCACCCGCGCAACCCTCGGTCAACGGCCTCGGCTCGCGGGCGCGATCACCGACCCCCGGGCGCCGGGGCCGCCCCGGGCGATGGCCCGATGCGCGCCTCGATCGCCTGGATTGCCGCCTTGATCTCGCCCGCGATCGAGGCGCACGGCGCCGCGCAGCGGCTCATCCCGAGGAAGCCGCATCCCTTGCTCTTGCTGGCGATGAGCGGCGCGAGGACGTCGATCGCGCGGCGATCGCCGTCGGCCGTCGCGCGCGCGAGCAGCGGCTGCCGCGCCTTGCAGGAAGGGGCGGCGCGCAGCTCGTGCGCGATGCGCAGCGCGGGCGTCGCCCGCTCCAGGACCGCGGCCTCCGCGAGCCGCCGGGCGGCGCGATCCTTCATGGCGGAGCTGCCCACCGAGACGTCGTAGAGGAGGTCGGCCCCCTGGCTCCCCATGGCGCCCGCCATGAGGTCGAGCGCGGCCGCCGCTGCCTCGGGAGGCCCTGCGGCGGCGCTCGAGACGACGCGCTTCACGTCGTCGTCGGCGGCCGCCCCCGGATCGAGCTCGAGGAGCCGCTTCGCCGCGGCGAGCGAGGCGGCGTGATAGGGCGGCGGGAGCGCGTGCCGCAGCATGACGGCCCGGAAGATCGCCGGGTCCTTGGGGTAACGCGCGGCGAGCGCCTCCAGCGCG
>NZ_JEMA01000678.1 GCF_001589285.1 Sorangium cellulosum | reverse complement strand
CCCCGCCGGGGTGGGGCGCCGTGCTCGACTTCTACGGGCGCACGCGCACGCGCGACGGCCTGGCGCTCGGCGCGTGGCGCGAGCTCGCGCGCACGGCCGCGCGCGCGTTCGGCGACCGCGACGACCCGATCGGCTCGATGGCGAGGGAGGTGCTCGACGTCAAGCTGTCGCACAACCAGACGTTCGAGACGCTCTCGAACCTGATGCAGGCCGAGCGCAACCAGTTCGCGCACGGCCACTACACCGAGGCGCGCGCGGCCGCGGATCTGCCGGACTTCGAGCAGATGACGCGCGCGCTCCTCCGGGCGCAGCGGCCGCTCTGCGCGTGGACGCTGGTGACTGTCGAGAAGACGGAGCCGGACCTCTACGGCGATCTCCAGACGGTGGAGTTCATCGATCACACAGGCCCGTTCGCGTCGGGGACGCGCCGCCGGATCGGCCTGAACTCGCCGGTGCGCCTGTCGAACGTGGTCTATCTGGCCCGCTTCCGCGAGGGGCTGATGCTGCCGCTCGATCCGATGGTGCGGCGCCTCGCCCACGACGACCGGCTCGACCTTTACTGGATGGATCACCTCCCGCGGGTCGGGACATGCCACCTGAGCGCTGTCGTCGCGGGCAGGGCGGTGCGGGCGCCCTGCGACGCGCGGCGGATGCCGCCGCTGCTGCGGGCGCTGATCGACGCCGCGGGCGGGTGACGGGCGAGCGGCTCAGGTCGGGAACAGGCTCCGCGCCCGCGCCCAGGAGAGGCCGGCCTGGAGTGGCCGAGGCGGCAAGAGGGGAGGCGATGCCATGAGCGACGCGAAGCGCGAGCACAGCTCTGCATCGTCCTCGGGCTCACCTCGGGCAGCTTGATCGCGGCGGTGATCACCGAGTCGCTGACGGTGGTGCTCACCGGGATCGCCGGTCTCCTGCTCCTCCAGGAGTCGATCGGTCCGGCGCCGAGCGTCGGCATGGCCATCATCCTGTCGGCCATCGTCCTCATCAACCTGTAGAGCCGGAGCGCCCGGGCCGGCGAGGCGGGATGGCGAGGCTGCCCGCTGCGAGCAGCAGGGAGCCGCCCCGGCAGACACCGCGCCAGCTCCCCGCCTCAGCTCCGCCCTGGCCGCCCCGCGGCGAGCGTGCCGGAGCGCTCAGGCGCGGAAAAGATGCTCGCGCCGGGCGCGCGGCGGCCACGCCGCTCTGGACCCGCGCTCCGGCAAACCATCCCTTGCGAAGGAGGAACACTGCCAGGGGCCGGAGCCCTCCGCGCCGGGCCTTGGTGCCCTGTTGAGCACAACGCTGACGCTCGAGGCAATTTACAGCAGATCACGCACTGGCATAGTGCGCTGGAACGCAAGTGCGGCCGCGTATGCCTCCCGCGCTGTCGGCGCAACGCCAGGGAAACACCTCGATGAACATTGAAAGAAAGCACCTGCCCCTGCGGCAGGACAGGACCCGCATATCACGCGGCCACGCGACCGCCGTGCTCTGCTTGGCGCTCTTGTTTCAGGCCACCATCGTGCTCGGAGCCGGCTGTGCGCTGACGAGCGACGCCGAGATGATCGGGAGCGCGCAGCGCGCGGCCACGGACCTTTGCCCGCCGCTTTCCGATGAGCCGATCGAGGCGGCTCCGTACGACGAGACAGTGTTCGGGACGGCGCCGTCCTACGTCGCTCCCATCGCTGGAGACGAAGAAGGAACCCACGGCGCCCCCAGCGTGACCCCTCCGGAGACTGCCCGTGATATCATGAACTGGCGATTTCGGACGCTGACGCCAGCGGACGGGATCGGCAGGACGCCCGGAAGCTTTACCGTCGGGGACAGCGACGGCGCGGCCATCTACTCAATTCCACTTCAGGTCGTCCCGGGTCGAGCAGGGATACAGCCCGAGCTGGGAATTCTTTATCACAGCGACAGGGGCAACGGGCACCTCGGCGTAGGGTTTTCACTCCAGGGTCTGTCCTCGATCGCGCGCTGTGGACGCACGTATGCGGACGACGACACGCTGCGAGCGGTCACCCTCACGCCCGATGACCGCTTCTGCCTCGACGGACATCGGCTCGTCGCTGTGAGCGGCACCTACGGGGGAGACGGCACCGAGTACCGCACAACTCCAGACACCTTCGTGAAGGTCGTATCCCATGGCGGGCCGAGCCAGCAGGGCCAGTACACGGGGCCAGATTCGTTCACCGTTTATACGAAGGGCGGGCTGGTGCGCACCTATGGGGGTGGCAGCTCCAGCGCGAAGGTGCTCACGGGCAACGTTGCGCGGAGCTGGGCGCTCCAGGCCGTTCGCGACCGCGTCGGCAACACCATGGAGATCGAGTACGAGAGGGTCTCGGTCGAGGGCGGTACGGCCGAGCACTACCCGAAGGAGATCCGCTACGGCGGCCACGTGAGCGGGCTCCCTCACAGCAGGAGCGTTCAGTTCGAGTACGAGGCGCGTCCGGACGTGATGACGCGGTACATGCACGGGCTGGAAACGAAGGTCGGACAGCGCCTGCGTCGGATCAAGGTCACGGCGGCTCCCGGGTACACGTCGGTTCGCCGCTACGATCTCACGTACACCCAGAGCAAAGGCAGTGGCCAGAGCCTTCTGGAGGCGGTGACCGAGTGCACCGCGGACGCGTGCAAGCGCCCGACGCGGCTCGGGTGGGCCGAGGCAGAGGCAGGATTCGGGGGGATCATCGACACGACGGCCACCACACCGAAGATCGGCGAATATCACCCTGCCTCCCAGATCGTCGTGATGGACATGAACGGGGACGGAAGGGACGATGTCGTCTATCCTGACCTCGAGCGATGGAACTTCGCGCTCGGCGTCGATGCTGACCGGGAAGGGACGCAGAGCGCGTATTTCTCAGAGACGTATCGGACGAGCACGCCGTCCGCGGATGAGTACCAGGTGCAGGACTATCAGCGCGGATTCCCGATCGACTACAATCAAGACGGGAAGTCCGACCTTCTCCTGGCGGACGTGTCACCGACCTGGCGCGTCCTCGAGTCGACCGGGGCCGGGTTTCGCATCCAGGATACGGGAGTACCTCGCTCGCCGCGGTCGATCATGGCTCATGACGTGGGTACCGTGCTCGACTATCTTACGGCGGGGATTTTTCTGGTCGATCTGAATGGGGACGGAATCAAAGATCTCTTCGAGTTCGATTTCTGGCCTGGTAATCACGAAACTTGCCTGCCTATCAGTCCCGAGACTTGTGGTGGTCAGTGGGGTTACCGTCTGCACGACGGCCACGGCTTCGGTCCGCGCGTTATGATACCAGAGCTCGACGGAACCAGCATCGCGATGCCAGTTGTCCCGATCGACGTCGACGGTGACGGAGCACAGGAAATTCTTCTGTTTCGTTGCACGGATTATGGGACATACGTCATGAAGGGCTGTGAGGATCCTGAATCGTGGATATACCAGATCCTTCGGTGGCAGAAGAAGCCACACTCCAGCAGTGGACTGATCACGCTGACGAGCAGCGGCATCGATGTGAGTTTGTACTATGGAGAGGCGCTGGTGCCTGTGGACGTCAACGGGGATGGCCTGAAAGACCTCGTGGCGAGCAGGAAGTACGAGGCCGAGTACTACAGCTTGTCTCTTTGGCTCAACCATGGAGGATCCTTTGTGTACCACGGGATCGCGACACCCAGCGAATTCGTGGTGCTCCGGCATAACTTGCAGGCGAGCCTCGTCGTCGACTATGACGGCGACGGGCGTGAAGATTTGCTGGTCCCCTCGGACAATGATTGGCCCTTTGATGGGAACTTCAAGAACTACTCCCTTCTCAGGGCGGCGCCGTCGGGACGAGCCTTCCATGTCGAAGACCCCGGGCTTCCCTACGAACCCGCTCCTCGCGAGCATGCGGACGCCGCCTGGCCGAGCCGGGAAGGGCCGCGGATCGCCGATGTCAACGGTGACGGGCTTCATGACCTGGTGACCGTTCATCAGGGGAAGTTCCGGGTACGGCTCCACAGGGCTCCGTACGGGGGGAGACCGGATGCGGTCGTCAGCATTCGCGACGGCGGCAATGACTTCGATCATGGCATGATCGAGCACATGCCGGGAGGGGCGGCTCCACCGACCGTCGCCATCCACTATGCGCCGCTGCTCCGCTCCTACAGGCCGAGCATGACGCTCGAGCACGGGACGGATCCGGATGCCGTGTACTTACTCCGCGCGGGCGCTGAGGGTCTTTGCAGCTACCCGTGCAAGCGGTTTGTCGGGCCGAAGTACGTGGTGGCCCAGCATCTGGAGGACGTCAGCACCGAGCCCGGTAGCCCGACGGGCGCGACGAACGGGCGGCTCACGGCGCACTCGTACGAGGACGCGTTCGTCGATCGACACGGTCGCGGGTGGCTCGGCTTTCGCGCGCACGTCCGCCATACGATGCACACCGACGATCTCAGCAGCTCTGCTGACGGATATCCTGTCAGCACGAGCGCCGTCTGGACGCGGACGGTCTACGACCCGACGACCTTCGACGCGGAGACGCGGATCTACCCGTACGCGGGGCGGCCGAGCCTGACGCTCACCTTCGGCCACGACGGCTGCGGGGCGGATCCGAGCGCTCCGTCGCGGATGTGGCTGTCGATGGACCGGGCGAGCTGGAAGGTGCGCGCGACGAACGGCGGTGCGAGCCACTTCGTCTACCAGGACCGCGGGCAGCGCAGCGATCACGAGTGCCTGCGGTGGACGCCTCTTGAGCTCGGGCGGGTGTTTGCCGCGGAGGAGCTCCTCAACGCCGAGAACATTCCGTTCCACGCCACGGATGTCGAGAGGGACGTGGATGATTTCGGCAATCCGACGTTCGACGAGACGCGAGCTTGGTCTCCTTCAGTCGACGTGGTGACTCCTTCGACAACGACGGTCGCGACGTACGACAACCACACCGACTCGTGGCTGATCGGTTTGCGCCGCGTCGTCACGACGACGGATGTGACCGCCGAAGGCGCTCAAGTCCGCACGAGCGAGACGTTCTACGATACCACCACGGGCCTGCCGACGCGGATCACGAAAGGACGCCCAGGGAAGGAAGCGCACTGGCTCGACACCGACCTCGACTACGATGATCACGGAAACGTCGAGCGCTCGACGACCGTCGACGCCCACGGTGTCACGCGCCAGACCGTGTATACGTACGAGCCGGACGGTATGTTCCTCCACGCCATGCGCGACGGGCTCGGCCATACGACGCGTTTCAAGTACCATCCCTACCTGGGTGAGGTGGCTGCGGTCGTCGATCCGAACGGCCACAGGACGTGGTGGATTCATGATGCCTTCGGCAATCTGCGACGAGAGCACCGCCCGGACGGGACCTCGACGACGCACTGGCTGACGCGCGAGCAGGTGGGCGCGGAGTGGCTCGTCACGGCGTACGCACAAGAGACGACGGGGGCGACGTCGGCGACGTGGCTCGATCGGCTCGGTCGCCCGTTTCGGGTGCAGCGCCACGGGTTGAGGGGGCGGGTGAGCGAGACAAGCCGGCGTTACTGGGGATTTGGCGGCGTGCGCGCCGAGTCGTTGCCGTACGGGGCGGGTGAATCGCCTCCGGGGTGGACCGAGCATGCCTACGACCGCCGGCGGCGGCCCGCCTCGGTGGTCGAGCCGGACGGCGTGACGATCTCGATGACGCATGCCGAGACGAGGACGACGGTCACGAACGGACGGGCGCATCAGAGCACCGTGGTCCGCAACGGCCGTGGGCAGGTGGTGCGGGCGGAGGACGCGCGCCACGAGACGACGGAGTACCACTACGGGCCGTTCGGCAACCTCGTGCGGATCGCGGACGCGCGGGGCGACGCGCTCGTCCAGGTGGTCGACGCGTACGGGCGCGTGACGGAGGCGTGGAACCCGGACTCGGGGGTGCGGAGCTTCGTCTACGATGCCTTCGATCTGGTCCGGTCGGAGACGGACAACAAGGAGCAGACGACGCTGTACTGCCACGACGAGGTGGGCCGGCCGACGGTGCGCCAGGACGTGGACGGGCTGACGCGATGGACGTACGATGAGGGGCCGCACGCGATCGGCAAGCTGGTGAGGATGTCGAGCCCTGATGGCGTCATCGTGGACGTTGACTACGACGAGGCCGGCCGGCCCTGGAGGGAGACCACCGAGCTGCCCAGCCCGTCAGGGGGGAGCGAGTCGTTCGTGATCCGGCGGGCGTACAACGCGCGGGGCGAGCTCCGCCGGGTGGCGTACCCCGCCACGGACGACGATGCGCCGTTCGCCGTGGTCTACCGGTATGACGATCATGGTCACCTGACGGCCGTGGAGGATCCTGCAACCAGCCGCGAGCTGTGGAGGTGGGAGGCCGCCGATGCGGCGAATCGGATCACCCGGGAACGCTTCGGCAGCCTGGTCACGACGTCGCGCAAATACGTGCCGGCGACCGGGATGTTGGAGCAGAGCACGACGGTTCGGCGGACCTCGCCATCGCCGCTCTCGCCGGCAATCACCCTGCAGCGGCTGTCATACGGGTATGACGAGAACCGGAACGTCGAGCGCCGTACAGACCATCTGCAAGGGCTGACCGAGACGTTCCATTACGACGATCTGGACCGGCTGGAGGACGTCTACCGCGGAGACGGAGGGACGGCGCTCTATCACTACGAGTACGACGACTTCGGCAACATCACGTACAAATCGGACGTGGGAGGCTACGCGTACGACGGCGGTCGGCCGCACGCCGTGCGGCGCGCGAACGGCAAGACGTACGAGTACGACGGCAACGGCAACCAGACCGTGCGCCCGATCGACGTGCGCGGCGCGAGCAACGCGTCGGCGACGATCACGTACACGCCGTTCGACAAGCCGCGCCGGATCGAGGCGGAGCACGGGCCGACGACGTACGAGTACGACGGCGACCGGCAGCGCGCGCGCAAGGTGTCGCCGGCGCAGATCACGACGTACGTGGGCGGGCTGTACGAGCGGCGCGAGCACACGGCGGGGGGCGTGACGCACAAGATGCACGTGATGGGCCCGGAAGGCGTGATCGCGGTGAAGACGATCGCGTTCGACGCGGCGGGCGAGGAGAAGCGGAGGGCGCATTTCCTGCATCCTGGGCACGACGGGTCCGCGGGCGTGATCACGAACGAGCTGGGGACGGTGGTCGAGCGACGCAGCTACGACCCGTTCGGGCAGCGCCGGAACCCCGATTGGGCCACCGGCGGACCGGCCGCGGTGGCTCCGCGCGAGACGATCGGGTTCACCGGGCATGAGGACGAGGAGGAGCTGTCGCTCATCAACATGCGAGGGCGGATCTACGATCCGGCGCTGGGGAGGTTCCTGTCGGCGGATCCATTCGTGCAGGCGCCGTTCTTCTCGCAGAGCCTGAACCGCTACAGCTACGTGTTCAACAATCCGCTGAGCTTCGTGGATCCCACCGGGTACCAGGCGTCAGACGAGTATTTCTACGAATGGATGGACGGCGGGACGCCTGCCGGGGTGACCTCCGACAACTGCGTTGTCGGCCCGGGATGCGTTCATGTCGAGGTGGGGCGGTTTGACATGCCAGGCATCCACAATGATATGGCGTCGGGCGAGCCGTTCGGGCATCGCGAGCCCGGTCCTCCCGGATTGGGACCGGACTTCAGCCTGGATGTGTCCGACCTGCGGCCGGGGTCTGGGCTCGGGTCGCGATGGAACCCGAACAGCCCGCTGGGGCGGGCAGGGCGCGATCTATTCGGGGAGGAGAGACCTGTTCCTGTATGGTCGCCGTCGTCGGAGATGACGCGTGCGTTGATGGGCGCGATGCCCCTCCCTGGCATGAGCAGCCTGATGGCGTTCTCCGATCCGCGCGCCACGCCCAGGGACAAGGTGATCGCGGTGACCATCGATGCGCTGAGCCTGGTCGGCGTAGGCGTCGTCATGAAGCTCGCCGGCAAGGCGGCCGGTGCCACCAGCAAGGCACGGAGCGCGGCGCGCGCCGGCGCCGAGGCGCTGGAACAGTCGGTCGGGGCCGCTCGGGGAGCCGCGGCTGGGGCACGAGTCAACATGCCGGCTTGGCGGAAGATCGCGATCGACATGGACGAGGTGGCGTCCGGTCATATGGTCGGCGGCCGTAGACTCGCACCGGGGAACAAGAAGGATGTCTTCCCCACGGGCATGACAGAAACGCAAGTAGAGAGGGCCATTCGCAACGCATACAGGCATGGCGAGGTTCTGTACTCTCAGGGGCCAGACCGCGTCTTCGTGAGGGGGCCGTTTGGCTCAGGCTCGATCGAGATGTGGGTGAACAAGACGGCCAGACAGATCGAGACTGCGTGGCCAAAGTTTTAGGAGCTAGACATGAGAATCGTCTTCGAGTCAAGTACGCTTCATCAGAGCAAGATGGGCTCGGTGACCGGCGTCGTGTACTTCGACTTCAGTCCCGAACAGCGGTTTCCTGTTGTCGGCTGGAACGACTTCGTGGTGGTCGTGGCGGGCTGGTGGCTAGCTGCGCTGAACCAGATCACTCGGACGGAGGGGGAGATCGTGCTTCGCTTCATGGATGGCCCCTATTGGATCACCGTGGTGCCTCAGGAAGGCTCGAAGCTGTTACTTCGGTGCACGGAGGACCGACGAGGCGCGGGCGTCGTTCAGTCGATGACAGTCGACCTGGGTGAGTTTGTGCGCGAAGTGACAGGGTTTTCTAGGGCTGTATCCCTTGCCTGTGCAGCGGCGGGCATCGAGTCGGCTGACCTGGAAAACCTGAGGGGACTCCTGCCAAACTGATCACGACGACGTCTTGCCGGAGTCTGTCTGGGCCAAGTCCAACCCGTTGCCGATCTCGCCTGGCGAGGCCCGCCTCGGCGCGGAGGCGCCCTGTCGCCTCGTCGAGGCTGCAGGGCGCGATCCGCGCGCGTCGAAGGAGAGACGTGACGCCGGCGCGGAGGCCTGCTGAGATGGAGGCCCATGCCCCCGTGGAACGACGACGACGCCGCCTCCACCGAGCTCGTGCCGCAGCCGCTGCGCCCCGCCGCGGCCGCGGCCGAGAGCTTCGCCCTCTCCGTCATGGCGGGCCCGGACGAGGGGAGCCGCTTCGTCGTGGCGCCGGGGCTGCCCTCGCGCGCGCTCGCCGGCACCAGCCCGGCCTGCGACATCACCCTCACCGACCGGCTCGTCTCGCGCCGCCACGCCGCGTTCGAGCTCGCCGGCCCGCGCCTCCGCGTCACCGACCTCGGGTCGACCAACGGCACCTTCGTGCAGGGGATCCGCGTCGGCGACGCGTACCTGCAGGGCAGCGAGCTCGTCCGGCTCGGCGAGACAGTGCTCCGCGTCGAGGCGCTCGGCGTCACGCAGGCGGTGGAGCTGCCGCGCGCCGTGCGCTTCGGCAAGCTCGTCGGGGCCAGCGAGGAGATGCGGCGGCTCTACCCGCTGTGCGAGCGCCTCGCGAGCTCGAGCGTGCCCGTCGTCATCGAGGGCGAGACGGGCACCGGCAAGGAGGTGCTCGCGGAGGCGATCCACGAGCAGGGGACGCGCGCGGCCGGGCCGTTCGTCGTCTTCGACTGCACAGCGGTGCCGCCGACGCTCGTCGAGTCGGCGCTCTTCGGGCACGAGCGCGGCGCCTTCACCGGCGCGAACGAGGCGCGCCGCGGCGTCTTCGAGGAGGCGCACGGCGGCACGCTGCTGCTCGACGAGATCGGCGATCTCGATCTCGGCCTGCAGGCGAAGCTCCTCCGCGCCATCCAGCGATCGGAGGTGCAGCGCGTCGGATCGAACCGGTGGATCCGCGTCGACATCCGGGTGCTCGCGGCGACGCGGCGCGATCTCGAGCGCGAGATCCAGGCGGGGAGGTTCCGCGACGATCTGTTCTACCGGCTCGCCGTGGCCCGCATCGAGCTGCCGCCGCTGCGCCGGCGGCAGGGCGACGTCACCGTGCTCGCGCACCACTTGTGGCGGCAGCTCGCGGGCCGCGGCGCGCCCTTCCCCCAGGGCTTCGCCGAGCGGCTGGAGGACTACGACTGGCCGGGCAACGTGCGCGAGCTCTACAACGCCGTGGCGCGCCGCGTGGCGCTCGGCGAGGCCGCGCCGATCGAGACCACCCGGGCCGGGGTGAGCTCCGCGGGCGCGCCCGCGTCGACGCCGGGGCTCGCGGGGGCCGGACCCGCGTCGACGCGCGGGCCTGCGTCGACGCCCGGGTCCGCCGCGTCGGCGCTGGCGCCCTCCACGCCCGTGCCCCCGTCCTCGGCCGCGGCCGCAGAGGAGAGCGAGGGCGCCGAGGCTGCGACATCCAACGACATCATCGAGGAGATCCTCGCGCTCGATCTGCCGCTGCCGCGGGCGCGGGAGCGGATCGTCGAGCACTTCGAGCGGCGCTACGTGCAGCGCGTGCTCGCGCAGCACGGGGGCAACGTCCGGAGCGCGGCGGCCGCGTCGGGCATCGCGCGGCGGTACTTCCAGATCCTGCGCGCGCGCCGATCCACCTGACGCGCGGCCGGGCGTCGCGCGGCGGTGCTCCCGGGGACCACGCGCGCGGCGATCCACCCGACATGTCGCCGCGGCGCCGCGCCCGGCCATGATATCGTCGCGACGATGCTGCAGGCCCGGAGCCAGGGCGGCGCGCTCGCCGTCGTCCGCTACCTGCTCTTCGACGAGATCGGGGCCGGCGGCATGGCGACGGTGCACCTCGGCCGCCAGCTCGGCTCGGCCGGGTTCCGGCGGACCGTCGCGATCAAGCGGCTCTACCCGCAGTTCGTGCGGGATCCCGAGCTCGTCGCCATGCTGCTCGACGAGGCGCGGGTGGCGGCCCGCATCCGGCACCCGAACGTTGTCTCGACCGTCGACGTTGTGTCGAGCGGCGGCGAGGTGCTGCTCGTGATGGAGTACGTGCACGGCGAGCCGCT
>NZ_JEMA01000677.1 GCF_001589285.1 Sorangium cellulosum | reverse complement strand
CCCCCGGCGCGGCCGCGCGGTCGCCCAGCGCGCCCCGCTCCTGCCGCTCGCCCAGGCCGTCCTGGGGCTCCCCGCGCTGCGCCGCGAGCGCGAGGTCCATCCGCAGGTAGCCGCGCCGGAGGAGGTCGTAGAGCGCCGTGACGATCCGCTCGCGCGGGCGCGCCTGCTCCTCGAGGGCGTTCTCGAACAGCACCTCCTTCAGCGCGCCGATCGTGAAGGTCGCGTAGAGCTCGGTGTCCCCCGGCTCGATCATGCCGAGCCGCTGCCCTTCCGCGAGGCTCCGCTCCAGCAGCAGCTTCACCTCCTGGCGGAACGCGCGCAGCTCCTTGACGAACGCCGGATCGAGCCCCGCCGCGTGCGACAGGAGGATGCTCGTCAGCGCCGGATCGTCGAGCAGCACGGCCACGATGGCGCGGATGTTGTGCTTGATCTGCGCCTCCACGTCCGCCGACGGATCCACGCGGAGGATCGCGCCGCCGAGGCGCGAGAACAGCCCGCTCACGAGCTCGCCGAACACCGAGCGCTTGTCGGGGAAATACAGGTAGAACGTCCCCTTCGCGACCTTGGCGAGCGCGACGATGTCGTCGACCTTCGCCTCGTGATAGCCCTTCTCGGAAAACACGGTGCGCGCCGCGCGCAGCAGCGCTTGGCGGCGCTCGGACTTGTTCATGGGCCGGTCGCTTTACCATCACCGGCCCGTCACCTGGGGCGCGAACGCTGACCCGGACGTCAGCCGGGGACGCCCCCTGAAAAGCCCCGGAAAAATCGCGGCACGCCGCACAGACACGCCGCGCCCGACGCGGCGGCGGAATCTTGCGCCCGGGACAATATTCCCGAGAAAAGCCGCGCAATGGCCGATCTGCGACGACCGAGACACACCGAATCTTTTTGATTTTCCGGGCATCCCGTTGTAGCGATCACGACTGACCAGCCAGTCAGTCCGACCGCTGGTGGCCGGCGACGGCAGTGGGAGGAGCCCCGATGGGAAGGCAGATCCAGGATCCGGTCGTGGTCGGCATCGACGTCGGATCGACGACGGTGAAGGCGGTCGTGCTCGATCCGCAGACGCTCGAGATTCTCTGGAGCGACTACCAGCGGCACCAGACGAAGCAGCCGGAGAAGGTGCTCGAGCTCCTCGAGGCCATCGAGGCGACGTTCCCCGCCTCCCCCCGGGAGCGCTGGCGGGTGTTCATGACGGGCTCCGGCGCGGCGCCCCTCTGCCCCGGCCTGGGCGCCAAGTTCGTCCAGGAGGTCAACGCTGTCACGCTCGCGGTCGAGAACCTGCACCCCGACGTGGGCAGCGTCATCGAGCTCGGCGGGCAGGACGCGAAGATCATCATCTTCCAGCGGGACGAGAAGACGGGCGACAAGACAGCCGCCCCGTCGATGAACGACAAGTGCGCCTCCGGCACGGGCGCCACCATCGACAAGTGCATGATCAAGGTGGGCCTGCCGTCGTCCGAGGTGGTGCAGATCCACTTCGACGACTCGAAGCTCCACCACGTCGCTGCGAAGTGCGGAGTCTTCGCCGAGACGGACATCGTGAACCTCGTGAAGAGCGGTATCCCCTCCACGGAGATCCTCTGCTCCCTCGCCGACGCGATCGTCCTCCAGAACCTGTCGGTGCTCACGCGCGGCTCGACGCTGAAGCACAAGGTCCTCCTGCTCGGCGGCCCCAACACCTACCTCCCGTTCCTCCAGGAGTGCTGGCGCAAGCGCATCCCCGAGACGTGGGACGAGCGCGGCTACGCCTGGCCGAAGGACCGGCCGGTCGAGGAGACGATCTTCGTCCCGGAGAACGCGCAGTACTACGCGGCGTTCGGCGCGTGCGTCTACGGCCTCAAGGAGGCCCCGGAGGTCGGCCTTTACGGCGGCAAGGCGGGGCTCATCGAGTACATGACGAACGGCCGCAAGGCGCGGCTCGGCGAGAGCGCGGGCCCGCCGCTCGTGAAGACCCGCGACGAGGTCGAGGACTTCCGCAAGCTCTACAGCATCCCGAAGTTCACGCCGATGAAGCTCTCGCCCGGCCAGGTGGTGCGCGGGGTCATCGGCCTCGACGGCGGCTCCACCTCGTCGAAGGCGGTGCTGATCGACGAGGACGGCAGCATCGTCTGCAAGGCCTACCAGCTCTCGAAGGGCAACCCGATCCAGGACGCGAAGGAGCTGCTCGCGCAGCTCCGGCAGTACGTGTTCGATCAGGGCGCGACGCTCGAGGTGCTCGGGTTCGGCGGCACCGGCTACGCGGCCGACGTGCTCCAGGAGTGCATGAGGGCCGACGTCAACATCGTCGAGACCGTCGCGCACATGATGAGCGCGGTGAAGTTCTTCGGCGACGTCGACGTCATCTGCGACATCGGCGGACAGGACATCAAGGTCCTGTTCATGAAGAACGGCGATATCGCGAACTTCCGCCTCTCCAACTCGTGCTCTGCGGGCAACGGCATGTTGCTCCAGGCGATGGCCGACCAGTTCGGCCTGAAGGTGACCGAGTACGCCGACACCGCGTTCGGCGCCGAGCTCGCGCCGAAGTTCAGCTACGGCTGCGCCGTCTTCCTCGACACCGACCGGGTGAACTTCCAGAAGGAGGGCTTCTCGAAGGAGGAGCTGCTCGCCGGCCTCGCCCAGGTGCTGCCGAAGAACGTGTGGCAGTACGTCGTGCAGATCCCGCGGCTCGCGGCGCTCGGCACGCGCTACGTGCTCCAGGGCGGCACGCAGTACAACCTCGCGGCCGTCAAGGCGCAGGTCGATTACATCAAGGAGCGCGTCCCCGGCGCGGAGGTGTTCGTCCACCCGCACACGGGCGAGGCCGGCGCGCTCGGCGCGGCGTTCGAGACGCTCCGGGTCGTCAAGCGCCGGGGCCGCTCGACGTTCATCGGAATCGACGCGGCGATCGCGCTCGAATACACGACGAAGAACGACGAGGAGACCGTCTGCCACTTCTGTCCGAACGAGTGCAAGCGGACGTTCATCGACACGAAGCGGCCGGACGGGACGACGAGCCGCTACATCTCGGGCTTCTCGTGCGAGAAGGGCACGGTCGAGAGCGAGCAGGCGATGCTCGCGCTCGTCGCCGAGCGGAAGAAGATCGCGAAGCAGTTCCCGAACCTCGTCGACTACGAGTCGAAGCTCGCCTTCCGGCACTTCTACGACACGGCGCCGCTGCCCGAGGACGGGGCGCCGGTGAAGGACGTTGTCGTCAAGAAGGGCTTCCTCGGCATCCGCCGGGTCGAGACGACGCGCCCGTTCCGCCGGAGCGGCCCCGAGACGCGCGAGCGCCTGCGCCGCACCCGCATCGGCATCCCGCGCGTGCTCAACATCTACTCGACGGCCCCCTATTACCGGGCCTACTTCGAGGCGCTCGGCGTCCCCAAGCAGAACGTCGTCTTCAGCGACGCGACGAGCGAGGAGATGTGGGTCGAGGGCGGCAAGTACGGCTCCATCGACCCGTGCTTCCCCTCGAAGGTGGCGCAGGCCCACATCCACAACCTCCTGTTCAACCACCACGCGGACGAGAAGAAGCTCAATTACATCTTCTTCCCGATCCTCACCCACGTGCCGAGCTTCGGCGAGGGGGTGATGGACAAGACGAGCTGCCCGATCGTCGCCGGCGTGCCGGACGTCATGAAGGCCGCGTTCACGAAGGAGGTCGACTTCTTCGCGACGCGCGGGATCGAGTACCTCGATCCGCCGCTCACGTTCTCCGAGATGACGCTGACGGCGCGCCGGATGTTCGAGACGTGGGGCCCGCGGCTCGGCATCACCGAGGACGAGAGCGACCACGCGCACCGCGAGGGGATGCGGGCGCTCTCGCAGTTCGAGCGCGATCTCCAGGACAAGGGGCGGGCGATCCTCGAGACGGTCGAGGCCGAGAACCGGGTCGCCATCCTGATGGTCGGGCGGCCGTACCACTCCGATCCTGGCCTCAACCACGGTATCCCGGAGGAGTTCCAGGTACTCGGCTATCCGATCCTCTCGGTGCGGTCGATCCCGCGCGACATGGAGTACCTCGCGCGGTACTTCAAGGAGGAGATCGCGAGCGGCCAGCACCCGCTCGACATCAACGATGTCTGGCCGGAGAACTACTCGGCGAACAGCGCGCAGAAGGTCTGGGCGGTCAAGTTCGCCGCCCGCCACCCGAACGTCGTGCTGCTCGACCTCTCGAGCTTCAAGTGCGGCCATGACGCGCCGACGTACGGCATCATCGACAGCATCGTGACAGCGAGCGCCACGCCGTACGCGGCGCTGCACGACATCGACGCGAACAAGCCGGGCGGCTCGATCAAGATCCGCGTCAAGACCTACGCGCACAGCCTCAAGCTGCACGAGGAGGCGCTCGAGGACGCGGCGAAGAAGAAGGCGCAGCTCGCCCAGCGCATCGACGAGAAGCGCCTCGAGCTGCTCCGGCTGAAGCGGGAGCAGCAGGCGGCGCGCAAGATCACCGATCCCGCGCTCGAGAAGGAGATCGCCGCGCTCGCCGATCGGGTGCGGAGCTACGTCGCGCCCGAGTCGCCGCCCGAGGCGCCGAAGACGGGGCTGGTGCAGCTCAAGAAGAAGCAGTCCGACGGGACCGTCGTCCCCTTGGAAGCGTGAAATACGGCCGAGGTCGAGGGGGGACGGCGCGGCCGCCCCTCCCCGCATCCAAGCGAAGGGAAGCCACGCCATGGAACAGACGAGCACGCAGAAGACGCGCCTTCCTCTTGTGGGCGAGACGAGATCCAACAAGGCTGACATCGACATCGAGGCGGAGCTCCGGGCGTTCGAGGAGGCCGAGCGGGAGCGGCTCGGGCTCAAGGCCGAGCGGCGCCAGTGGGTCGACAACATGCTCAAGCCGAAGATGACGAAGAAGGAGCGCGACAACGTGACGCTCCTCATCAGCGGCCTCACCGCCGCGCAGGACTTCCTGTGCGAGGGCGCGCTGAAGGGCCTCGGCTACAACGTCAATTACTTCGGGATGAGCGACAACGCCGGGCTCCAGGCGGGCAAGGAGTTCGGCAACCGCGGGCAGTGCAACCCGACCTATTTCACGGTCGGCGGCCTGGTGAAGTACCTCATCGACCTGCGCGACAAGCAGGGGATGTCGACCGAGGACATCATCAAGAACTACGTGTTCCTGACCGCGGGCGCGTGCGGCCCCTGTCGCTTCGGCATGTACGTGACCGAGTACCGGAAGGCGCTCCGCGACGCCGGCTTCGACGGCTTCCGGGTGATGCTCTTCCAGCAGACGGGCGGGCTCTCCCAGGCGACGGGCGACGACGTCGGCCTCGAGATGAACCCTGCGTTCTTCATCGCGATCATCAAGGCGATCGTCTGCGGCGACACGCTGAACGCGCTCGGCTACCGCATCCGGCCTTACGAGATCGAGCCCGGCGCGACGAACCGCGCGATGGAGAACGCGAAGCGCATCCTCTACAAGGCGCTGTACGAGCAGACGAACGTCTTCCGCGCGCTCTACGAGGCGCGCAAGGAGTTCGAGGCCGTCCGGGTGGACAAGCTCCGTCCCAAGGCGAAGACGTCGATCATCGGCGAGTTCTGGGCGATGACGACCGAGGGCGACGGCAACTACGCCCTGCAGAAGTTCCTCGAGAGCGAGGGCGGCGAGAACGACATCCAGCTCACGACAGCGTGGCTCCTCTACAACATCTGGGAGTGCGCCCGCGACACGCGCGAGCGGCGCGACCTGCGCGGCGCCGACGAGGGCAACTACGGCCTCGCCGGCCTCGACGAGTTCGGCGTGGCCAAGCGCCTGGCGACGATGCGCCTCGCCGAGGGGGCGCTGCGCGTCGGCTTCCAGGCGTTCGCGCTGCCGCTCGGCCTCTTCGACTACCACCTCCCCGACATGGAGCTCGTGGCGGACGTGGCGAAGGACTACTACTCCAACGACCTCCGCGGCGGCGAGGGGCACATGGAGGTCGGCAAGCTCATCGTGAACGCCGTGAAGTCGAAGGCGCACGTCACGGTGAGCGTGAAGCCGTTCGGGTGCATGCCGTCGTCGGGCGTCTCCGACGGCGTCCAGTCGCTGATCACGTCGCGCTACCCCGGGACGATCTTCTGCGCGGTGGAGACGAGCGGCGACGGCGCGACGAACTTCTACTCCCGCATCCAGATGTACATGTTCAAGGCGCGCATCCTGGCCGAGCAGGAGCTCGTGCGCGCCTACGAGGAGGCGGGCGTCACGGAGGCCGAGGTGCGCGCGTTCCTCGAGAAGAACCCGAAGTACGCGAGCCCGCTCCACCACGCGCCGCACCGGGTCGCCGGCTCGGCCGCCAACCTGGTCTACGAGGTGGCGCCGCTCATCAAGCAGTCGGCCGCCGAGCGCGCCGTGGTGAAGGCCAAGGCCGCGGCGGGGGCGCTCCGCGACGCGGTGAAGGCCGCTCCGGAGAAGGCGAAGGCCGCGACGGCGTTCCTCACGGACCCGGAGACGCTCACCCGGGCGCGCGAGGACGTCGCGCTGGTCCGCGACATCGTCGCCGGCAAGGCCGCCGAGCGCTTCAGCCCGCTGGTGAAGCGCCTGGCCGGCAAGGCGTACTTCGAGAACAACCCCGAGGTGCCCCACGTGGCCTACACCGGCGAGCCCATCGCCGCCGAGTGAGCCGAGCGCCGGGCGGCTCGCCCGGCGCCTCTCCTTCTGCCCTCCAGCTCGAGCTCAGCCCGCCCCTCGCAAGAACCAGTCGACGGCGTCGCGCGCCATCTCCGGGGGCACCGTGTGCGGCCCGTCGAACTCCCGGTAGCGCAGATCGTGGCCCGCGCGCCGGATGAGCGGCGCGAGGCGGCGGCTGCACGGGTCGATCCGCAGCACCTTGTCCTGCGTGCCGTGCGAGACGAAGATGCGCGGGCGGCCGCGCTGCTCCGCCGGGGCCATGAAGCCCGGCGAGAACGCGATCACGTGGGTGAACAGGTCGCCGTTGGTGAGCCCGAGCGACAGCGCGTAGGACGCCCCGTCGGAGAAGCCGCCGATCGCTACCCTTGACGCGTCGACGGCAGCGTCGCGGAAGAGCTGGCCGAGCGCGCGGTCCAGGAAGGCGACGTCGGGGCCGTACGCGTCGTCGGCGAGGATGTCCCAGGTGGCGTGGCGGGAGTCCGGCGCGAGGAGCAGCAGGCCCGCCTCGTCCGCGAGGTCCTTCAGCAGCGCGATGGCGTGGTGCGCGTTGCCCCCCGCCCCGTGCAGCAGGACCGCGAGCGGCGCGGGGCGGTCGGCCCGGTACCCCGCCGGGACGTGGAGCAGCCCGTCGCGCCGCGGCGACAGCCCGAGCGGCCTCAGCCCGGCCGAGAGCCCGCCCTGCGGCCTCGTCTGCGGCCGCGCGCTCAGGCGAGAAGGGTCTTGAGCCATCACGTGATTGTCGCGCAGGGCCTCGACAGCCATGCATCCTCCTCCTCTGAACGTCAGATCACCGCCAATCGCCGCTCTCCCGCCTCTCTCATGTCATGCAGAGCGCGTACCAGCGCCGGTCGCCACGGCTGCACGCGCGAGCGGAGGCCTGGTAACCGGGCGCTCGTGGCAGAACGCATCATGTCGAGGGCGCCTGTCACAGCGCCCCATGCAGGGGCGTGGCGCCGGGCGCGACGGCCGAGGTCAGGGCGACGCGCGGCGGACCTGCGCGCCGGCGGGCGGCCCGGCTGCAGCGTCTCCGCGGCGAACAGCGGGGATCCACGCGGGTCGCGACGCGCGCGCGAAGTTCTGCTAGACATCGCTCGCCATGACCGAACTGCGCTCGTTGTCCCCGGATGCACTCGCCTCGCTCACCAAGGAGCTCGAGGCCCGTTATGATGCCTTTGTAGCCCGCGGGCTCAAGCTCGACATGACGCGCGGCAAGCCGTCGTCCGAGCAGCTCGATCTCGCGAACGGCATGCTCGCCCTGCCCGGCGCGAACGACCTCATCGCCTCGGACGGCTCGGATACGCGCAACTATGGCGGCCTCGACGGCCTGCCGGAGATGAAGGCCATCTTCGCCGGGATGCTCGAGGTGCCCGCGGCGCAGGTCATCGTCGGCGGGACCAGCAGCCTGACGATGATGCACGACGCGGTGGTCCGCGCGCTCGTCCACGGCGTGCCCGACGGCAACGGCGCCTGGGCGAAGCAGCCGAAGGTCAAGTTCCTCTGCCCGAGCCCCGGTTACGATCGCCACTTCGCGATCTGCGAGCACCACGGCATCGAGATGATCACGGTCGATCTGAACGACGCCGGGCCCGACATGGCCCAGGTCGAGCGGCTGGTCGCCGAGGACGCGTCGATCAAGGGCATGTGGTGCGTCCCGAAGTACAGCAACCCGACCGGCACCACGTACGCTCCCGAGGTCGTCCGCCGGCTCGCGAGCATGAAGGCCGCGGCCGCGGATTTCCGCCTCTTCTGGGACAACGCCTATGCGGTCCACGACCTCTACGCCGAGGGCGACAGGCTCGCGGACATCGTGTCGGCGTGTCAGTCCGCGGGCAACCCCAACCGGCCGATCGTCTTCGCGTCGACGTCGAAGATCTCGTTCGCCGGCAGCGGCGTCGCGGCCATGGCGTCGAGCCCCGCGAACGTGGCCGACGCGAAGAAGCACCTCGGCATCCAGACCATCGGCCCGGACAAGGTGAACCAGCTCCGGCACGTCCGATTCTTCAAGGATTACAAGGGTTTGCTGAGCCACATGCAGCGGCACGCCGAGCTGCTGCGGCCCAAGTTCGAGGCGGTGACGAGCATCTTCGAGCGCGAGCTCGGCGGAAAGGGCATCGCCACCTGGACCACGCCGCGCGGCGGCTACTTCGTCAGCCTCGACACCCCGGACGGCTCCGCCAAGGAGGTCGTGCGTCTGGCCGACAAGGCGGGCGTGAAGCTCACCGGCGCCGGCGCGACGTACCCGTACGGCCGCGATCCTCGCGATCGCAACATCCGGATCGCGCCGTCGATGCCGCCGCTCGATCAGATCCGCGTCGCGATGGAGGTCGTCGCGGTCTGTGTCCAGCTCGCGAGCGCGCGCAAGCTCGCTGGCTGATCTCCCTCGCTGCCCCCAGCTCGCGTTGCGAGCGACAGGCCGCCGTGCCACGCTCGGCGCTTCCTCAACGGGAGCGCCTCATCATGCAGCAACTCACCACCGAAGGTCAGCGGAGAGTTTCCGAGCTGTCACAGCGCTATTTCGTCAGCACCGACGCGGTGATGACGCTGCTGCAAGCGCTCGTGAACGGTCATGGGACGATGGCGCAGTTCTACCACCCCGAGCTCGGCGGCGGGGGGCAGTGGATGCAGGGCGGCATGACCATGATCGGCGACATGTTCAACAGCGGCCTCAAGTCCAAGGTGGAGGGCCTGTGTTCGGAGCTGTCGAGTCTCCTGGCCAGCCAGCCCTTCGCGCCTGCGCCTGCGAGCTATCATTCCCAGACGCAGGGTGGACAGCAGCAGCAGCAAGGTGGCAGCGGCGGATTCGGTAGCTCGCCGGTGAGCCTGTTCGTCCCGGCGTCGGGGGGTGGTTCGGGGAGCTGGTGGCCCGGGGAGCTCGGGGTGCCGAGCTCCACCGGGTCGCAGAACGACGTCCGGTATGCCTACTTCCCCGGCGCGCGGCGCCTGGCGGTCGACGTCAACGGGCGGGTCAGCGTCTACGATACGCTAGATCACCAGATCGGCGGCGTATCGCAGCAGCAAGGGTCGGGGTCGTCGGTCACGTTCACCAGCCAGTATGGTGTGGTGAGCGTGCTGAGCTTGCCCATCGTGTCCGGCGACCTGGCCGTGCAGCAGGCGCCAGGGGCCGGGTACACGGCCGCTCCGGCGCAGCAGGCCGAGGCTGTGATGCCGCGCGCCTCTTCGGCTCAGGAGGCGGATATCTTCGGCGCGATCGAGCGGCTCGCCGAGCTGAGGCAAAAGGGGATCATCACCGAGCAGGAGTTTGCTGCGAAGAAGACGGAGCTCCTGAGCAGGCTCTGATCGCGAGGCTCGCCGTCTCGCATCCTCCGTCGCACGTCTGCCGTNCGTCTCGCATCCTCCGTCGCACGTCTGCCGTCTCACGTCTCGCATCCTCCGCCTCACGTCTCGCATCCTCCGCCTCACGTCCTCCGTCGTCCCTCTTCCGTCTCGCGTGCTCGTCTCTCGTGCGCGTGCGCGTGCTCGTCCTCGTCCTCGGCCGTGCCGCTAGACGTCTCAGGGTGACGGAAGACGGGATGGATCGGGCACGCGCACGCGCACGCGCACGACAGACGCGCACGGAGACGGGAGACGAGATGGATCGGGCACGCGCACGCGCACGACAGACGCGCACGGAGACGGGAGACGAAAGACGGGAGACGAAAGACGGGAGACGAAAGACGGGAGACGGGGTAAACGGTCTCCCGGCGCTTTCTCGCTATCTCGCCAATCGACGAGACCACCGCTCAAAAGAGAGTGCTTCCCCCCACCCCCTCAGGGGCCATGGCACACCGCCTCGATGTTGTGCCCATCAGGATCGAGCACGAAAGCCCCGTAGTAGTTCGGGTGGTACTGCGGCCGGAGCCCCGGCGGTCCGTTGTCGACTCCTCCCGCCTCGAGCGCCGCCCGGTAAAACGCGTCGACATCGGCGCGCGTCTTCGCGATGAAGGCGACGTGCAGCGTGCCCTGAAGGGCAGCGCCCGTGCCAATCCAGAAATCCGGCTTGCCATTGGCCCCCAGGCCGGCATGGCTGCCCTCTCCGCCGGTCATCTCGGGCGTGATCTCCATCACGAGCCCGTAACCAAGAGGGGCCAGCGCCGCCTGGTAGAAGGCCTTACTTCGCGCAAAGTCCGAGACGGGAAATCCGAGGTGGTCGAGCATGGGGGCCATCATCGCCCGGCCCGCCGCGCCCCGAGCCAGGAATCAGCGCAGCCCCGGCAGACGGCGCGCGCGCGGCCTACCTCGCGGGCCGCGCGCCCTCGCGCTCGAGGCGGCGGAGGACCTCCTCGAGCGCTTCCTGGGTGATGAGGCCCACGTGCCGGAACGCCTCCCTCCCCTCGGGATCGAGGATGACCACGCTCGGCACGTGGTGCAGCCCGGCGAACGGCCCCTCGCCGGCGATCGTCGGGGCGTCCGCGAGCGCCACCGGGTACGGGAGCTTCATCGCGGCGACGAAGGCCTCGACGAGCGGACGGTTCTCGCTCGCCTCGAGGACGAGGAGCGCGGCGTTGATCCGCGGCGTGTGATCGCGGAACAACCCCGAGAGGAACCGCGCCTCGGCCTGGGACGCCACGTCGTACGTCGCGACGAAGCCGATCACGCTGAACCTGCCCGCCAGCGAGGCGGTGGAGAGCGCGCGCCCGTCGAGCGTCTCGTACGAGAAGGTGCGCACCGGGCCGCGCGCCGCGACCTCCGCGGTCGCCGGCGGGCCCGCCGCGGGCTCCCGGACGGCGTCGCCGCTGCCCGCGCAGCCGATCGCGAGCAAGACCAGCGGCAAGCCGACCGGCGCGAGCGGCCTCACGGCAGCGGATCTCCCTCGAGGTGGGCGTCGAACAGATCGGCGCAGAGCTGCAGCGAGGCCGGGAGCTCGGCGCCCTTGCGCTGCTGCGCGAGGATCGCGTGGCACAGCTCCTCGATGACCAGCTTGATCGGCGTCGCCTCGAGCTGCGCGCCGTCGAGCAGCATCCCGGGACCGGGCGCCTCCTCCGCGCGGACGATCGGATCGTGCCGCGCCCACGCGACGCCGTCCTCGGGGAGGTAACGACACCAGAGCACCCGCACGAAGCGGAGGTAGAGCGGCGTCACCAGCGCCACCACCCGATCGCCCCCCGCGGCGATGCCGCGCAGCGCAAAGCCGCCGACCGGACCCCACGCGCGCTCCCCCTCCCCGATCGCGATCTCGATCCGCAGGCGGCGCTCCGCGTCGCTCTCGACCGACAGGAGCGGCGCGTAGATCGCGACCGGCGGGACCGGCAGCTTGGGCGCGTCCTCCGCGAGAACGTCGAGCCACGCGTCGCGCGCCTCGGGGCCGAGCTCCCCGTACACGTGCGCCGCCGCGATGGCGGCCTCGGCGTCGGTCGCGAGCGCGGCGAGCCACTCCCGCCACGCGGCGAGGATGCGCGGATCGAGCAGCGCGCCCGAGGCCGCGGGCAAGCCCTGCGCCGCGCCCTCGTGGACAGCAGGATCCAGCGCAGACTCCTGCGTGAGATCGACCGAGCTCGGCTCGCGGCGCTCCGTCATGCCTGCCTCAGCGTGGCGCGCCGCGGCGCCGCACCCCGACGTCCCGCTCCAGATCGAGCAGGAGCTCGGCGAACTCGGCGCCCCGGCCGAGCGGCGCCGCGAGCGTGAGCTCTCCGCCGCGATCCGCGAGCAGGAGCGCGATCCCATCGCTCGCCTCGACGATGCCCTTCACGAACACGACGTCCGCCGGATGCACCAGCACGTCCTGCACCAGCATCCCCGCGCTCGCCTCCGCGATCGAGAGAGGGCCGCGAGCAGGCCCGAGCGTCTCCGCGGAGGCCGCCGAGGACCGCTCGCCGGCCGGAGACGCAGAGGCGACTGGCCTGGAATTGCTGTCGCGCCGGCGCATTGGAGGGCGGAGCTAAGCACCGCTCGCGGGAGGGATCCAGCGGGCACGCCGGTCAAAGAAGGGCGGGGATGACCGGCGCCCGCCCCGCGTCAAGAGGCCACGATCGTCCGCCGATCCGCGGCCCCCGAGCCGCTATCGAGGAGACCGAAGCGCTTCGCGAGATCGTCGGGCCGCTCACCTTCGAGGGCGCGGAGCTCGTGGGCGCGCTCGACGGGCACGACAACGAAGCGCCACGGCGTCGCCGCGAGATCGCTCCCCTCGATGCACCGGGCGACGTGCGCCGCGTCGAGCGCCGCGCTGATCGTCGTCTCGAGCACGCCCTCGTAGAAGGCGGACAGCTCGATCGATCCGGACTCGACAGGCGGCCGCACGAAGCACGCGACGCGCGGAGGGTTCACGGAGAAATCCGCGGCGAGCCGCCCCATCCCGAGCTCGGCGAGCGCCTGGTCGAGCGCGCCCACCGCGAGCAGCACCGGCGCCTTGTCGAGCGCGGCCGCGCCCGCCTCGACCACCGTGTGCTCCGCGACGCCCGCGATCTTGCGGCCGACGCCGCGGCCGAGCTCCCGCGCGGCGCCCTGGCCGACCCGCGCGAGCAGCGCGGCGACCTGATCCCACGCGAGCGGGAACATGGCGCCGAGCGGGCCGTTCAGCCGGCCGCGCTCGCGCTCGTGGCGGATCGTCGCCGGGCGCTCGTGCTCGTCGTGCTCGAGCGGGACACGGTGCACGGTCATGAACACGCGGTTCACCGGCGCGCGCGCGAGCTGGACGTGGACGTCCTGCGCCCCGTGCAGGAAGTGGAAGCGGAACGCGAACCTGTCGGTCGCGCCGGGCGGCTGCTGCGCGAGCGCGCGGAACCGGCCGAGGAACGCCTCGACCCGGGTGCAGGGCGCGATCTCCTGGAAGAAGCTCCTGCCCACGACCCGGTCGGACGGGAGGCGGCTCATGCGCTGCTCGTAGCGGTTGTAGAGCAGCACGACGCCCTCCTCGTCCAGCATGATGAAGCCGTACGGGAGGTCGTCGACCTCCTGCGAGGTCATCTCGGCGAGGCGCTCCACGCTGGCGGGGAGGGGCTCCGCGGGGCTCTCCGGCGCCTCATCCATCGTCGACGTCTGGGTCATCGCTCGACTCCTTCGAACAGGACGCTCGCCCAGCCGACCTGCTCGACGAGGCGCGTGAGCCCGCCAAGTACCTCGCGGATGCGACGGCGCTGGAAGCGCGAGGGCACCTTCTCCGCGGCGGCGTCGAAGAAGGCGACGATCCAGGCGGCGACCGCCTGCGGGATCGCCGAGCGGGCGCGATCGATCTGGGCCACCGAGACGAGCGCGTCGCCGCTGATGGCGAACGCGTCGAGCGCGCCGTGGAGCTCGCGCGACGTGGTCCAGGACGCCGCGAGCAGGCGCGACGTCGTCGAGGGGCCGAGCCAGGCGCGCGCGTAGGCGGTGCAGGCGTTCACGACCGCGGCGGCGAGGGCCACGTCGGCCGCGTCGTCGGACGGGAACGCCGGGGGGCCGTGGCTCTCGCGCTCGGCGCGCTGCGGTCCGCTCGCCTCGCTCGCGACGACCTCGAAGGTCGCGCCCTGCCAGCCGCCGAGCGCGACGAGCGCGTCGGTCCAGCGCTCCGAGGGCCGCACGCCGTCGGCGCGGGCGTGGACGGGCCGCCCGGCGTCGACAGTCACCTCGGCGCGGAGCGCGCCGGCGCGCACGCGGATGAAGCAGCTCCGGCTGCGCGACGCGAGCGAGGCGAGGAGCCCGTCGAGCCCCACGTCGTCGAGCTCGCCGCGCAGGATGACGCGGCTCCGCTGCCGCTCGGACTGCGCCGCGAGCCGCTGGACCTGGGCGGCGAGCACCGAGCCCGGGACGTCGTCCGCGAGCGCCCCCGAGAGCTCCGCCATCGAGAAGATCGCGCGCGACGAGCTGACGCCGATCACGGGCGGCGGGCCGTCGAGCGTCGCGCGGAGCGAGCGGGCCATGTCCAGCAGCGCCGCGGGGCTCTGCGCGCAGGCCACGGCCGCGTCGACCCGCAGCGCGTCCGGCGGCGGGCGGCTCGGCGAGATCTCGCAGGTGACTACGCGCATGCGGGCCTCGCGAAGCGCAGCCGCGACGCGGTGGGCAAAGGGCGTTGCCGGCGCGGAGGAGACGACGATGTCGAACATGGCGAAATCGACTCTATGGCCACGATCATTCTACGTCAAATAGCATCAACAAAGATTATACATACAGGACCCTCGGGAGCGACATGAAATCGTCCGTAAACTCAGGTATCCATGGCGCAACTTTGGTGAACTGGGCCACCAGATGGCCCGGGAGCGCGTGTATGGAACAAACGTTGTACAAACATGATGTGCACCGGGTACCCGCCGCAGGGGTCGGCGGAGCGCGGCGGGCTCCTTGTCGGGCCGGGAGGGAGAGGCCGCCGCGACCGGCGGCGGGCAGGCTCTGGAGAGGGGGGATCGCGCGCGTGGACGCCTGCGGGGTGCGTCGCGCGGGGCGAAAGCGTCGCGAGGGGCGCTACACTCCCGCCGATGTCAGCCCCCCGATCCTGCAGCGAGCGCATGGCGGAGCGCCGCGAGACGTGCCCGGCGCAGCAGCCGAAGACCGCCGTCGACGATGAGGAGCTCGAGCGCGAGCGCGATGAGAACGATGACAAGCTGATCGACCTGCCGCCGCTCGGGCACGACGAAGAGGAAGAGCGCGACGAGGGCTTCGAGGAGCTCCTGCAGACGCTCGACGACGCGGAGGGCGGGCTCGACGACGTGAACGCGAGCGACCTGGAGGTCGGCGTCGAGCTCGCGGAGGACGAGGACGGGGTCGGAGAAGACGAGGCCGCGGAGGAGGGCGTCGACGTCGGGGCGCTCCACGAGGGGATCGCGGACGCCGACGCGGGCTCGTGGCTGTCCGACGAGGCGGCCGGGCACGAGGACGACGACAACGACGATCTCGACGCGCACGGCGGGGCGCACGGCGACGACGGCGGCGCGGAGGGGACCGGGGAGGATCCGTCGGACGACGTGGACGAGGGCGAGCTGCCCGCGCTCGACGCCGATCAGGACGGCGCGTACGAGGGCGAGGACCTGCTCGCGGAGCTGCCCGATCTCGCGGACGATCAGGCGCCGGTCTGGGACGCGCTGCCGTGGGTCGTCGTCGAGGGCGCCGGCGCGGCGGTGCCGTGCAGCACGCTCGCGGCGGCCGGCGGCTACGTCGTCGCCGGAGGCGCAGGCCCCGAGCCCGGGACGAGCGAGCCGGCCGCGCGATCGGGAGGTCGCGCGCGGCGCGCGGACCGCACGGGCGGCGACCGCGGGACCGTGCTCGTCGTCGACGCGGGGGCGCTGGCCGCGCGGCGCGCCGGGGTGGACGCGTCGGCGTCGTCGATCGCGCTGTCGGACGCCGCGCTGCTCATCGCCACGCGCCGAGGCAACCTGCTCCTGAGCGACGATCGGGGGAAGACGGCGAGCCCGCTGGGCGCGTGGGGGTCGGGCGGCGCGCCGGTGACGCTCGCGATGACGCCGGGGCGGCTCTGGGTGCTGTCCGGCAAGACGCTGTGGTCGCCCGCGGCCGGAGCGGTCGTTGTCCCGCCGGAGACCGGCTCGGCCGTGACGCCGGGGTCGGCGCGCCGCGAGGCGGCGCCGGCGCCGGCGCGCGGGGCGCTGTCGCTGTCGCTCGGGCCCGCGCTGCGGGACGGGGTGCTCCGGATGAGCGCGAGCGAGGGGGTGATCGTGGCGCTCACGAGCACCGAGGCGGGGCCGCAGCTCGAGCGGCTCCGCGGCGACGACGAGGGCTCGCCGGCGGTGCCGCTGTCCGGGGCCGCGCGGCGCGCGGCGGAGGCCGACGACGGGCGGCTCGCGGCGGCGTCGGGGGGGCGGTCGGTCGCGCTCTCGGGGGCGGGGCTCCTGTGCGTGTCGCGCGACGGGGGCGAGACGTTCCGGGTGATCGAGGGGCTGCCGCTGGTGGTCGCGCTCGCGTTCGCGGGAGACCACAGGGGCTCGGCGCTGCTCGCGCTGGTCGCGCGCGAGGGCGAGCGCCGGGCGCAGCTCGTCCATGTGCCGTCGAACGCGGCGCCCACGCTGATCGCCGAGATCGAGGCGACGCCTCACGGGGCCGCGGAGGACGACGCGGCGGGGATGCCGCGGGCGGCGATCGCCTGGGACGCGTCGCGCGAGGTCGTGTGGGTCGCGTGCTCGGCGGGGCTCCTCGCGCTCACGAGGCAGCGGAAGCACTAGGAGCTCCGGGGACGCCCGGCCCCCGGAGAGGGTGTTCTCCGGGGGCCTACGGTGGACGGGGGGAGCTCGGGTCTGCGCGGTCGCGGGGAGCGATCACCCCTCGACGAACGATGCGTGGAGGAGGCGCTGCGCGGGGGCGGCGTCGGCGGCGTCGACGAGGGCGCCGAGGCGCAGCGGGCCGGCGACAAGGAAGCGGGGCGCGATGCTGGAGCGCTCGAGGACCTCTGTGAAACGGGCGAGGGGCTCGGCGGTGGCGGTGAGGCCGTCGCCGACGACGCTGACGGAGGCGAGGCCCTCGATGAGCTCGAGGGAGGGAAGGAGCGCGGTGAGCTGGCGCTTCGCGCCCTGCCAGTCGGGCACGTTGAGGAGCGGGAGCACGAACGCGCCGCCGCCGGGTCCGAGCGAGAGATCCCGGAAGCTCACGCCGAGCTCGCCCGCGGCGCGGACGAGGGCGTCGAGCCGGAGACCGCCGGGGGCGCGCGCGAGGACGACGTTGGCCTCGGCGACGATCGCGCGTGCCGCGATCGTCGGAGACGCTGCGCCGGACGCGAAGCGGCGCACGACTGTCTCGCGCGCGCCGGGGGCGGCGTCGAAGGTCGACCGGGCAAACAGGGCAACGCCGGAGCGGCGCGCCCACTCGACCGCCTGGGCGCAGACCACCTTGGCGCCGCACTCGGCCATCTCCTGGAGGACAGCGCAGTCGAGCTCGGGGAGGTGACGGGCGTCGGGGACGACCCGGGGGTCGGCCGAGTACACGCCGTCGACGTCGCTGTAGATCTCGCAGCGCTCGGCGCGCAGCGCCGCCGCGAGCGCGACAGCCGTGGTGTCGGAGCCGCCGCGGCCGAGCGTCGTGATCTCGCGGCGGTAGCTCATGCCCTGGTAGCCGGCGACGATCACGATGCGGCCACGGGCGAGCTCGTCCTCGATCCGGAACGGGCGGACCTCGATGATCCGCGCGTCGAAGTGGCGATCGTTCGTGAGGATGCCGGACTGGGAGCCCGTGAACGAGATCGCCTCGAAGCCGCGGGCCTGGATCGCGATCGAGAGGAGCGCCATCGAGACGCGCTCGCCCGTCGAGAGCAGCATGTCGAGCTCGCGCCGGGGAGGATCGCCGCCCGCGCCGCCCGCGGCCGCGGCCTGCCGCGCGAGGGAGAGCAGGCCGTCGGTGGTCTTGCCCATCGCGCTGACAACGACCACGACGTCGTTGCCAGCGCGCTTCGCGGCCACGACGCGGTCGGCGACCTTGCCGATCCGGTCGACGTCGGCGACCGACGAGCCGCCATACTTCTGCACGAGGATCGGGCGATCTGCCCTCGCGGGCGAGGCGCCCGGCTCGCACGGCGAGCCCCCAGGGTGGACGCGGTTCGGCGGCTCCTCGGCCATGCTGCACCTCCAGGCGCAGCGCGCGCTGCGCAGGAGATCCGGCTATCACGGGCGAAGGGCGCGGGCCAAGCGCGCGGCGGGGACGCGTGGCGGCGACGGGCGCGCTGTGAGCTGGGCCGCCGAGGCGAGGCTCAGGTTGAATCGGCGTGGAGCAGCATCTCGTAGAGCTCCGCCTCGGCGTCGCGCCCCTCGCCGCGCGCCCTCGCGGCGAGCCGCGCGAGCACGTCGCGACGGCGCGGCGCGACCTCCTGCCGCGTCGCCTCGTCCCCCTCGTCCATGCGCGCCGAGAGCAGGGCGAGGAGGTCGAGATCGCGGCCGAGCCGGGCGAGCACGTCGGCGAGCGCCATCGCCACGCCCTGATCGGTGGGATCGGCGCGGAGGCGATCGGCGAGCCGGTCGGCGAGGAGCTCGTCGTCGAGGGCGAACCCGCGCAGGAGCGGCGACTGGCCCTCCGCCAGCGTGACGCTGGGCGGGCCGGGCGCGTTCAGCTCGGTGGACGTGTCCCCGTTGTCGAGCGTGGGCATCTCCTCGATCAACCCAGGGTCGACAGGGGCCACCGGCGGCCAGTCGAGCAACCCGCGGTCGACCGGCGTGGGGGCCGCCGGCGGCCGGGGGACGAGGGGAGGAGCCGCCGGCGCGGAGGCGATCACGACGGGCTCGGGCGGGAGCGTGCGCCGGCGCGGCGCGGGGACGTGAACCTCGATCCGCTGCTCGGTCGCGCGAGGGCGCGGGGGCGACGGGATCGAGGCGGCCGCGGCGGGCGGCGCGGCCTGGTGGGGGGCGATCTCGCCCGAGACGCGACGGAAGGAGGCGAGGACGCCCGGGTCGCGCGGCCGGAGGCGCAGCGCGAGGCCGAGGTGGCGCTGCGCTGCGAGGAGATCGCCGCGGGATCGCTCCTCGATCTCGGCGGCCTCGGCGAGCATCGCCGCC
>NZ_JEMA01000676.1 GCF_001589285.1 Sorangium cellulosum | reverse complement strand
GCCAGCGTCGCCGCCCTCGCCAGGACCGCCGCCCGCGCCCGGGGGGTCCAGGATGGGGCCCGGGCTGACCACGCCCCCTCCCATCGCGGCGAAGTCATAGGCGCGGTACGTCGCAAAATAAACGCCGATCGGCTTGAGCACGAAGCCGGAGCCCACGACGACGCCCCCCGCCGGGCCGGATCCCCAGCTCCAGCCGCCGGGGCTGATGATATCCCAGGTGATCTTCTGGAACACGGGATACGCCGAGACCCGCGCGTAGGCAGCCGTGGGCACGAAGTAGGTCGAGCTGGCCTCGAGCGTGATGGTCTCGCTCACGCTGAACCCGACCGCCTCGGAGATATCCGAGAGAGATATCGGGCAGTTGCCCGGCCCCACGAGCGGGGCGCTGCCCGACGGCGCCCCGCTCGTGGGCGCGCCGCTGCCCGGAGCGTTNCGAGCGGGGCGCTGCCCGACGGCGCCCCGCTCGTGGGCGCGCCGCTGCCCGGAGCGTTCCACGAGGGCTGTCCGTTCGAGGGCGCGCCGTTGCCCGGCGCGCCCCACGAGGGCTGTCCGTTCGAGGGCGCGCAGTCGTCGGACATGCTCCACGGAGGCTGGCAGTCCGTCGGCGCGCGGGACCCCGGCGTGCCCCCCGTGCCCGGCAGGAACGGCGCGCCAGACGTCCCCGGCAGCCCGCTGCCGAGGCCCGTGCCCGGCGCGCCACCGAAAGGCGGTAGCCCCGATATCCCGAAGAAAGGTGGGAGGCCCGGCAGGCCCGGTATCCCCGTCGCGGGCGGCGCCTCCGCTGGCGTGACGGTGCCCGTGGCGGTCCCGGTGAGGCTCACGGTGGGCTGGACGCTCGCCGCCACGGCGACGTCCAGCGTCCGCGGGCCGAACCCCTCCGCCACGCTGAGCACGTGGGCGGGATCCTCCCAGTGGTACGTCTCCGGGAGGACGATCACATTCGCGATCATCTGACCGAGACACAGGGCGCCGCGCGCCTCGCCTGTCTCGGTATGCACACCGCTGCTGGCCGCGAGCCCCGGCGCCTCGCGCGGGCCCACGCAGCTGAGCGATGAAACGAGCACCATCGCCATGCAAGGCGTGATCTTTGTGTCGGGTGCAAACATCGTTGAGCCTCGGGTTGCCGTCCGTGCCGCGCTGATCTGAGCTGCCAGGCGTCGAGGGCTCCGGGGGGAAGGGTCGTCTCCCGCGGCGTTCGGGTCTCCTGGGAGGCCTCGCTTTCGGGACACCGGCGATCAGGGGGCAGATGCCAGCTCTTGAAGCGCCGCATGCGTCCGGAACTCTGGAGAGCGATCCGCTCGGTGAGCACAGGAAACCTGTTCGATGACCCGGCATGCAAGAAGCGGGGAATGCCAGGCTTGGCTCGCATGTGGGCGCCGCGCCGAGAACCGGCGCAAACCATGACTCGATGGACTGGCGCTTGCCGCTCCCCCCGCGCGCGTGACCGGCGCGCTCACGGCCGCGGCGCGGCGCCGCCGGAGCGAACATCACCGCGCGCGAGCGAGGCCAGCATGAGACAGCCTGCCACCGTCGTGAGGGCCGCGAGCGCGGCCTGCGCGATCCTCACCGCCGCCGCCTGTGCGCAGGGCGTCGACCACCAGCGCGGCGCGCCCACCACGGAGCCCCCGGGCTCGTCGATCGGCGCCGCGGGGCAGCGGCTCGGCGAGCAAGGATGGGTGATCACCCAGGCGCTCGACTTCAACGCCGACGGCATGGCCGATGTGCTCTGGAACGACGCCGAGCGGGGCCTCGTCGCCGTGTGGTTGATGGAGGGAACCCGCCTGCTCGCGCCCGGGCCGTTCATCCCGGGGCCGCCCGGCGGTCACTGGTTCGCCAAGACGAGCGATTTCAACTTCGACGGCATGGCGGATGTGCTCTGGCGTCACGAAGAGCTGGGCGCGATGGCTGTGTGGTTGATGGAGGGGACCCACCTGCTGGTGCCCGGGCCGATCCTCCCCGGACCGGGCGGCGGCGGCTGGTTCGCCAGGGCGATCGACTACAACGCCGACAACATGGCCGACGTGCTCTGGAGCCACGGCGAACAGGGGGTGATGGCTGTGTGGCTGATGGAGGGAACCCGGCTGCTCGCGCCGGGGCCGTTCATCCCGGGGCCGATCGGCGATGGCTGGGACGTCGCCGCGGTGGGGGACTTCAACGCCGACGGCATGTCGGACGCTGTCTGGCACCATGCCGAGCAGAACCTGATGGCTGTGTGGCTGATGGAGGGAACCCGGCTGCTCGCGCCGGGGCCGCCCATCCCGGGGCCGATCGGCGAGGGCTGGAAGATCGCCTGGGGCGCCGACTTCAGCGGCGATGGCATGGCCGACGTGCTCTGGAACAACGCGGAGCAGAACCTGATGGCTGTGTGGCTGATGGAGGGAACCCGGCTGCTCGCGCCGGGCCCGTTCATCCCGGGTCCCCTCGGCGAGGGCTGGGTGGCGCGCACCGCCGGCGACGTGAACCTCGACGGCATGGCGGATGTGGTCTGGCAAGCGGGCGAGACGAGCCAGATGGCCGTGTGGTTGATGCAGGGGAGCGGGCTGCTCGCGCCCGGGCCGGTGATCCCGGGTCCCCTCGGCGGCGGCTGACGCGGCGCCGCCGCCCGAGGACCGGAGCGCTGCGACAACAGGTCGCATTCTCAAAGCACGGAGACCTCACTAGAGTGCCCGAGCTTTCCTCGGTGGAGGTCTCGATATGAAGATAGCGTTGCAGAGCTGCCTGATCGTTGCAGGCTCACTGTTCACGGCGACGGCCGCGTACGCGCACATTTCGGTGTCGGGGCCCGCGTTCGCCGGCGCCACCCACGAGGCCAGCTTCGGCGTGGGCCACGGCTGCGACGGCGCAGACACCTACAGGGTGAAGGTCCAGATCCCGGCCGGGGTGACGTCGGTGCGGCCGACGGACAGCACGTTCGGCAAGGCCGCGCTGGAGAAGGACGCGGAGGGCAACGTCACGGCGGTCGTCTGGACGAAGCCCCTCGCGGACGTGCTTCCAGCGGACGTCAACTATTACAAGCTGTCCTTGCGGTTCAACGTCCCGGAGACGCCGTTCAAGACCCTGTACTTCCCCACCGTCCAGACCTGTCGCACAGCCGACGGCACCGAGACGATCGCCGAGTGGGTGGACACCTCCGGCGACCACGGCAGCCACGAGCCGAACCCCGACGCCCCGACGTCGCTCCCGGCGCCGGCGCTCACGATCCTGCCGCCGCGCGCGCCCGGGTGGAACAAGTACACGGTGAACGAGCACGTCCACGATCTCTCGGTCTTCAAGGACGCGCTCATCGTCTGGGCGGGGAACGCGGCGTACAGCCCCAACCCGAGCACCCAGAGCCTGATCATGACGGAGCCGGATACCGAGGTGCTGACGATGATCCATCCAGGCACCGAGATCTGGGTCAAGTACTGAGCCGAGGAGTCAGACCATGCGAGCGTGGCTCCTCCTGATCGCCGCCTGCGCGCTCTGCGCTTGCTCCAACGAGTCGCTCTCGCCCCTGCAGGGCTCGAGCAGCTCGAGCACGGGCGCCGGGCCCGACCCGACCTCGTCCGGCCCGACCTCGCCGCCCGACGGCGGGACCGACGCCGGGCCCGACGCAGCGCCGCCGGCCTCGCTGCTCGACCGCCCGCCCGAGCTGCCGCGACCGCCGGGAAGCCGGCTGCCGGATGACCTGAAGCCGCCGGTACGCTAGCGCCGCCAGAGCCAGTCGCTGATTCCGGAAGGGCCCATGTCCTGGCCAGCGCTGAGCCGGTGTCATGCCCCGATCGGCGCTGAGCCGATTCGTGCTCGGGAGCGTCTTCCGTCGCCCGCGTCGAAGGGTGAAGACGGGAGGAGACGCGGCCTGCTGTGAGCGCTCACATCATCAACGTCAATCGGAAGGTCCGACCCGGATCGCTGTCCGGCGCCAGCGTCTCTTGACGCGTCGCGCCGGAGGGGCGCTGCCAGGCCTTTCTCCTCCTCGGCCTCGAGGGGGGACCCGGCGGCCCCGCCGACGAGCGTTGACATCGTCCATGTGAGCGCTCACAATACGCGCCCTTACACTGAGGATGCGCCTCGTGGAACGCTGCCGGTGAGGGCGGAGCCGCGCCTTCTCAGGACCCGTGATCGCCCGGGCCCCGGCGATCGGCAGCTAGCGAGGTGGTGTCATGACGAGTCGATCTGCATCGAGCCTGAGCGTTCTTTTCACTGTTGGCGTGGCGATGGGGCTGTCCGCTTGCTCGTCGGAGCCGGATTCCGTTGACCCCGGCGCTGGTGCGTCTTCCAGCGCCAGCACGAGCGGCGGCTCCACCGTGAGCTCGACGTCGGGCGGCGGTGCCAGCGTGAGCGGGAGCGGGAGCGTGAGCGTGAGCGGGAGCGGGGGCGCGGGCACGGCCGAGAGCGCGAGCAGCTCCGGCGGCGCGGGCGGCGCGGGCGGCGCGGGCGGCGACTCGACCGGCGGCGGCGGTTCGGCGGGCCCCGACGACAGCGGCTCGATGGGCTGCGGCAAGCCCGCGACGCGCCCCGACCCCCGCACCCAGCAGACGTTGATGGTCGGCGGGGTGACGCGCTATTACCTGATGTACGTGCCGCAGAACTACGACCCGAACAAGCCGCTGTCGCTTGTCTTCGGTATTCACGGCCTGAACATGAACAACGTGTGGGCTGCGCACGACAACAGCGGGTTCCAGCTCATCCAGGAGACCGACGACCAGGCGCTGCTCATCTACCCGCAGGGGCTGCCGGCGAGCGGGCGATCCACGCCTCCGAGCACCGAGTCGCAGTGGGGCACCGCGGACTCCAACTGGGGCGGTCCGCCGCCGAGCGCCAATCGGGCGCGCCTGGACGCCGATCTGGCGTTCTTCGATGCCATGCTCGAGCACGCCAAGTCGAACTACTGCGTGGATACGAAGCGCGTCTTCGCTGTCGGGTTCAGCCAGGGTGGCTTCATGACGAACACGCTCGGCTGCGAGCGCTCTTCGGAGTTCCGCGGCCTCGCGCCGGTCGCCGGGTGGGGCCCCAATGGATCCCAGCCCATGTGCGGCGACGCGAGCGCCGCGCACGCGCTGATTCAAACGCAGGGCGACACCGACGGGACGGTGACCCCCGCGCTGGGACAGTCCACCCGCGACTTCTGGCGCGCTCGGAACGGCTGCGAGGCGAGAACGATGCCGTCGGCGGCCTTCGGCAACGGGTGCGTCGAGTATCAAGGCTGCAACGAGGGCACGCCGCTCGTGTACTGCACGCACCCCGGCGGTCACTCCGTGCCGTCCGGCGCGGGCGGGCGAGCCTGGCGGTTCTTCCAGTCGCTCAAGTGAGCCCCGCGGGCCGCGTCGCGGCCGGTTGATCCCGGCGCGATCCCGGGGTGCAATCGCGCGCCCCGCGATGCGCCAGATCCTCCACATCGACATGGACGCGTTCTTCGCGTCCGTCGAGCAGCTCGACGACCCGTCGCTGCGGGGTCGCCCCGTCCTCGTCGGCGGGGCCTCGCGGCGCGGCGTCGTCGCGGCCGCCTCGTACGAGGCGCGCCCCTCCGGCGCCCGCTCGGCCATGCCGATGGCCGAGGCGATCCGCCGCTGCCCGCAGGCGATCGTCGTGCCGGTGCGGCACGCCCGCTACGCCGAGGTGAGCGCGCAGGTCTTCGCGATCTTCCGCCGCTTCACGCCGCTCGTCGAGGGGCTGTCGCTCGACGAGGCCTTCCTCGACGTGACAGCGAGCCGCTCGCTCTTCGGCGACGGCGAGGCGATCGCGGCGCGGATCAAGCGCGCCGTCCGCGACGAGATCGGCCTCACCGCCTCGGCCGGCGTCGCGCCGTGCAAGTTCGCCGCGAAGATCGCGAGCGATCTGCGGAAGCCCGACGGGCTCGTCGTCGTCCCCGACGACGTCGCCGCGTTCCTCGCGCCGCTGCCGCTCGAGCGCATGTGGGGCGTGGGCCCGCGCGCGGCCGAGCGCCTCCGCGGCGCGGGGCTCGCGACCCTCGGCGACCTCGCGCGCTGTCCGGCGCCGCGCCTGCACGAGCTCCTCGGCCCCGCGTGGGGCGAGCACGTGCGGCTCCTGGCCGCCGGGATCGACGAGCGCGACGTCGTCCCGGGCCGCGCGGCGGAGTCGATCGGCGCGGAGGAGACGGTGGAGGAGGACCTGCTCGGCAGGGCGCCGATCGAGCGCTGGCTGCTCGAGCTCTCGGCCCGCGTGGCCCGGCGCCTGCTCAAGGCGGGCCTCTCCTGCCGCGCGGTGGCGGTGAAGCTCAAGTACTCGGACTTCACGCTGCGGACCCGCCAGACGAAGCTGGGCGAGCCGGTCGCGGACACCGACTCGATCTACGCCTGCGCGAAGGGGCTGCTCTCGCGCTTCGACCTGTCGCGGCCGGTGCGGCTCGTCGGCATCGCCGCGGGCGACCTGACCCGCCAGACCGAGAGCCCGACCCTGAGCCTGTTCCCTGTCGCCTCCGAGCGCCGCCGGCGCCTGGAGGGCGTCGTGGCGGACGTGGCCGAGCGCTTCGGGGGAAAAGGGATCACGCGCGCGGCCCTGCTGGAGCAGCCGCGCGAGCGCGAGCCTCCGCGCGAGCGCGGCGCCGTCCCCGGGGCGCGCGGGAGCACACGAGAGAGGAAGTAGACGGCGGAGCTCGTGTAGAGTGGAACGATGGCAAGGATCGTCGACACCCGATGCCCCCGATGCGGCGCCCCGCTGCCGATCCAGCCGGGGATGGACGCGGTCACCTGCCAGTACTGCGGCGCGCGCTCGCTGATCGACCGCGGCAGGAAGCCGACCACCGCGCCGGCCCCGCAGGGAATGCACGTCGTCCGGGTCGCCCCGCCGTCCGGCAACGCCGCGGCGGTCACCGTGACGGCGGCCATCGCCGGCATGGTCGTTGTCGGCGCGGTCGCCGGCGCCGTCGCGCTGGGCGCGTCGGGGGGTTCCGGCGCAGGGGCTCGGCCGGTCCTCGGCGCGGTACCCAGGACGTACTTCAGCGACAGGCCGATGGTCGCCGACGTGAACGGCGACGGCGCGCCGGACGTGGTCGGCAAGAGCAGCATCCCCGCTGGCGAGGCGTGGATCGCGGCGTATGACGGGCGCGACGGGAAGCCGATCTGGCGGACGGCGGTCCTCGCCAAGGACGCGACAACGCACGAGGCGCGGCGCGCGGTCGTCCTCGGTCGGGTGATCTCGGTCGACGCGCTGGGCAAGGCGCAGGCCTACGATCTGCGCACCGGGACGCCGTCGTGGTCGGTGCCGCTCGGCGAGAAGGCGCGGCGGGTGTGCCAGGGGAGCGGCGTGATCGTCGTCGAGACGGTCGACGACGTGAAGCACGGGCTGGATCCGGCGAGCGGGACGAAGCGCGCGCTCGCGAAGGACGCGGCGTGCACGTCGGTCCCGAGCTCGAACAAGGAGGAGGCGCCCGGCTATCAGCTCGTCGGCTGGGCCCATTTCGACAAGCTCGGGCTGCCCAGGTCGCACGAGCTCGAGGGCATGTCGGTGGACCGCGCGCTCGTCGCGAGCGGGCCCGGGCCGCGGTTCCTGCTCGGCAGCCGCAGCAAGGGCAGCCGGATCGGCATGGTGGCGGCGGTGGACAGGAAGAAGGTCCTCTGGGAGACGGTGGTGCCCGGCGTCGACCCGCTCACCACGAGCACATCAGGGGTCGACGAGGCGGCCTACGAGGGGGGTCTCCTGGTCATCCCCTACGACATGAAGGATCACGGCGACGGGACGCGCCTTGCCTGCTTCGACGGGGGCACCGGCGCGCGGCTCTGGGACGTGCAGATCCACAAGAAATCGCAGGTCTCGCTCGGGATCTCGACGTCGGCGAGCGACGTCTATTACGCCACGTGGACGGCGCTCTACGTGTTCTCGCTGAAGACGGGGAAGCTCAGGTACACGGTCGGGACCGAGTTCTGACCGCCGCGTGTCGCCTCACGGATCGGCGACCTTCAGGAGCTGCTTGCCCACGTTGGCGCTGGTGAACAGGCGGTTGAGCGTCGCCGGCGCCTTCTCGAGGCCCTCCTGGACGTCGACGCGGTTCTTGATCTTGCCCGAGCTCACCCAGGCGCCGAGATCGGGGATCGCCTCGCCCAGGCGGTTGAAGTAATCGCTGACGATGAACCCCTCCATCCGGCCCCGCCGGATGAGCAGGTTCAGGTAGTTCCTTGGGCCGGCCGGCAGCTCGGACGCGTTGTAGTCGCCGATCGCGCCGCAGACGACGACCCGCCCGCGCATCGCGAGCTCGGCGAGCGCGGCGTCCAGGATCGCGCCGCCCACGTTGTCGAAGTAGACGTCGATGCCGGAAGGGCAGAGCTCGTGGAGCCGGGCCGCGACGTCCTCGGACCGGTAGTCGATGGCCGCGTCGAATCCGAGCTCGCCTGTCAGCCACGCGCACTTCTCCGGGCCGCCCGCGATGCCGATCGCGCGGCAGCCCTTGAGCTTCGCGATCTGACCCACCATCATCCCGGTCGCGCCGGCCGCGCCCGAGACGACAACCGTCTCCCCCTGCTGGACGCGGCCGACGTCGAGCAGGCCGAAGTAGGCAGTCAGGCCGGTCACGCCGAACACGCTGAGCGCGAGCTCGGGCGAGATGCCGGGCGGCAGCTTCGTCGCCGGGATCGCGGCGGCATTGCCGGACGCCAGCACCGCGTAGTCCTGCCAGCCGAGCATGCCCTGGACGAGGTCGCCCGCGGCAAACTCGGGGTTGTTCGAGCGCACGACCTTGCCGACACCGAAGGAGCGGACGACATCGCCGATCGGGATCGCCGGCATGTACGCGTCGCGGTCGAGCCAGATCCGCTGTGTGGGATCGACCGACAAATACAGCGTGCGGACGAGGATCTCGCCATCCGCCTTCGGCTCGGGGACGGGCTCTTCGCCGAACGTGAAATCGCTGTCCTTGATCATGCCGACGGGACGAGAGGCCAGGCGCCAGCACCGATTCACGTCGCTCTTCATGATGTCTTCTCCTCGGGGGCGACGACGCTACCAGCGCGTCATGAGCAGGGCAACCGACCGAGGCGGTAGGCAAGCGCGCCGGGCCATGCTACGGTCGCCAGCGACGCCTCACCCGCGTCGCTCATGACCATCCCTCGCTGAATCCATCGCTCCGTCACTCGGCCGTCCGAGGTGAGCCGTCCATCGCGTGCACCGCGCGCGATCGTGGACGATCGGCTCCCGGCGCGCACGCCGTGACGGGCAGCGACAGCGGCAGCGATGGCAAGGACGGGGACGACCGCGGCGCGCTGAAGGGACGTTTCCCGAGGCCGCCGGAGCGCCGAGCCGGAGGGCTCGCGGCGCTGTCGGTCCGGCCCGCCGTCGCCATGGGATCCGGGCGCGAACAGGGCAGTTTTTGAAGGAGGATTCGTATGAGAAAGATCGTCTATGACGTCGCGGTTTCGCTCGACCATTTCATCTCGCACGAGGATGGCTCGGTCGACGGCTTCCTGATGCAAGGTGAGCACGCCACGGAGTACGTCGCGCGCCTCGAGGGCTACGACACCGTGGTGATGGGGAGGAAGACGTACGAGTGGGGCTATGATCACGGCCTCGTCCCGGGGAAGCGCGCCTACGCGCACATGGAGCACTACATCTTCTCGAAGACCCTGCGCTTCGACGAGGGCGCGGAGGTCCACGTCGTCGATCGCGACGAGCTCGCGGTGGTGAAGCGGCTCAAGGAGCGCGACGGTGCGGACATCTATCTCTGCGGGGGCGGCGCCTTCGCCGGCTCCCTGCTGGACCACGGGCTCGTCGACCAGCTCGTCCTCAAGCTGAATCCCCTCCTCCTCGGCCATGGGGTCCGGCTCTTCGGCGGCAGCACAAGGAAGGTCGCCCTGGCGCTCCTGGAATCGAAGGCGTACGCGAACGGCGTGGCCCTCCTGAGGTATGACGTGAAATACGGGGGCGCTGCGTGACGGACCGCCCCCGGCGATCCGCGGGCCGAGCTCGACCCGCCATGATGCGACTCGACCCCACCGCGGCGCCCTCGTCATGTGCCCGCCGCACGTGTAGTGGAGTCAGCGCCGATCTTCTCCAGGTGTGCTGAGCTACTGACGACAGATTCATACGCCCAGACCGTTGAGAAGATTCTCTGTCCAGGATAGCCTCGCGAGTGCGGGGCTGGCGTGGAGGAGCTCGGGCAGGATGGAGTCGCCATGGCGAACGGCGGATTCGGCCGCGTAGCCTCGCGGGGTATGTTCACGGAGGGGTCAGGATGAGATCAGTCCATTCGTTGGCGGTGTATGGGGTGCTCGCCGGCGCGTTCGCCATGGCGGGTTGCAGCGACGACGCCTCGGGCAGCGGCGGCGCCGGCGGGAGCTCCTCCAGCTCCACGTCGTCGAGCTCGACGGGCGGGACCGGCAGCGCGACAAGCACGGGGTCTGTCAGCGGCTCGGGCGGCGGCACCGTCGACCCGGGCGAGCATTGCTCCGGTTGCGCGCGGCTGTCCGTGCCGCTCACGGCCGCGAAGCAAGCGACGCAGTTCTTCATCGGGTTCGACGAGGCGATCGACCTGACCGGCGCCACCGTCACGTTCCGCGTGAGGGCCCACACCGGGACGAGCGGCGGCGTGCAGCCGTTCGTGCAAAACGGGGCTGACCTGTTCTGGGCGAACATCGGCTATACGTGGAATCCGGTCGCCGACCTCGGGGAGTGGACGGAGTTCAAGATCGATGTCGATACCGCGGCCGCGGCGTCTCCGTTCTTCAATCGCACCGTGGTGGAGGTGATCGGGCTCAACATCGCGGCGGGCGACACGGGGCCCTGGGCCAACCCGACCGTCATCTATGTCGATTCCATCACCGTCACGAGGCCCGCCAGCACGAGCGGTCAACGCAACGCCGGGGGCCCGAGCAGCGAGCGCGGCGAGGGCGGCGCCGGGGGCACGAGCGGCGAAGGCGGCGCGGGCGCCACCAGCGGCGCCGGGGGCACGAGCGGC
>NZ_JEMA01000675.1 GCF_001589285.1 Sorangium cellulosum | reverse complement strand
GGCGCGGCCAGCTCCCCGGCGTCGCGGGTCGCGGGGCTGGGCGTCCGCCGGCGCTTCGGGGCTGGGCGGGGCTCCTCGAGCTGGGCGCGCAGCGAGGCGATCGCGCGCGTGCGCCACTTGTAGGCCGTCGACAGGGGGATCCCGTGCTGCTCGGCGACTGTCGCCATCGGCACGCCCTCGATGTCGTGCTCGATGAGGATGCGCTGCTCCTCCTCCTGGAGCGCGCCGAGCCGCGACAGGATGAGCGAGCGCGTCTGCTCCGCGTCGATCTGCTCCTCGGCGTTCGGGCGCTCGTCGGCGACGCGCGGGGGCCCACCGGAGGACAGCTCCTCGCGCCGGTGGTGCGCCCGGTCGCGGTAGTGGGCGGCCACGTGGACGGTGATCCGGTTGAGCCACCGCTCCGGCCGCGAGCGGAGCGGATCGTAGGTGGGGAAGCTCTGGTATCCCGCGAGGAAGACGTCCTGGAGGATGTCGCGCCGGTCGCGGCGTGGGACCCCGAGCCGCTTGAGCCAGTTCCAGACGGAGTCGTAGGTCTTGCCCCGGAAGAGCCGTACGAAGGCGCGCTGTCTATCCAGCGGCATCAGCGGAGCGGAGGCGCGGTGCGGTTGTCCCATGCTCGCTTAGTTAGGAGGAGCCGATCTCTCATCTCAAAGAAACGTCATCACCCCCTGAAAAAGGTCCTTCTGTCCGCTCCGCAACGCGGATGAGGGGAGGGCGAACGAGGAGAGACACCGATGCTTCGTCTGGCGCTCGAAGGGGTTTTTGATCTGGATCGCTGTGCCGGACGCCGCCGAGAGCGGCCCTAGAATGCCGGGGAGGGCGGATTGGGGGGCGCCGCTCTGGCGCGGAGCGCGCGGAGCGCTGCGGCTCGCTCGGCGGCCAGGCGGCCGGCTGGGAAACGCTGTCGGTGCTCGACGAGGTGGCGGTTCGCCTCCGCGTAGCGGCCGAGCGAGAACGCGGCGATCGCGCTGTCGATNAGCGGCCGAGCGAGAACGCGGCGATCGCGCTGTCGATGAGCGCGCGCTCGGCGGCGATCTCCTCGTCCCTCGACGCGGCGGCGGGCGCCGCGGCCTTGAGGGCGGGCGCGCGCGCGACGCCGGCTGGACGGGGCGCGGATCTTCGCCCGGAGAGCGCCTCGGCGCCCGCAGGCGCTG